>NZ_JBHYVC010000015.1:0-125955 GCF_042749965.1 Streptomyces sp. NPDC059454 | reverse complement strand
CAGCGGCAGCGGCTCGCTGCTGGTGACCAGCTCCCGCAGCGGATGCCGGGCCAGCACCGCCTCCACCTCCGGCGTCAACGCCGCCGCCAGCCGGGTGGCACAGGGCAGGGTGTCGTCCCGCAGGGTCTCGGCCGCGGCGAGGACCACGGCCTGTCCGTCCTCCCGCGGAATCCCGGCGGCCGCGCGCTCGTGGAGATCGGCGCCCTCCTCCAGTACCAGGCCGGTGTCGATGCCCGCCGGGACCTTGATGCCGGCGGTCCTGCGCCAGGTGGCCACGGGATCGCCCCAGGCCTCGACGCGGTAGGTCCACCGGCCCGGGCCGTCCGCGACGACCTCCGCGCCCCACCGGTCGCTGCCGGGCGCGAGCTCCCGCATCGGCGTGAAAGGACCCGGACGTCCCTCGGGGTCCTTCAGCACCACATCAGCGGCCACCGCGTCGTGGCCCTCCCGGAAGAGCGTGGCCGTGACCTCGAACGTCTCGCCGACGACGGCCTTGGCCGGCCGCCTGCCGCAGTCGACGGACGGCCGGACGTCCCGTACCGGGACACGACCGATGGTCCGGGTCGTCTTCATGGGTCTGTGCACCTCCGCCGTGCTCGACGCCCGGGCGGGCGCCCGGGCGTGGGACCAAACAGCGGCGGGAAGGTCACTGCCTTCCCGCCGGGGAGCGCCGCCCGATGGCCGGGGGACCCCGTCGGACCACGGTCGCCGGACGGGGCGTGTCGTTCTGTTCCTGCAGGTAGGTGACGGGGGTGGTGCGCAGGTACCGCTCGGCGGCGTCCGCCGCCTCCCGCGCGCAGCGCTTGCCCATCAGCACACAGAGGGTGTAGCCGGCGTCCTCGAAGGTGGCCCGTACCGTGTGATCGGTCGGGGCCGCCAGCATCACGCGTTCCCAGGCCCGGTACCGACGCAATTGCCGGGCGACTTCGGCTTTGGCGGGTAGCAGCATGGCGCCGTGCACCTTTCCGGGGCTCGATTCGAGGCGCGTTGTCCCGGCGGTCGGGGCGGCGGCCGTGCGCGCAGATGCACGGACCCGTAACGGCGATCGAGGTCTTCACACATGGTGCACGGGTGATGACGCAACGTCTTGTTGGCTTTTCAATCACTCGGGGCGGTCCGCCGCGGCTCTCTCCCGCTCGAATTCCGCCCCACGGGTCACGGTCGCGCGCTCGTGTTGCACGAACGGCCCAACCCCCTCACTCTGAAGGTGACTCAGAAGCGATACCCGCTCACGTTCCGTGTCCGGGGGCTCGCCCCGCGGGGGCGAGGAGGGACGAGAGCTTCGCGTGAGGAGCCAACGACCATGAAGACCGCAGTGCCCTGCTACTACCACCTCGACGTGGAAGTCAGCCCCGAGAGGGTGGGACAGGTCAGTCGCATACTGGCCGCTCACCTCCGGTTCTGGGATCTGGAGAACCTGATCGAGCCCGTCTGCGGCGGTGCCGAGATGCTGCTGCGGGCCATCGACGAGCACGCCACCGACAAGAACACGTCGATCGAGATGTGGTGGAACGGCCAGCACCTCATCACGGCCGTCGGGGACAACGACCGCGCCCTGCGCCCCGACCAGGAGCTGCGCGGCTGCCTCGAGCACATCGCGGCGAGCAGCGACGGCTGGGGCTGCTGCGCCACCGAGAACGGCAGCAAGGTCATCTGGTTCTCGCAGCGCGCCCGCGCCGGCGAACGCGTCCCCCTCGTGCCGACCGCGCCCGACCCGCGCGAGAGCGAGGGCCTGGAGCTGCCCCGCGAGGTGAGCGTGGCCATGCTCACCGGCCGGGTACGAACGCCGGGCGGCCTCCTGGAGGAGGTCCGGTGACCCGGCGACAGAACCGGAAAGGGGCGCCCGCCTGGAGCGGGCGCCCCTACCCGCTGGGTGCGTCCTACGACGGCGAGGGCACCAACTTCGCGCTCTTCAGCGAGGTCGCCGAACGCGTGGACCTGGTCCTGTTCGACGACGAGGGCCGGCCCACCACCGTACGGCTCACCGAGGTCGACGGCTTCGTCCGGCACGGCTACCTCCCCGGCGTCGGCCCCGGACAGCGCTACGGCTACCGGGTGCACGGACCCTGGGCCCCGGCGGCAGGTGACCGCTGCAACCCGGCGAAACTGCTCCTCGACCCCTACGCCACCGCGGTGGACGGGCAGATCGACAACCACCCCTCGCTGTACGAGCGCGACCCGCACGGCCCCGACCGGGCCGACAGCGCCGGACACACCGTGCTCGGCGTGGTGACCGACCCCGCCTTCGACTGGGGTGACGACACCCGGCCCTGCCGCCCCTACTCCGACACCGTGATCTACGAGGCCCACGTCAAGGGCCTCACCCGCACCCACCCCGACGTCCCCGCGGAACTCCGGGGCACCTACGCAGGACTGGCACACCCCGCGGTGGTCGGGCACCTCACCTCGCTGGGCGTCACTGCCGTGGAACTGATGCCGGTCCACCAGTTCGTCCAGGACGGCGTGCTGCAGGGCCGTGACCTGGCCAACTACTGGGGTTACAACACCATCGGCTTCTTCGCCCCGCACAACGCCTACGCCGCCCACGGCACCCGCGGCGGGCAGGTCACCGAGTTCAAGGAGATGGTGAAGACCCTGCACGCGGCCGGACTCGAGGTGATCCTCGACGTCGTCTACAACCACACCGCCGAGGGCAACGAGAAGGGTCCCACCCTCTCCTTCCGGGGCATCGACAACTCCTCGTACTACCGCCTGGTGGACGGCGACTGGTCGCACTACTACGACACCACCGGCACCGGCAACAGCCTGCTGATGCGCCACCCCTACGTTCTCCAGCTGATCATGGACTCGCTCAGGTACTGGGTCACCGAGATGCACGTCGACGGCTTCCGCTTCGACCTCGCGGCCACCCTGGCCCGGCAGTTCCACGAGGTCGACCGGCTGTCGGCGTTCTTCGACCTCATCCAGCAGGACCCCGTGATCAGCCGCGTCAAGCTGATCGCCGAACCCTGGGACGTGGGCGAGGGCGGCTACCAGGTGGGCAACTTCCCCCCGCTGTGGTCGGAGTGGAACGGCCTGTACCGGGACGCCGTACGGGACTTCTGGCGCGGCGAGGAACACACCCTCGGCGAGTTCGCCTCCCGGCTGACCGGCTCCTCCGACCTGTACGCGCACCACGGGCGCCGCCCCCGCGCCAGCGTCAACTTCGTCACCGCGCACGACGGCTTCACCCTGCGCGACCTCGTCTCGTACAACGACAAGCACAACGAGGCCAACGGCGAGGGCAACCGGGACGGCGAGAGCACCAACCGGTCCTGGAACTGCGGCGCCGAGGGCGCCACCCGCGACCCGGCCGTGCTCGAACTGCGCGCCCGCCAGCAGCGCAACTTCCTCGCCACCCTGCTGCTGTCCCAGGGCATCCCGATGCTCTCCCACGGCGACGAACTCGGCCGCACCCAGCGCGGCAACAACAACGCCTACTGCCAGGACAACGAGATCGGCTGGATCGACTGGCGGCTCACCGGCGAACAACGCGACCTGCTGGACTTCACCCGGAGGCTGATCTCGCTGCGCCTCGCCCACCCCGTGCTGCGCCGCCGCCGCTTCTTCCGGGGCGAGACCGTGCGCCACGCCGACCAGCCGCTGCCCGACCTGGTGTGGCTGCTGCCGGACGCGCGGGAGATGACCGACGACGACTGGCTGCGCTCCGACGCCCACTCGGTCGGGGTGTTCCTCAACGGCGACGCCATCGCCGAACCCGGCCCGCGCGGCCGGCGCCTGGTCGACGACTCCTTCCTGCTGCTGCTCAACAGCCACTGGGAGCCCGTCGGCTTCCGTCTGCCGGACGCCTCCTACGGCGAGCGCTGGACGGCCCTGACCGACACCGCCGACCCGGAGGGCATCCCCGACGAGGCGGAGCACAAGGCGGGCACCACCCTCACCGTGGGCCCCCGGAGCCTGGTCCTGCTGTCCCGTGCGCCCCGCACGGCGGCACACTGACCGGCGGGACGCCACCCGGTGTCAGCGCCCGCGGCGTGACGTCACCGTGAACTGGGCGCCCTCGTTGTCGCGGAGCACGGCCTCGTCGGCGCCCAGGGACAGGACACTGCCGCCGTGCCGCTCGGCGGCGCGGGCGCAGGCGGCCACGTCCTTCACCGCGAAGTGCACCTGCCAGTGCGGCCGGATAGCCGGGTCGGGAGCCGACCCCGCCGCCCCCGACTCGATCCGCGCCACCACGTCCCCTTCACTGCGCAGCACCACTTCCTCGCCCTCGTACTGCACCTCGACGCAGCCCGGCTTGTCGGACGCCCAGTCGAAGACCCCGCCGTAGAAGATCGCGGCGTCGAAGGCGTCACGGGTGTGCAGCCGGATGAACGCGAGCTGGGCGCGGCGCCAGGTGGGCCAGTCGGTGAACAGCTCGCCCTCCCAGACCCCGAACGTCGCCCCGTCCCGGTCGGCCAGCAGCGCCGCGCGCCCGGGCGGCAGGGAGATCGGGCCGACCGCCGAGGTGCCGCCGCGCTCCTGCACCCGCGCCGCGGCCTCGTCGGCGCTGCGCACCGCGAAGTACGGCGTCCACGCCACCGCCATCTGCCACATGCCGGCGACCCCGGCGATCCCGGCCACCGGCCGGCCCTCGGACAGGGCGATGCGGAACCGGTCGCCGAGGCGCACCGGACGCCACTCCCAGCCCAGCACGGCCCCGTAGAACTCCTCGGTCGTCTTCATGTCGCGGCTGGTCAGGCTCACCCAGCAGGGTGCCCCGAACACGGAGTGCGTCGAGAAGACCTCCGTCGCACCGGCGGGGGAGGGCATGTCGTGATTCATGGCAGTCGCGTCCTGATCTCGTCGGCCCGGCAGCCACCCGGATGGCACCAGTGTCCACCGGGTACCCCTCCGGGCGCCTGCCGAGCACCCCGGCGGCGGCACCGAAACGGAAGGCCCCGCCGCCGCGGGCCACCCCGGTGGCGCAGGGCGGCCCCAGTGGCGACGATGGATGGATCGGACACTGGGTGAAGGCACTCAAGCACTATGCGAAGGCACCACGAGAGCGGCACACCGGACCCGGAGGTGACCATGCCCACGGACGGGGGCGCGGACCGCATCCTCCAGCTGGAGGAAGAGGTACAGCAGCTGAAGGAAGCGGTCGTCTCGCACGCGGTGGTGGACCAGGCGATCGGCATGATCGTCGCGCTCGGGCGGGTCTCGCCCGACCAGGGCTGGACCGTGCTGAAGGAGGTCTCCCAGCGCACGAACATCAAACTCCGCAACGTGGCCGACCTGATCCTCGTCTGGGGACGCACCGGGCTCCTGCCGGCGGAGGTGCGGACGGTGCTGGAGGAGGTCCTGGACCGGCTCGGCCCCACCCAGATCCCGGGCGCGCCGCCGGAGGGCTGACGCGCCCCGCTCAGCCCGCCCCGCCGGAGGGCTGACGCGCCCCGCTCAGCCCGCCCCGCCGGAGGGCTGACGCGCCCCGCTCAGCCGGTCTCGGCGAGCAGTTCCTCGCGCAGCTGGGCGAAGCAGCCGCTGAGCAGCCGGGAGACGTGCATCTGCGAGATGCCGAGCTGCTCGGCGATGCCGCTCTGCGTCATCCCCCGGAAGAACCTCAGATAGAGGATGAGCCGCTCGCGCTCCGGCAGCGCCTCCAGACAGGGCCGCACCGCCACCCGGTCGACGACGGTGTCGTAGGCCGGGTCCGGGCCGCCGATCGCGTCGCCCAGGGCGTAACCGTCGGTGCCCGGCATCTCCGCCTCCAGCGACAGGGCGGAGAAGCACTCCAGGGCCTCCATCCCGGTGCGCACCTCGCTCTCGGTCAGCCGGGTGTGCGCGGCGATCTCGGCGATCGTGGGAGAGCGGCCCGGAGTGGTCTGCGCCAGCTCCTTCGTCGCGTGCCGCACACGGTTGCGCAGGTCCTGGACCCGGCGCGGCACGTGCAGCGTCCACATGTGGTCGCGGAAGTGGCGCTTGATCTCGCCGGTGACGGTCGGCACGGCGTACGCCTCGAAGGCGTTGCCGCGCGCCGGGTCGTAGTGGTCCACGGCCTTGACCAGACCGAGGGCCGCCACCTGGTACAGATCCTCCAGGGCCTCACCGCGGCCCCGGAAACGGACGGCGATGCGCTCGGCCATGGGCAGCCAGGCCGTGACCAGTGCGTCGCGCAGCATCCTGCGCTCGGGCCCTTCGGGCAGCCGGGCCAGGCGCGCGAAGTCCCCCGCCGTGTCGGGGGCGTCGTCGTGGGAGTGCTGCTTCCTGGGACTGACGGTACGCATCACGCGCACCTCCCTGAGCGGGGTGCCGGATGGACAGAACCCGTGGGAAGCTCCGGCTCGGACCGCGACAGGCCCGCGGCCGGCGAAGCGGTTCCCACGGACGTGCCTCCTGTCCGAAGCACTGAGAATTCCCTTCCCCGTGGTCCGTCGTTCCAAAACGTTTCCCGGAATCCGGCGGAGGAAATTGCCGACGGGCGCACGGTGTGAAATCGAGTGCATTCGTGGCGTGAAATTCCCCGCGGCGGAGCGGGCGGCTCCGGGCCGGCCCGTCCCCGCTGTCGCGGACCGCTCGGACGGCGTGCCGGTGATCACGGCGCCGGACGTGATGTGCGGCACGCCCTCGCCGGCCGCCGGCCGGCCGGCCGGGGGATTCCTCCAGCGCAGCGCTTGATCACCGATCGGCTCGGGTGAACCGCCTGACCACGGCGCATTCCGCTCATTTGACAGTGCGCGGAGGCCGCGGATAGGAAGCATCGGACAGAAGTCGAGAGGTGCACTGTGTACGAGCCGAACGTGGTCGGGGACTGGCAGGAGTACGACGAGCATGCCGGTCTGCGGGTCCGCGTCCACCGTCTGGAACCCGGCGAACCGCCGAGGGGACGGGACGACGCCGCCGAGGGGCTGACGTACTTCCGTGTCCGCGTGACCGTCGAGAATCGCGGCGACCGGCCTTTCTGCATTCACGTCGAGGACGGCCAGATCGACGTGCGGACCGGCCCCGACGGCGAGGGCGCGTTCATCGACTGGCGCAACTCGCAGTTCATCGAGGGCTTCGACGTCCACCCGCTGCGCCGCGCCACCGCCGTCCTCTACGCGGCCGGCCCCGAGGCGGCCCTGAGCCAGGTCGACGTCCAGGTCCAGCTGCGCGTCGACGAGGAGTGGGCCGGGCGCCGGCTGTGGGCGGGCGGCATCGGCGTGCACGAGGGGTCCGCGGGGGCGCCCGCGGGCGCGTGCCGGGACAGCCTCGCCCAGCAGGTGAGCGTCTTCCTGCAGGAGCAGGCGGAGGAAGGCACCGCCTGAGCGTCGCGTCAGTGCGGGATGCCGTCGATGATCTCGCGGGCGCCCTGACGCAGCAGCGCCACGGCGACCGAGGTGCCGAGCGTGGCCGGGTCGAGCCGCCCCGCCCACTCGTGCGCGTTCAGCCGGGTCTTGCCGTCCGGGGTGAAGACACACGCCCGCAGGGACAGTTCGCCGCCGCGGTCCACCCGTGCGTAGCCGGCGATCGGGCTGTTGCAGTGTCCCTGCAGTACATGCAGGAACATGCGTTCGGCGGCGGCCTCGCGATGGGTGTCCGGGTGGCCGAGGGCGCTGACCGCGTCGATCAGGCCGGTGTCGCCCTCACGGCACTGCAGCGCGAGGATGCCCGCACCGATGGGCGGCATCATGGCCTCGGGGGAGAGCACCTCGCTGATCACGTCGGTGCGGCCGATCCGTTCCAGGCCGGAGACGGCCAGCAGCAGGGCGTCCGCCTCCCCGGCGGCGAGCTTCTCCAGCCGCCGGTTGGCGTTGCCTCGCAGCGGTACGCACGTCAGGTGCGGGTGGGTGGCGGCCAGTTGGGCGACCCGGCGCACCGAGGAGGTGCCGATCCGGGTACCGGGCGCGAGTTCGTCCAGGGTGAGGCCGTCCGGGTGCACGAGGGCGTCGCGGATGTCGTCCCGCTCCAGGAACGCGGCGAACACCGTGCCCGCGGGGAGCGGCCGGTCGGCGGGCACGTCCTTGACGCAGTGCACGGCGACGTCCGCCTCACCGGCGAGCAGCGCGGCGTCCACCTCCTTGGTGAACGCGCCCTTGCCCTCCACCTTCGACAGATCGCCGAGCCACTTGTCCCCGGTCGTCCTCACCGGTACGACCTCGGTGCGCGCACCGGGACGGGCGGCGGCCAGCTCGGCCCGGACGCGTTCCACCTGGGCGAGCGCCATGGGCGAGTCGCGGGAGACGATACGGATCAGTTCGGGGGTGGACATGCCGACACGATAGACCCTCGAAGGGTCCCGCCCGGGCCGGGACGCCGAACGGCGCCCCGGCGTCAACGAGCAGGATACGGTCAGGCGTTCGGGTCGAACGGGATGCCGGAGGGCTTGGCCGCGGCGAGGTGGGAGGTGAAGCTGCCGTCCTTCAGGCCGAAGTGGGCGCTGCCGAAGTCGTACGAGCTGAGCTTGGAGCGCAGCCCCGCCGGGTAGCCGTTCCAGCCGACCAGTGCCGGGTACTGCCAGTTGCCCCTGTGATTCTCCGGCGGCTCGTCGCCCGAGCCGGCGAGGCGGAAGCAGTGGGTGCCGATGCCGTCCTTGTGGTACACGATCTTCGGATGCGTGCCGTCGAAGCGGACCGCCGAGCGGGCGTGGACCGTGAACGAACCGTGGTTGGACGTCGAGACGTACTGGACGGTGTCGTTCTGCACCCACACCACGACGTGCTCCCAGTCGTGGCGGTGGCCCCCGAGGCTGGTGCCCGGCAGGGCCTGGTCCTTCTCGAAGTACAGGCCGTAGACGACGGCGCACCAGCCGTTGTTGCACGTGGAGCGGGAGTAGCCGTTGGTGCTGTCCAGGTCCGAGGCGTCACGGCAGTTGCCGTTGAGGGCGCCGGTCGGGTTGAGGCCGGTGTTGACGGAGCCGTCCGGGCCGATCGCCGCCGTGGGGTAGCAGCCGTCGGTGTCGTAGTCGTAGGCGGGCTGGTACGTCCGCTCCAGGGCGTCCGCGTTGGCCGGCAGGGCGGGCGGGGGTGCGGCGAAGGCGGTGGCGGGAAAGGCGATGACGAGCGCGGCCGCGCCGGCCAGGCCGGTCAGCCATCTCCTGCGGTGCGTTCGGAACGTGCTCGACGGCACTGCGTCCTCCTCGTGGTCCGGGCGCAGCCAACGGCTGTGGGGGAATGAGGAGTTGAGCATCCCGGCTGGACGTATACATGCCAAGAGGGTGTGGGCGTACCACTGGTGAAGCGCGGCCCAACACTCTCCGTGCCGGATTCCGGATCGCACCGGGTCGTCCGGAATGCCGGCCGCCGCCTCCTCGGGTGCGAGGCGGGGCCCCGGGCGCGGCCGGGGCGGCACGCCCTCGCGGGTGCGGGTGCCGTGGCGGACCTCGCCGGCCGGGGCGCCGCCCGGTGCGGCCGGCGCCGGGCGGGAGAGGTGCGCGTCGGTGGCCGCCGCCCGCAACGGTCGGCGGGGCCCCGTGCGTCAGGCCCCGCTCCGGCCGGCCGTGAGGGGAGCAGGCATTTGATTGAGTTACGCAACGAGATGGTAAAGTGCGGCGCATGTCCACACCCGACGTCCCCGCCCCTGCGGAAGTGGCCGAGATCGAGCGCGCGCTCCACCGCCTCACCTATCTGAGTACGCGCGCACGCCGGCACGAGCGGCTGATGGCCCTGGCGGGGGTGCCGCTGGACCGGGCCGCCGTCGCCCTGCTGCGGCAGATGGCGGACACCGAGCCGATGCGGCCGGGGGAGCTGGCCGCCCGGCTGGGCGTGGAGGCCTCGCACGTCACCCGCACGGTGCAGCAACTGCAGAAGTCCGGCCATGTCACCCGCGTCCCGGACCCCGACGACCGCCGCGCCCGGCGCATCGAGCTGACCGGGAGCGGCCGGGAGGCCATCGTCCGGATCCGGGAGGCGGGAGTCCGGGGCATGCGGGTGGCCCTGGCCGACTGGTCGCCCGACGACCTGCGGCAGCTCGCCACCCTCTTCCACCGCATGGTCGACGACTTCCTCGCCCACGCCGCCGAGGAGCCGGAACCCGTTCGGGGCGCCTGACGGCGGCGCCGGGACGGCGGGTGCAGAGGCCGGCGCCCCGCCGTACTTACCGTCGGGTAATATCGCGCGGCAGGCCATCAGAGGAGGAACCGTGTCCCGGTCCGAACGCTCGCCCCTGCTGCTCGCCGGCCTGCTGGCCGCCGCGGGCACCGCCCACTTCGCCGCCCCCCGCCAGTTCGACCACACCGTGCCGCGCTCGCTGCCCGGCTCGCCCCGGACCTGGACCTACGCCAGCGGCGCCGTCGAACTCGCGCTGGCCGCCGGGCTGGCGCTGCCCCGCACCCGCAAGGCCGCCGCGCTGGCCGCGGCGGCCTTCTTCGTCGGCGTGTTCCCCGCCAACGTGAAGATGGCCGTCGACTGGCGGCACCGCCCCGCCCCGCAGAAGGCCGCGGCCCTCGGCCGGCTGCCCCTGCAGGTGCCGCTGGTGCTGTGGGCGCGCGGCGTCGCCAAGGGCGCGGAGGGCCGGCCGTGAGCGGGCGGGTGGAGAAGGGCGACACGGCCCCGGACTTCGCGCTCCCGGACGAGACCGGCACCGTCCGCCGGCTCTCGGAGCTGCTCACCGAGGGGCCGGTGGTGCTGTTCTTCTACCCGGCCGCGCTGAGCCCCGGCTGCACCGCGCAGGCCTGCCACTTCCGCGACCTCGCCGCCGAGTTCGCCGCGGTGGGCGCGCGGCCTGTGGGCATCAGCTCGGACGCCGTCGAACGGCAGGCGGAGTTCGCCGGACGGCACTCCCTCGGCATGCCCCTGCTGTCCGACGCCGACGGCACGGTCCGTGAGCGGTTCGGCGTGAAGCGGGGAATCGCCCTGGCGCCGACGAAACGGGCCACCTTCGTCATCGGCCGGGACCGCACCGTCCTGGAGGTCGTACGCAGCGAACTGCGCATGAACACCCACGCGGACCGGGCGCTCGCCGCGCTCCGCGCGTAGCACGGCCCCGGGCGGACCGTCGCGGTTGATGCGGGACCGCGACGGGATGATCCCGGACGAATGGATGACGCCTCCGCCGCGATGGTCGTCGATGCCCGCGGCATCGTGACGGGGTGGAGCGAGGGCGCCCGGCGGCTGACCGGACACCCGGCCGAGGAGGCCGTGGGACGGGCCGCACGGGCGCTGCTCGCCGAGGACGCGCCGTCCGGCACCGCGCCCACGCCTACGACGAGGGCGGCCGCGGACTGATGCCGGTGGCCCAGCTCACCCGGCGCCGGGGCAGCCGCCGGACGGACGGCGGCAGGACGATCCGGGCGGAACAGCCGCTGCCGTGATCCGCCGCTCGGTCCCGTCGGACTCCGCGGCGGCCCGGGCGGGGGCCGGCCGCAACGCGCCGGCCGCGTCCACCGAGGATCGGCGGCCGAGCCCTTCGGGACCGGCCGGGACCTCGGCGCGTCGCCCACCCGGAGCCGGAAGCCGACGTCAGAACTCCTCGTGCACCTCCGGATCCCCGCCGATCCGCCGATGGGCGCGGTCGGCGATCGTCCGCATCTGGGCGGCGTCCAGTTCGAAGCCGAAGACGTCGAGGTTCGCGCGCTGCCGCCCCGGATCGGACGACTTGGGGACGGGGAGCACGCCCAGCTGGACGTGCCAGCGCAGCACCGCCTGGGCCGGGGTGACCCCGTGCGCCTCGGCGACGGCGGCCACGGCCAGGTCGTCCAGGAGCGTCGAGCCCCGGCCGAGCGGGCTCCAGCTCTCGATCAGTACGCCCTTGCCGGCGTGGTACGCCCGCAGTTCCTCCTGCGGGAAGAAGGGATGCAGTTCGATCTGGTTGACCGAGGGCAGCACCCCGGTCTCCTTCTCCAGCCGCTCGATGTGGGCGGGCGTGAAGTTGGAGACGCCGATCGACCGGACCAGACCGTCCTCCCGCAGCTTGATCATGGCCTTCCAGGAGTCGACGTACCGGTCGACGCGGGGGAGCGGCCAGTGGATCAGGTAGAGGTCGACGTACTCCAGACCGAGCCGGGCGCGGGACTCCTCGAAGGAGGCGAGGGTCTCCTCGTGGCCGTGGTGCCGGCCCGGGAGCTTCGTCGTCACGACGACCTCCTCGCGCGGGACGCCGGCCCGGGCCACGGCACGGCCGACACCGGTCTCGTTGCGGTAGTTGGCCGCCGTGTCGACGAGGCGGTAGCCCGCCCGGAGGGCCTCGGCCACCGCCCGCTCCGCCTCGGCGTCGTCCATCGGCCAGGTGCCCAGGCCCAGGGCGGGGATCGTGGTGCCGTCGTTGAGGGTACGGCTCGGGATGCTGCTCACCAGGGTGCCTTCCCGTTGACAGTGTCGTCCTCCCAGCGTCGGGGACGAGGGGGTCAATGATCAACCGGACGGGTAGGGGGACCGGTGGTGACGACCGACGGAGTGGGGGACCGCATGACGACGCACAGGGACGGCGCGGGGGAGGGCACGGCGGTGGAGGTGCGCCCGGTGGCCGGGCACATCGGGGCCGAGGTCACCGGCGTCGACCTCGCCGGTGACCTCGACGACGCCGTGATCGCCGCCATCAGGGCGGCGGTGCTCCGCTGGAAGGTGGTGTTCTTCCGCGGACAGCTCCTCGACCACGCCGGACATGTGGCCCTGGCCCGCCGGTTCGGCGAACCGGTCGTGCTGCCCCGGCGCGGGAAGGCCTCACCCCCGGACTTCCCCGAGATCGAGACCACCGCCGACCGGCTGGAACTCGGCGGACGCTTCGGCATGGAGCACGACGAGTGGCTGCGGCGCCGCCGCCACACCCTGCTGCGCGGCTGGCACTGCGACCACGGCGCCCGCGTCGACCCGCCGGCCGCGACGATCCTGCGCGCCGAGACCGTCCCGCCCTACGGCGGCGACACCACCTGGTCGAACCTGGCCGCGGCGTACGCCGGACTGTCCGCCCCGGTGCGGGAGTTCGCCGACCGGCTGCGCGCCGAGCACCGGCTGGGGGTCGGCTACCAGCCCCGCCCCGGCGACGACGCCTACCTGCGCCACCTGCTGGACCGCCAGACCGCCTCGGAGCACCCCTTGGTGCGCGTCCACCCGGAGACCGGGGAGCGGGTGCTGTTCGTCAACGGCTACTACGTCGAGCAGATCACCGGTCTGTCCCGCCCCGAGAGCGCGGCCGTCCTTCAGATGCTCCTCGAGCAGGCCACCCGGCCCGAGTACACGGTACGGCTGCGCTGGGAGCCGGGCAGCGTGGCGTTCTGGGACAACCGGGCCACCATCCATCTGGCCCCGGGTGACACGGCCCACCTCGACCATCCGCGGATCATGCACCGGGTGATGCTCGCCGGTGACGTCCCGGTCGGCGTGGACGGCCGGCCCTCGCAGCCGGTCACCGGCACCGCGCCGGGCCGCTGGTAGCGGGCCCGCGCTCAGGTCAGCGGGATGGTCACCTCGTCCTCGACCGGCGGGGCGACCTCCTGCGCGCGAAGCCCGGTGGCCGCGTGACAGCGCAGCCGGATCGCCTCCGGACTCACGTCCAGCCGCAGGAAGCACTTGAAGAACGGCGGGCTGTAGGTGGCCGAACCCGGTGAGAACAGCGACGTGTAGGCCTTGCGCACGGGCAGCCGCAGCCGCTTGCCCCGGTCGGGCCGGCGGCCGGTGCCGAGCAGCCCGGCGACCAGCCGCATCCGGCGGGTGACCTGCGGCGGCGCGCCCGGGACGCGGGTGGGCCCGATGCCGAGGCGCTCGGCGATCACGGCCGCCGCCTCCGCGTCGCTGAGGGCGAAGAAGCGGCGCAGCCGCAGCCGGCGCCCGTAGAGCGCGCTGTAGAAGGCGAGGGAGTCGCCGCGCAGCGGATAGCAGCGGAAGTCCCGCTCGGTGACACCGGCGACGTCCACCCGGGGGATGGTGTGGGTGGCGTGCGTGAACGCCCCGCCGCCGCCCGCCACCACGTACTGCAGGGTGCGCCCGTCCTCCAGCCGCACCGGATAGCGCTGGTAGTTGTGGATGTCGCCGCCTATCGCGGCCACGTAGTGGTGACCGGGGTCGCGGACGATGTCGTCGACGGTGCCGCCGCCCTCGATCGGGCACGGGTGGTGCTCACCGTCCACGTACAGGGGCGAGCCCGTGACGAGGACCTTCGGGCGCGGGCCGCGGGAGACCTCGCGCAGCCACGCGCCCTGCTCGGCGTCGACGGTGCCCAGCAGTCCCGTGTCGATGCCGACGATCCGCACCGGCCCGGCGTCGATCGCCCAGTACGGCCCCGGCTGCACCGCCTGCTGGGCGGGCGCGGACCGCATCCTCCGTGCCTCGTCCAGGCGCCCGCCGTCCCCGGCGCGCGGCCGGTGCCACAGCAGGGAGCGCAGCCGGGCCCGGCTGAACGGGCGCGCCGCCGGTCCTGGCGGCAGCGGCGGGGCGTCGCCGCAGAAGACGCGTATGAAGGCACCCAGGTCCTCGTACCAGTCGTGGTTGCCCGGTATCGCGTAGATCGGCGCCCGGTAGTCCCGGTACGGGCGGAAGAACTTGGTGCCGTAGTCGTCGGCGCTGCCCACCGGGTAGATCACATCACTGGCGAGCACGGCGAAGGCGGTGTCCCGGCCCTCCTCCAGCAGCCCGGGCACCACCGCGTACTGGGGCTCGTCGCCCTCGCCGGTGTCGCCGATCACCAGGAACGAGAACCGGTCCGGGTCGTCGCGCCGGATCACCTTGTCGGCGGGCGCGCCGGCCGCCTCCCGCTGGGCCACCCAGCGGGAGCGGGTGCCTCCCGTGGGATCGCCGAACCAGGAGGCCAGCACCCCGTTGCGGGCGGCCCACAGCATTCTCGGGTCGAGCCAGGAGATCTTCTCGACCCGGTGCGGCATCAGCCGCCGGTACACACCGCGTTCGCCGGCGCCCCAGCCGGCGCCCTCGGAGGTATCGCGTGAGGATTCGGACACCGGTGCACCGTAACAACGGTGCGGTGCACCGCCGGTGGGCGGGGTACCGGCGAACCGCCTTCACGCGGCGTCGAGTTGGGGACAGCGGTCAGAGGGCGCGTGCCAGCAGGCCGAGCAGTGCCGCCCAGTGGCGCTCGTCCGCCTCCTTGTCGTACGCGGCCGTGTCGGACTGGGTGTAGCCGTGCGGGGCCCCGGCGTACACCTCGCAGCGGTGCCGGACGCCGGCCCGCGTCAGTGCCCGCTCCAGCCGCTCGATCTGCTCCTCGGGCAGTGAGGGGTCCTGGTCGGCGTGGCCGAAGTACACCTCGGCGGTGATCCGGTCGGCCACCAGGTGCGGACTGTCCGGCGCGTCCGTCGCCAGCCGGCCGCCGTGGAACCCGGCCGCGGCGGCCACCCGGTCCGGGTGGGTTCCCGCGGTGCGCAGGGCGAGCGCCGCGCCCATGCAGTAGCCGGTCACCGCGACCGGGCCGTCGGCCGCCGCCGGGCAGTCGGCGAGCCACCGCAGATACGCTCCCGCGTCACGCGTCGCCCGCTCGGGCGTGAGCTGCCGCATCACCGGCATGAGGCGCCGCAGCAGCCGGCCCCGCGACGCGTCGTCGACGAACTCGGGCAGCGCGGCCACCGGCGCGGGCCCGCGCCGGTAGAACACATTGGGCACCAGGACGGTGTACCCGGCCTCCGCCAGCCGGTCGGCCATGGCCCGCAGCCGCGGACGCACACCGAAGGCGTCCATGTACAGCAGCACCCCCGGCCGGGGTCCCCCGTCGACGGGATGCGTCAGATACGCGTCCGCGGTGCCGTCCCCGGTGGGGACGCCGACGGTCGTTCCCTGTACGGCGGTCATCGCTGCGCTGCCTCTCGAAGGGTGTGGATCACGCCCATCGTGACACGCCGGCCGGGCGCGGCGGACGGCGCGGCGCCCTCACTCGAACCGCGAGACGTCGCCCGCGCCCCGCCGTACGATCTCCGCCTCGCCGCCCGAGAAGTCGATCACCGTGGTCGGCTCGGTGCCGCAGTCGCCGGAGTCGAGCACCGCGTCCACCTGGTGGTCGAGCAGGTCCTTGATCTCCCAGCCCTGGGTCAGCGGCTCGTCCTCGCCGGGCAGCAGCAGGGTGCTGGACAGCAGGGGCTCACCGAGTTCGGCCAGCAGGGCCTGGGTGACGACGTGGTCCGGGATGCGCACGCCGACCGTCTTCTTCTTGGGGTGCATCAGCATCCGCGGCACCTCCTTCGTCGCGGGCAGGATGAACGTGTAGCTGCCCGGGGTCGACGCCTTCACCGCGCGGAACACGTCGTTGTCGATCCGCACGAACTGGCCGAGCTGCGCGAAGTCCCGGCACATCAGGGTGAAGTGGTGCCGGTCGTCCAGCTTGCGGATCGTGCGGATCCGGTCGATGCCGGTCCGGCTGCCCAGACGGCAGCCGAGTGCGTAGCAGGAGTCCGTGGGGTACGCGACAAGGGCGTCGGAGCGGATGCTGTCGGCGACCTGCGCGATGGTGCGCGGCTGGGGGTTGTCGGGGTGAACGTCGAAGTACTTCGCCATTCACCGAGCTTATGCCGCCCGCGCGCGAGGACCGCACACGCCGTCCCGGAGGCGTGGTGGGCCGCTGCGCCGGGATGAGCCGCGCACACGGGTGAGGTAACGTCCCCGGCCTGGGCGGGGACGACGAGTGGAGGAGGGGAGCGCCGGGGTGGCAGGTCGTGGGGACGGGATCCGGCGGACGCCGGCGGCGGCCGGGGAGCATCCGGCGTGGGCGCGGGAGCTGCTCGAACATCTGCGTCCGGCCGGACGGGACGTCGGCAGGGTCGTCGACTGGCTGGCCGCCACCGCGCACGCGGAGGTGTCCCTCCAGGACGCCGCCGGCACACTGCTCGCCGGTATCCGGCTGCCGCTGGAGGATTCCCTCGTCGCCGACCTCGGCTCCGGCCGGATCGCCTCCGCCGCCTGGGAGGGGGAGGGGCGCCATGTGCGCCTGGTGGGGATCGGGCACCCCTCGGGGACCTGTGTGCTGGCCGTCTCCCGCGAGGCCCCCTTCGACCGGCACACCTCCGACGTCGTCACGCACACCGCCCAGGTGATCGAACTCCTGCTGACCGCCCACGAGACCACCGCCGCCGGACACCGGCTGCGGCGGGCCACCGCCGATCTGCGCCTCGCGATCCTGCAGTTGCTGATGGTCGAGGACACCGTCGCCGCCCGCCGGGTCGCCGCCGGACTCTGGCCCGGCCTGCTCGACGCCGACACGGCCTGCGTCTACGTCGTCGAGTCCGCGCCCGCCCTGCGCGACCGGCTCGCCGCGGAGTGCCTGGACACCACGCGCGAGCAGGCGCTGGTCGTGCGCTGCCCGGCGATGGACGGGCACGTGATCGTCGTCAGTCCCCGCGAGGCCACCGCCGGCGAGCTGCGGTCACTGGTCGAACGGCATCCGGACACCTTCCTCGGCGGCAGTGTGTGGCAGAGCCTCGCCCGTACCGCCACCGCGTACGGGCAGGCCGTCAGCGCCCTGGCGGTGGCACGCTTCCGCGCCGACAAGACGGCCGTGTACGCCGAACGCACCCATCCGGAGCGGCTGATGGACCCCGCCGCGCTGCGCGGCTGGGCGGCCCGGGTGCTGCGCCCGCTCGACGCGCTGCCGCACCACACCCGCGCCGAACTCCTCGCCACCACCCGCCTCGGCCTGGAGTTCACCGCCGTCAACACCGCCAAGATCCTCGGCGTCAGCCGCAACACCGTGCGGGCCCGCATGGAACGCGTCGAGGCCATGCTCGGCGTGGACTTCGACGACGTCACCGCCCGCGCCGTGGTGCACCTGGCGCTCCACACCCAGATCAACCTCCTGGACGGGCAGGCGGGCGGCGCCCCCGCGGCGCACTCCCCGGGCCTCGCCGGCCTGCTGGCCGGCCCCGCCGTCGGAGGCTGGGCGCGGGAGCTGCTGGGGAGGCTGGAGGGGGACGCCCGGAACGTGCGCCGCACCCTGCGCACCTGGATCGCGGCCGGGGGCAACGCCGAGCGGGCCGCGCAGAGCCTGGGCGTGCACGCCCAGACCGTGCGCGAGCACGTGCGCAGCGCCGAACCGGTCCTGGAACGCCAGTTGCTGGCCACCGGGACCGACCTGTACGAGGTCGTGCTGGCCCATCTGGCGGCGGGTGACCTGGAACAGCCGGTGCTCACGGACGGGTGAACCGGGCCTTTCGGACTCAGTTGTGCACGGATGAGCCCTCCGGCGGCCGCAGCGGGCATCGGTGCGATACACAGCACCGCCCCGTTGCGCATAGTTTCGGCACACGGCGAGGGCACGACCGGAACGGGGGACCGGTCGCGCCCCGCCGCTTTTTGTCGCTGTGTGCCTCCGGCGGGTACGGGTACCCGACCGCCGCTGTGGAGGCCCGGATGACCAGCGAGACGGAGACCGGCGGCGTCACCGGCACGCAGGACAAGGACTACAACCTGATCTGGTACGTCGAGGCGTGCCTGAGCAACGCACTGCGCCTGGAGAGCTACATCCAGGACGCCGAGCGCGCCAAGGACACCGAGGTCGCCGACCTGTTCCGCAAGGCCCAGGCGGACAGCCGCAAGGGCGCGGAACTCGGCAAGGGGCTGCTGCGCGCACGCCTGAACGGCGGCTGAACACGCGCTTCGCGAGGCCCGGCCGCCGCGCACGACCGCGGCGGCCGGGCCCGTGCCGGCGCGGGCCGCCTCCCGCGCACGGCCTGACGCAACCGGCCTGACGCAACCGGCGGCTCCCCGAGTCGCCGACCGCGGTGATGCGCGGCAGCATGGCCCTCGTACGCGCCACCGCGGGGGGGTCGAGCAGTTCAAGGAGCCCACGATCATGACGGACGTTTCGAGCCGGGGCCCCGCTCCGGGCGACGACCGCAAGGTACTCACCAACCGGCAGGGCCACCCGGTCTATGACAACCAGAACCAGCGCACCGTCGGCTCCCGCGGCCCGGCCACGCTGGAGAACTACCAGTTCCTGGAGAAGATCAGCCACTTCGACCGGGAGCGCATCCCCGAACGCGTGGTGCACGCCCGCGGCGTCACCGCGTACGGCTACTTCGAGGCGTACGGGAAGTGGGGCGACGAGCCGGTCTCCCGCTACACCCGGGCCAAGCTCTTCCAGGAGCAGGGCAAACGCACGGACCTGGCCGTCCGCTTCTCCACCGTCATCGGCGGACGCGACTCCTCCGAGGCCGCCCGCGACCCCCGAGGCTTCGCGGTGAAGTTCTACACCGAGGACGGCAACTGGGACCTCGTCGGCAACAACCTGGGCGTCTTCTTCATCCGGGACGCCATCAAGTTCCCGGACGTCATCCACGCCCTCAAGCCCGACCCGGTCACCTTCGAGCAGCAGCCGCGCCGCATCTTCGACTTCATGTCGCAGACCCCCGAGTCGATGCACATGCTGGTCAACCTGTTCAGCCCGCGCGGCATCCCGGCGGACTACCGCCACATGCAGGGCTTCGGTGTGAACACCTACAAGTGGGTCGACGCCGAGGGCAACACCAAGCTGGTCAAGTACCACTGGATGCCCAAGCAGGGCGTGCGCAGCATGACCGCGGAGGACGCGGCGAACGTCCAGGCGGACGGCCTCGGCCACGCCACCAAGGACCTGTACGAGGCGGTGGAACGCGGCGAGTACCCCGAGTGGGAACTGCTGGTCCAGATGATGGACGACCACGACCACCCGGAGCTGGACTTCGACCCGCTGGACGACACCAAGACCTGGCCCGAGCAGGACTTCCCGCCCAAGCCGGTGGGCCGTATGGTGCTGAACCGGATGCCGGACAACTTCTTCGCCGAGAACGAGCAGATCTCCTTCGGCACCGGCGTCCTCGTCGACGGACTGGACTTCTCCGACGACAAGATGCTCGTCGGCCGGACCTTCTCCTACAGCGACACCCAGCGCCACCGGGTCGGCCCCAACTACCTCCAGCTGCCGGTCAACCAGGCCAAGCACGCGGATGTGCGCACCAACCAGCGCGACGGGCAGATGACGTACCGCCAGGACGGTGCCGGCGAGAACCCGAGCGTGAACTACGAGCCGTCGATCACCGGCGGACTGCGCGAGGGCCAGTACCCGACGCACGACGACCAGGGGCCGGAGATCCGGGGCCGGCTCACCCGCAAGCGCATCGAGCGCACCAACGACTACCTCCAGGCGGGCCAGCGGTACTGCCTGATGGAGGACTGGGAGCGCGACGACCTGGTGAAGAACTTCGTCGACCTGATCTCCCAGTGCGACCGGGAGGTGCAGGAGCGCATGGTGTGGCACTTCCTGCTGGTCGAGAACGACCTCGGCCGCAGGGTCGGTGAGGGACTCGGGATCATGCCGGAGGACGTCGCCCACCTGGAACCCCTGGCGAGCCAGGACCTCACCGACGAGGACCGCAAGCGGCTGGCCAACCTCGGCGACAACCCGCCCCGCGACGTCGAGGGACTCACCATGACCCACTGCGTCCCCGACGAACGGCACGTGGTGACCCGGTGAGTCACCCGGCCGACCGCGCCACCGCGAGCGCCTGCCCGGCGTAACCGCGCCCGAACAGCACGGCGTGCACCAGCAGCGGGAACAGCTGGTGCACGCCGACGCGCGTCCGCCACCCGTCGGCGAGCGGCGCCGCCTCCTGGTAGCCGTCCAGCACCGCCTCCAGATGGGGGCAGCCGAACAGGGCGAGCATCGCGAGGTCGGTCTCCCGGTGCCCGCCGTGGGCGGCCGGGTCGATCAGCCGGACGTGTCCGTCGGCGCCCCAGAGCACATTGCCGTTCCACAGGTCGCCGTGCAGCCGCGCGGGCGGCTCGGCGGGCCCGGCGAGCTCCGGCAGCCGCTCACAGACCCGTTCGACGACGCCCGCCTCACCGGCGGTGACGGTGCCGTCGTCGACCGCCCGGCGCAGATACGGCAGCACCCGGTGCCCGGCGTACCAGCCGGGCCAGTCGTCGCCGGTGACGTTGCGCATCGGGGCGAGCCCGATGAACGCCTCCACCGGGCCGCCGGGCGGCGGCGCCCCGAAGGCCGGCGCGCCGGCGGCGTGCAGCGCGGCCAGCTCCCGGCCGAACCGCAGCGCCGCCTCCCGCCCGGGCGGGCCCTGCGCCACCCGGTCGACGACCAGCCGGTGCGCGTCGTGACCGTGCACCACCGGCACCCGCACCGTCCCGGTCCCGGCCAGCCAGCGCAGCCCCGCCGCCTCGGCGCGCGCGGCCTGCGCTCCGGCGGCGCTCTTGACGACCACCACCCGGCCGTCGTCGAGAGTGACCTCGGCGAGTGAGCCGGACAGCGTACGCACACCGGTCACCGACCGCCCGGTGAACCGGGCCGCCACGGCCCCGGGCCCGTCACCGTCACGGGCGGCCGGACCGGGAGCGGAACTCATGGGCGGACTCCTCACGTACGGGTGCACGGGCGGGCGGTCGTGCCCAGGGTAAGGGCTCCTCCTACGCCCGCGTCCGCCGCCGGCCGGTCACGCGGGACGGTGAAATCCCGGCCGCCGCCGATCGAAGGGAACCGTGCCGGGGGAGCACTCGGAGCATGACGAGTTCATCGTTCCAGCGCACCCTCACCCTGCCCGCCGCGCTGTGCGAACAGGCCGCACAGCATCTGGAGCAGGCCGCCCGGCGGACCGTCGACGGCGCCGGGATCCCGCTGAAGGCGTTCCGCGCGGCCGCCGACAGCGACTACACCCTCCCGGTGTCCGTGGTGGAGCAGGCGGCGGGCTGCCTGCTGGTCCTGGCCACGGAGACCGCCCAGACCGTACGGCCCTCGGCCCTGCGCACCACCATCGGTGTCGCCCTGTGCCTGCGCGACGCCGTCCAGGCCGTCCACCGGCCCGCGCTCACCACCCGCTTCTGGTGAGGGCGCGCCGCATGGTCCCCGCCCGGCGGGGAACCCGGCGCACCTCCGCCACCCACACCTCCAGGAGAAGGCATGAGTCTGTTGCGCGTCCTCGGCCGGCCGATGCTGGCGTCGATGTTCGTCGCGGGCGGGCTGGATTCCGTCCGCAACCCCCAGAACGTCGCCCCGATGGCCGAGTCCGTCGTCAAGCCCGTCACCGACCGCGTCGCGGTGCTGCCGGACCGCACCGAGGACGCCGTGCGCCTCAACGGCGCGGTCCAGGTCGTGGGCGGGCTGCTGCTGGCCACGGGACGCCTGTCCCGTCCGGCGGCGCTCGCCGTCGCCGCCACACTCGTGCCCACGACACTGGCCGCCCACCGTTTCTGGGAGGAGGAGGACCCCGGTCAGCGCATGCAGCAGCGCATCCACTTCCTGAAGAACCTGTCCATGCTCGGCGGTCTGCTGATCGCCGCCGACGACACCGGCGCCGCCCCCTCGCTGCTCTGGCGGAGCCGGCACGCCGCCCACGACCTGCGCCGCGACGCCCACCTCGTCCGCCGGTCCGTCCGGGCCGGGGCCGGCCCCGCCGCGGCGGCCGGCCGGGTCCGGGCCAAGCTGTCCTGCTGACCCGCCGGACCGCGTTAGCTCCCCGAGGGCAGGGGGACCCGTCGGCCGGTGGGCCCGGCCGGGTGCCACCACGAACCGGAGGTGAAGGACATGGGACACGGAGGCAACGTCATCGACGAACTGGTGACCGATCACCGGGAGGTCGAGGAGCTCTTCGGCAAGATCGAGGCACTGCCGCCGGGCCACAAGGACCGCAAGGTGTACGCCGACCAGGTCACCATCGAGCTGGTCCGGCACTCGGTGGCCGAGGAGGCGTACCTCTACCCGGCCGTGCGCGAGCACGTGGAGAACGGGGACGCGCTGGCCGACCGTGAGCTCGAGGACCACGCCACGGCCGAGCGGACCATGAAGGACCTGGAGGGCTGCGACGCGGGCGACGCCGAGTTCGACCGGCTCGTCGGCGCGCTGATGAGCGAGATCCGCGAGCACATCGCCGACGAGGAGCAGAACCTGTTCCCGATGCTGCGCGCCTCCTGCTCCCCGGAGGCACTCGACCAGCTCGGTGACAAGGTCCGGCAGGCGAAGAAGACGGCCCCGACCCGGCCGCACCCGGCCGCCCCGGACAAGCCCCCGGCGAACAAGCTGCTGGCACCGGGCGCCGGCATGGTGGACCGGGTCCGGGACGCGCTGAGCGGACGCGGAAAGCTCGGCTGACGCGGGGGCGTACAAGGGCATACGGGGCACGGGGAGGGGTCCGGCGTTCCGGCGCGGGCCCCTCCCCGTGCCCGCGCCCGTCCCCGGTCGCTGTGAGCAACCACACTCACGCCCCAAGTCCCCGTCCCCACCGTCCCTTTGACGCCCGCGCCCTCATGATCCCCGACCACTCGGAAACGACTCGGCGGTCCCTTCTGCCACGATGGTCCGCGCCCTGTCCGGGTGACGGGAGCCGCCGCGCAGCGCAGCCGGCGTTCCGCTTCCCGCGCCCCCTCCGCTGAGTCCTCCGACTCGTCCTCCCGAGTGGCGCCACTGTGTCTTCCCCGCCCACCCCTGCCCAGCCCGAGTCCCGCGCGCCCTGGCGCTCCCTGCGGCACCGCAGCATGCGCTGGTGGTCCGTCGCGAACTTCGTGTCCAACGCCGGTACGTGGATGCAGCTCACGGTGCAGAACCTGCTGGTCCTGCAGATCACCGGGTCCGCCGCCGCCACGGGTCTTTCCATGTCCGTGCAGGCCGCCCCGGCCCTGCTCATGAGCGTCCTCGGCGGCGCGGCGGTCGACCGCTGGCCGCGGAAGGTGACGGCCGCCGTCAGCCAGGCGCTGCTGGCCGTGATCGCGTTCACCACGGCCACCCTGGTGGCGCTGGACCGGCTCGACATGACGTCCCTGATGGTGCTGGCCGCCGTCACCGGTGTCGTCGCCACCGTCGACAACCCGGCGTGCGCCCTGCTGGGCAACGACCTCGTCCCCGCCGAGGACGTGCCCTCCGCCATCGGCGTGGGCGCGCTGGTGTTCAACGCGGGCCGGCTCGCGGGCGCCGCGCTCGCCGGGGTGACGGTCGGGTTCCTCGGCACCGCCGCCGCCTACTTCGCCAACGGATTCTCCTTCCTCTTCGTGACCGCGGTCATCCCGTTCCTGCGCCCGGCGGCGGGAGCGGTCCGGCACGTCGCCGAGAAGGGCGGGCGCCCGCAGGCCGCCATGACCGTCCGCGAGGGGCTCACCTTCTTCGCCCGCCGGCCACGGCTGATGGCGCTCGCCGGGGTGACCGGCATCAGCGCGGTCTTCGGCCGCAACTACGGGCTCACGCTCGCCGTCCTGGTCACCGGGCCGCTCGCGGGCGACGCGGGTGCCTTCGGCACGGTGTCCACGGTCCTCGCGGTCGGCGGCATCCTCGGCGCGGTGCTCGGCGCGCGGCTGCGCAGGCCGTCCGTGCGGCTGGTCGGCGCCCTTGCGGCGACGGGCGCGCTGCTGCAGGTGGTGGCGGGGATGTCACCGTCGCTGGCCGTGCTGCTGGTGCTGGTCCTGCCCATGGCGGTCGTCGAGTCCGTCTCCGACACCGCCGGAACGGCCGTCCTGCAGACCGACCCGCCCGCCCGTCTGCGCGGACGCGTGCTCGGTGTCTGGGGCAGCGTCGGCACCGTGTGGAGCCTGGGCGGCCCGCCCGCCCTGGGTCTCCTCATGGAACTGGCCGGCCCGCGCGGCGCCCTGATCACCGGCGGCCTGGTCATCGCCACGTCGATCGCGGCGGGCCACCTCCTCCACACCCGCCGCGCCACGACCCCGGCCGTTCTCCGTGCCGAGGCCCTGGGAACAGCCGCGTGACGGCCGGCCCGTCCGGCGCTCGAGGACGAGGCCCGAAGGGCCGAAGGGGGCCCGGGGACGCAGCCCCCGAAGACGGGACGGGACGGGGCGGCGGGGGCGAAAGAACCTCCCCGCCCCACCCCACTCACCCGTCCGGCGCCCGAAGGGCAACCGTCGCCGCCCGCGCCGCCCGCCGGGCCAGCAGCGTCGTGGACCGCCCGTCCAGATACGGCAGCACCACCGCCTGCCCACCCCACCTCCGCAACACCTCCGCCTCCGGCAGCTCCTGCACGGAGTAGTCCCCGCCCTTCACCCACACATCGGGCCGCAACCGCCCCAGCACCACCTCGGGCGTGTCCTCCTCGAAGACCACCACCGCGTCCACACTCCCCAGCGCCGCCAGCACCCTCGCCCGGTCCGCCACCGGCGTCAGCGGCCGCCCCGCCCCCTTCCGGCGCGTGACCGACGCATCGGAGTTCAGGCACACGATCAGACAGTCACCGATCCGCCGCGCACTCTCCAGCAGCCCGACGTGCCCCGCGTGCACCAGATCGAAGCAGCCCCCCGTGGCGACCACCGTCCCCCCGCGCGCCCGCACCCCCTCCGCCAGCCCGAACGCGTCGGCGGCCGGATCGTGCGCGGGGCCGGGCACGGCCGGCGCGTGCCACAGATCCGGATTCCCCGCCCCGCCCGCCGCGACGAACGCCGCCGCCTCGGCGACCGCCCGCTGCAGCGCCTCCTCCGGCAGCAGCCCGTCGGCCAGCGCCGCGACCGTCGTCGCCGCGAAGCAGTCACCCGCGCCGCACGGATCCCCGTCCGCCCGGAACGGCGCCGGGATCAGCATCGGCGTACCCCCGCCGGGCCGGGTCAGCAGCACCCCGCGGTCCCCGAGCGTCACCGCGACCCCCGCCGCCCGCCAGCGCTCCGCCAGTTCCGTCCCGCGCTCGGCGAAGGTGCCCAGCGACGCCCCGGACACCCCCGGCGCACCCGCGCACAGGGCGACCGCCTCCGCCGCGTTGGGTGTGACCAGGCGCGCCCCCGGCACCGGAGGGTCCCCCTCGGGATGCGGGTCCCACACCAGGGGCGTGTGCCGGGCCGCGTCCTCCAGCTGCGGACGGACGGCCCCCGCGGTGTGCCGTCCGTAGTCCGCGACGAGGACGGCGTGCGCGCCCGCGAGCGCCTCGCGCACCGCCTCGTCCGGCTCGCCCGGCGTCCCGCCGCCCCGGTCGATGCGTACCACGGGCCGTCCGCCCGCCAGCACCCGCGTCTTCACCGGCAGCGTGCCGTGCAGCGGCAGCTCGAGGAGCCGGACCCGGCCACCGAGCTCCCGGCGCACGGCCTCGCTGGCCGGGTCGTCGCCGAGCGCGGTCACCAGCACCACGTCCCGGCCGCCGCGGGCCGCGAGCGCGGCGGCCAGCCCGGCTCCGCCCGGATGCCGCCGGTCACCGGTGACGTCGACGACCGGGGCGGGCGCGTCCGGGGCCAGCCGGGTCGCCACCCCCTCGATGTCCTCGTCGAGCAGGACGTCCCCCACCACCACCAGCGGCTTCGGACCGGTCATGGCATCCTCCCGGGAACGGCCGCCGTGTTCCGCGAGAGGGGCGCGGCCACGGCGGCGTCGAAACACTCGCAGAGCAGGTGCACGGCGACCAGATGCGTCTCCTGGACGGTCGCGGTGCTGCCCGCCGCCACGCACAGCGCCTCGTCCGCGGCCTCCGCCAGCGGGTTCGGGCCGGGCCCGGTGAGCGCCCAGACCCGCAGCCCGGCCCGCCGGGCCGTCACCGCCGCCGCGATCAGATTGGCGCTGCGTCCCGAGGTGGACAGCAGCATCAGCACGTCGCCGGGGCGCCCGTGGGCGGTCACCTGGCGGGCGTAGACGTGGTCGAAGCCGTAGTCGTTGCCGATGGCGGTGACGCTGGAGGTCTCCGCGTGCAGGGCGAGCGCCGAATAGGCGCGCCGCTCCCGGCGGTAGCGGCCGACCAGTTCGGCGGTCAGGTGCTGGGCCTGGGCGGCGCTGCCGCCGTTGCCGGCGGCCAGCAGCCGTCCGCCGTCGGTGAGGACGGCGGCGAGGCGTCCGCCCCAGTCGGCGATCCGGGGCAGGCCGCTTCGGCGGAAGCCGTCGAGGGCCTCCTGGAGCGACCGGCAGTGCAGCCGGGCGGCGTCGAGCGCGGGGTGTTCGGTCATGGTGCTTCGGGCGTGCCGCCTCGGGGGGACGGCGGCGGGACCCGCACCTCCTTCCAGGGTCGGGCACCGGCGGGTCAGCCGGTTCCGGTCGCGGCGGGCTCGGCGTCGAGGACCTCGCAGTACGCCGCCTCGGTGGCCGCGGCGATCCGCGCCCAGCCGTAGCGGCTGAGCACCCGGCGGCGGCCGGCCACCCCGCACGCCTTCCGGGCCGCCGGATCGGCGAGCAGGCCGGCCACGGCCCGGGCCAGTGCCTCGGGGTCGCCGGGCGGCACCAGCCGGCCGGTGCCGGGATCGGCGACCGTGTCGAGCTGACCGCCGACCGCGGTGGCCACCACCGGACGGCCGCAGGCCATGGCCTCCAGCGGGACGATCCCGAAGGGCTCGTAGTCGGCGGGGCACAGCACCACGTCGGCGGAGCGCAGCAGCGCCGGCACCCGCCCGGCGTCCACCCCGCCGGTGAACCGGACCCGGTCGGCGACCCCGGCGTCCCGCGCGACGCCGCGCAGCCGGCGCACCTCCGGGTCGTCGTCGAGGCGGTCCGCGGGGGGACCGCCGACCACCAGCAGCTCGGTGTCGGGCAGCCGGGCCAGCGCGGCCAGCGACACCGCGGCGCCCTTGCGCGGCACCAGCCGCCCCAGCTGCACCAGCCGGTACCGGAACGGGCCGCGCGGCGCGAGAGGGCCCACCGGCGTGAACCGGTCGGTGTCGACGCCGCACGGCACGACGCCGATCCGGTACGCCGGCACCCCCATCCGGATCAGCTCGGCGACCTCGTCCCGGCAGGTGGCGACGATCCGGTCGCAGCCCAGCCCCACCTCGATCTCGCAGCCGATCCGCTCCGGCGGACTGGTGTCGGCGAGCCGCTGGTGCCGGCGCTTCACCGTGCCCAGCGCGTGGTACGTGTGCAGCAGCGGCAGCCCCAGCTCCCGGGCCGCCCCCAGCGAGGCCAGCCCCGACATCCAGTAGTGCGAGTGCGCCACGTCCGGGGTGCGCGCCCGCCACACCCGGGCCAGCAGGCGCCCGAACTCGTCCATGTACGGCAGCAGCCGGTCCTTGGGGACCGGCTCCGCGGGGCCCGCCGGGACGTGGTGCACCTCGACCCCCTCGCGCAGCGTCACCCGGCCGGGCAGACCGGGCGCGTCGCGGCGGGTGTGCACGGTGACGCGGTGGCCGCGGTCGGCGAGCGCCCCGGCCAGGGCGGCGACATGGACGTTCTGCCCGCCGGCGTCCACCCCGCCGAGGGCGGCGAGCGGGCTCGCGTGCTCCGAGACCAGGGCGATGGACAGCACGCCCGGGGCGAGCGGGCCGGAAGCGGGGGTCATGGGCGCACCTCCGTGATCGGTCGCGGTACAGGCCGCAGCGGAATGTCCAGGTGCGCCCCGGCCCCACCGTCGCGGCCGGACGCGGGCCGTCCCGCCCGCGGTCGTCCGCCGGCCCGGACGGGTACAGCGGGTACACCGGTCGCGTGGCGGACCGACCGGGCGGCTCCGCCCCGCGTGGCCGTACGGCCCGGGTGCGGACGCCCGCCACGGTGGAGGCCACGCGTCGCGCCGGCCGGGACGCGGCGCCGGCGGGCCGGGCGGGTCAAGAGGGGAGCCGTTCGCCGGCCGACGGGGAGTGCGCGGACGTGGGGGTCCCGGCCCGGTGCGGGTGGGGCGGTGCCGTGTGGTGCAGGACGTGGCCGCGCAGCCAGTGCCAGGTCGCGGCGGGCGGGACGAGCACGCTGGTGAGGGCCATGGTGACGATCTCCTCGAAGGTGCGCGGACCCGGCAGGATCCGGGCGAGGGCGAACTCGGCGGTTCCCGCCAGCCACCCGGTGGCACACGCCACCGCCGCGCGCGGCCGACCGGACAGCACACAGCCCGCTGCCGTCAGGCCCGCCGCGGTCAGCGCCAGGTGCGCGGGCAGCCGGCCCCGTGGTGCCTCCGCCCGCTGCCACCAGCCGCGCCCGTGCAGCCGGGTCATCAGCACGTCGTCGGCGTTGCCCGCCTGGAGCCGTACGGAGATCCAGCGCCCGGCGGGCCGCACCGGATGAGTGGTGACGCGGCGGCCCTCGGACAGCGTCCAGCCGGCGTCGAGCACCCGCAGCGCCAGGTCCGCGTCCTCCCGGAAGGCCCTGCGGAACCGTTCGTCGAAACCGCCGACGGCCTCCAGCGCCCGGCGGCGGTACGCCATGTCGGCGGTGATCCAGCGGGCCCGGGCGAGCCCGGCGGTGCCCCGCTCCCAGTCGGTGGGCGGCCGGTCCGGCGGCAGGGGCACCTCGATCCGGGCGGCGATACCGGCGGTCGCGACACTCGCCCCGGCGAGGTCGAGCGCGAGGTCGTCGGCCCAGGTGGGGCCGGGCACCACGTCGTCGTCGAGGAAGACGATCCACGGCGCGTCCCCGGCGGCCCGCCATCCGGTGTTGCGGGCGGCGGCCGGACCCCGTGCCCCGCCGGGCACGACGAGGGTGCGCGTGCGCAGCGACGGCGGAACGGCGGCGGTCAGCGGCGCGCCGGCCGCATCCGGGCGGTCGTCGACCACCACGACCCGTACCGGGCCGGGCCCGTCCGCCTCGGCCAGCGCCCGCAGACACCTGCCGAGGCAGGGCCGGCCGAGCGTCGGCACCACCACCGCGTACTCCCCGTCCGGGGCGGCCGGCCCGGTCACCGCACGTCCTCGCCGTCGCCGTCGTCGCCGGAGCGGAACAGACCGCCGCGCCGGATCGCGTACGGGCCGATGGCCAGGAGGTCGACGGGGGAGGAGCCGAAGCACTCCAGGGCGTCGCGCGGGTCGTCCACCATCGGCCGGCCCGCCGTGTTGAGGCTGGTGTTGACGACCACGGGCAGCCCGGTCAGCCGCTCGAACTCGCCCAGCATCCGCGCCACCAGGGGCTCGCGCGCCGGATCGACCGTCTGGATGCGGGCGGTGCCGTCGACGTGCACCACGGCCGGGATGCGGTCCCGCCAGGCGGGCGCCACGTCGTGCACGAACAGCATGTACGGGCTGGGCAGCGGCCCGTCGAAGATCCCGGCGGCCCGCTCGGCGAGCACCATCGGCGCGACCGGCCGGAACTGCTCGCGCCCCTTGACGTCGTTGAGCCGCTCCAGATTGCCCGCGTGCCCGGGGTGGGCCAGCAGCGAGCGGTGGCCGAGCGCCCGGGGGCCGTACTCGCCGCGCCCCTGGAACCAGGCGACGATGCCGTTGCCGGCCAGCGTCCGGGCCACGGTGGCGGCGATGTCGGGTGGCCGTTCGAAGGGTACGGCGGCCGTCTTCAGCCAGGCTCCCAGTTCCGCGTCGGACCAGTCCCGGCCGAGGTCGGCGCCGGTCATGGGCTCGGGCCCGTCACCGGCGCCGGCGGACAGCAGCAGGGCGCCGCCGAGCGCGGTCCCCGCGTCCCCGGCCGCGGGCTGCACCCACACCCGGGAGAACGGACCCTCGCGGGCGATGCGGGAGTTGGCGACGCAGTTCAGGGCGACGCCCCCGGCGAGGGTGAGCACGCGGTGGTGGGTACGGCCGTGCAGCCAGCGCACCAGGTCCAGCAGGGTCTCCTCCAGCACCGCCTGCGCGCTCGCGGCGGCATCGGCGTGGTCCCGGGTCCACGGCTCGTCCGGGCCGCGCGGCGCGCACAGTCCGTGCCAGGGCACGCCGGTGGCGTGGAAGCCGCCGTCGCCGGTCGGATACACGTACCGGCGCAGTTCGGGCAGCATGCGCGGGGTGCCGTGGGAGGCGAGGGCCATCACCTTGAACTCGTCACAGGAGCGCAGGAAGCCGAGGTGTTCGGTGAGTTCCTCGTAGACCAGGCCGAGCGAGTGGGGGAGGTCCTGCGCGCGCAGGGATTCGAGCCGGTCGTCCACCCGGCGGGCGGCGAGGTGCGAGGCGCGTTCGCCGCGGCCGTCCAGCACGAGGACGGAGCAGTCCCCGGCGTCGGGTGCGGCGAAGGCGCCGGAGGCGGCGTGCGCCATGTGGTGCGGTACGAAGCGGACGATGCCGGGGTCGAGCCCGGGCAGCGCGGTCCGCAGGAAGCCGGGGGCCTCCCGCGCGTAGGTGAGCCGCAGGTGGTCCCACGGGTCGTCCAGGCCCATGGCGTCGGCGGGGCGGGCCAGCGCCGGGTCGAAGGAGTAGGCGACCGCGTCGAGGTCCTGCGGACGCAGTCCGGCCCGCTTCAGACACCAGGCGGCGGCCTGTTCGGGCAGTTCCCAGGCGGAGAACGGCAGCGGGCGCTTGCCGTGCTTGCGCCGGGAGAACCTCTCCTCCTCCGCGGCGGCGACGGTCCGCCCGTCGATCACCAGGGCGGCCGCGGGGTCGTGGAAGAGGGCGTTGATACCGAGGATGCGCATGGGCGGGCGGGCCTTTCGCGGATCGGGCGGCCGGGGGTGGGCCGCGGTGTCCCGGACCGGCGGGGGACGGCCGCGCTCAGCGGCGTGCTTCGGCGCGGAACCAGTCGATCGTGCGGCGCAGTCCTTCCTCGGTGCCGACCAGGGGCTCCCAGCCGAGCTTGTCGCGGGCCAGCGTGATGTCCGGGCAGCGCACGGCCGGGTCGTCCACCGGGCGTTCGATGTAGCGGATCTCCGAACGGGAACCGGCGAGTGCGACGACGAGACGGGCCAGGGCGAGCATGGTGATCTCACCGGGGCTGCCGATGTTGACGGGGCCGCGCATGCCGTGGCCGGCCGCCGCGAGGACGCCGGCCACCGTGTCGTCGACGTAGCACAGCGAGCGGGTCTGCAGGCCGTCACCGGTCACGGTGAGGGGTTCGCCGGCCAGGGCCTGCCGGACGAAGGTCGGTACGGCGCGGCCGTCGTGGCCGCGCATCCGCGGGCCGTAGGTGTTGAACAGCCGCACGATGCAGGTGTCCGTGCCGCGGGTCTCCGCGTGGGCGGTGGTCAGCGCCTCGCCGAAGCGCTTGGCCTCGTCGTAGACACTGCGCGGGCCGACCGGGTTGACGTGGCCCCAGTACCGCTCGTCCTGCGGATTCTGCTGCGGGTCGCCGTAGACCTCCGAGGTGGAGGCGAGGACGAAGCGGGCCCCGGCGTCCTGGGCGAGCCTCAGGGCGTTGCGGGTGCCGAGGCTGCCCGTCTCCATGGTGTGCAGCGGCAGCCGCAGATAGTCCGCCGGGGAGGCGGGGGAGGCGAAGTGCAGCACCAGGTCGGGCGGCCGGCCGACCGGCAGCTCCTGCGCCACGTCGGCCCGTACGAGCGTGAACCCGGGCCGTTCGAGCAGCGGGGCGATGTTCTCCGGCCGGCCGGTGCTGAGGTCGTCCACGCACGTGACGGCGGCGCCCGCGTCGAGCAGGGCGGCACACAGATGGGAGCCGACGAATCCCGCGCCACCGGTGACGACGGCGTGCTCCCACTTCCGCGATATGACGGTGCTCATGCCGCCCAGCCTGAACCCCGCCCCCGCACCCGGCACGGCCGCCTACTGCGTTCCGGTGAATGACGCAACGTGACCCCCGCCCCACGGGCACCTCCCGCACTCCGCGTGCAGTCGTGCCTCCCCAGCGTCTTGAAGGTCCGGGAGGCGCCCCCAGCGGCACGGGTGGGCGGTGGGGGAGACACCCGCAAGCGCCGGGCTGCGCACCCCGGCGAGCACACCCAGGGCCCGACGCGGACCTCAGCCCACCAGGGTGACGTCCGGATCCAGCCGGCTCAGCAGCGCCGAACGGTGCAGGCCCGCCACCGGAAGCAGCAGATCCGGATGCCGCAGCAACGCCGCCGCCCGGCGGTCCGTCTCATCGGGCGCGACCAGCCGACGGAACTCGGCAGGCACGGCGCCCCCCGTGAGCGCGGTCACCGCGAGACCGGCCACCTCGGGATCGGCCAGCAGACACGCCGCCCAGCTCGCCACGACCTCGTCGACCCACGTACGCCAGGCATCCCCCTCGCCCGAGCCCTCTGCATCCGCCCCGGTCACCCAGTCGAGCCGCCCCGAACCCCCCGGCCCCGTCAGCCCGACCAGGGCGACATCCATCTCCGTCGGATACCGCAGCCGCGCGGCGACGGTCACCGCCTGCCGTGCCTGCGCCTCGCACAGGGCGGCCGCCAGCGCCCCGCCGGGCGCGGGAAAGGAACGAGTCAGCCACTGCGCGGTCGCCGCGATGACCGGGGAGAGATCTGCTTGCACTGCCGGGCCGTCCGAGCTGCTGGGGTGAGAGAACCGCACGGAACGCTAGCCGCCGCCCCGCCCGCCCCGATATGACTCCGGCCTCCTTCGGCACGTGGCCTCGGCCACATCCGAACGGGTGGTCCCGCCCCCACCCGGAGTGTCGCGGCACCCCCTGGGGCACCCGGCGGCCATGGACGTACTCAGCCGCCCCCTGATCGACCGCACCCTGCCGCTGCTGGCCGAGGGCTACGCCTGGTTGCCCAACCGGATGCGCGACACCCCCGGCCCCGTGGTCCGCACCCGGATCCTGGGCCGGCCCGCACTCGCCCTGCGCGGCCCCGAAGCGGTGCGGTTCTTCTACGACGAACAGAACGTGCACCGGCACCGCGCCATCCCCGAACCCGTACTCGCCACCCTGTTCGGCCACGAAGCGGTGCACACCCTCGACGGCGTCGCCCACCGCGCCCGCAAGTCCCTGTTCCTGCCGCTGCTCGAGCCGGGCCGGATCGCCGGCCTCGTCGACCACACCGCCGCCGCCTGGGACGAGGCCGTACCCGCCTGGGGCCGGCGCGGCTCGGTCGTGCTGTTCGACGAGGCGGGCACGGTGCTCGCCACCGGGGTCCACCGATGGGCCGGCATACCGCTGGACGACGCCGATGCCGAGGCGACGGCCCGCGACATGATCGCCATGATCGACGGCTTCGCCACCGCCGGACCGCGCCACCTGCGGGCCCGGCGCGCCCGCGTCCGGCAGGAGGACCGGCTGGGCCGGCTGGTGCGGGACGTACGGTCCGGCGCGGTCACCGCCCCCGTGGACTCGGTCCTCGACCTGGTGTGCCGGCACCGCGACGCGGACGGTGAGCCGCTCGACGAGAAGACGGCCGCGGTGGAACTGCTCAACGTCGTCCGCCCGACGACCGCCCTCGCCTGGTTCGTCGCCTTCACCGCGCACGCCCTGCACAAGTGGCCCGAGCACCGCGCGCCCCTCGCGGACGGGGACATCCCGTTCACCGCCGCGTTCACCCACGAGGTGCGCCGCTTCTACCCGTTCGTGCCGTTCCTCGGCGGTCTGGCCGCCCGGGACCTGTACTGGCGGGGCGAGTGGGTCCCGGCCGGGGGGCTGGTGGTGCTCGACGTGTACGGCCAGAACCACGACGAGTCGCTGTGGGGCGATCCGTACGCCTTCCGCCCGCGGCGCTTCCTCGAACGGCCGGTGGAGCGCGACGAACTGATCCCGCAGGGCGGCGGCGATCCGGCCGCCGGGCACCGCTGCCCCGGCGAGGGCGTCACCGTCGGCGTGCTGGAGGCGCTCGCGGTGCGGCTCGCCCGAATGGAGTACACGGTGCCGGAGCAGAATCTCACGATCCCGCTGCACCGGGTCCCCACCCGCCCGCACAGTGGCGTGCTCCTGTCCGGCGTACGCCCGCCCGCCGTCTCCTCGTGATGCCGTACGTCCCCGGCCCGTCGAAGAAGTGACGAAGGCACGTCGGGGAAAGGCGAAGCGATGTGTTCGACATCAGCGCATCCGGAGGGGAGGGCACTCGCTCCGCCTCGGGGGATGGTGTCCTGCGTCCCGACGAGAAGGCCACCGGGGAACTCACCGGGATCCGGAGCGCCGGCACCGAGGCGGTACCGAGGCGGCACTCGACCCGCCCGGGACCGGCCACGGCGGGGCCACCCCCGGAAACGGCGCCGGCGCCGGCACAGGGCCGGCGCCGACGCCGTACGGTCATGCCGTCACAGCCGCTGCCACAGGGCCGGAGTACCGGCGGGCGCCCACGCGCCCTGCGCCTGGTGGGTCTGCAGGCACTGGTAGCGCACACCGTCACGGGTCACCGTGGTGCCCACCTCGTAGACCCGGCCCGCGGTCCATGCCTCGGCGCCGTCGTCCTGCCGGCCCGGCGTGGTCTGCGCGGTGGCGGTGGTCAGGGTGAGCCCGAAGTCACCGAGGATCGGATTGACCGGCTGGTAGAACGTCGTACCGCCGCTGGTGCAGTCACCGGAACCACCGGAGGTGACACCCTGCGCCTGCGCGCCCGCGACATACGGCCCGCCGGAGTCGCCCGGCTCGGCGCACACCGTCGTCCGGGTCAGCCCGTCGACCCTGCCCTCGGCGTATCTGACGCTGGTGTCGTGCTGCTCGATGGTGCCGCAGTGCCATCCGGTGGTCGAACCGGAACGGCACACCGACGCCCCGACGAGAGCCTGCGCCGAACCGGTGACCTGCACCTCCTGGCCCTCCTGCGCCCTGACGTCGGGCGTGGGCGTCCACTGGTCGCCGGTGGCCACCCACGCCATGTCCTCGCCGGGGAACGTGGAGGCCCGGAAGGTGCCCTGCGCGGTGCGGTCGTATCCGGTCGTGGTCGCGCCGGGCCTGCCGCAGTGACCGGCGGTGGCGAAGCCCGCCTGCTCACCCCTGGTGACGGAGAACCCGACGGAGCACCGTGCGGAGCCGTCGATGTAGAAGGCGTCGCCGCCGGTGATGTCCTGCAGCAGGCGCGGCCGTACCGTCGTCATCCGGATGCCGACGTCCTCGCCCTCGAGCCCCGCGGCCTTGACGAAGGCGGTGCCGGCCTCCTGGCTGGTCGCCTGCACCATGACCCGGTTCTCCGGTACGTCGACGTACCAGACGGGCGTGTCGAGGGTCTCGACCCGCCCGGCCGCCGCGTCCAGCTTCGCCTTGGCCGCCTCCAGTGCGGCCAGCGTCCGCCCGACCACCTTGGCCGTGGCGCCCTCGGCCTCGATGGCCGGGGCGTCCTTGGCGTCGGTGGTCGCGACCGTGAGCTCCTCGGCCGTCCTGCCGCGCACCCAGGCACCGGCGAACCGGTCGCCGAGCGCGTTGCGCAGCCGGCCCGCCCGGGTGCCCGCCTCGGCCTCGTTGACCAGCCGCTCGGAGGCCTGGGCCTCGTCCAGTCGCAGATCACGCCGGAGGGCGGCGAGCAGATGGGGCGACGGCCGGTCGGCGCCGAGGGTCTGGGCCGCGCCGGGCGCAGGCCCCGCCACGGGCGTGGGGTCGGCCGCCGCGGCGCAGGGGAGTCCGGCGAGGACGAGGGCGCCGAGCGCCGTGAACGCCGACCGGCGGGCGGCCCGGGCGTGTCTGAGGACCATTCGGTAGGTCTCCTTCGTACGCGGTGCGAAGCTGCGGAAGAGACTCAGTCCTTGCCCGTGACACCCGGCACGATGTCAGGACACGCCGTGATTACCGCGTTCGTGACACGTGCGGACGCCAAGTGCAGTACACGCGTACGACTCCGGACACCCGGACGGGTGGGGCCGGCGTCAGGCCGGCGTCAGACCGGCGTCAGACCGGGCGAGCCCACCTCGGTGACGAAGGAGGCGGCCGTGGAGACGGGGGCGCCGGGCGTCGTCACGGCCGGGACGATCCGGTAGTCGGCCCGGGCGCTCTCCCGGCCCAGCTCGACGCGCACATAGCCGCGCCGGCCGTCGTAGAACCGCAGGTGGGGGTTGGCCCGCAGGTAGGTGTCCCAGTTGGCCGGGTGCTCCGCGCCGTCGCGGCCGCTGGCGACGGAGGTGCAGGTCAGCTCCGTGCCCAGGACGGCGGAGTCGGGGTCGTCGAAGTCGTCCTTGATGTCGAAGGCGTACGCGACATGGACGTCACCGGTGAGGACCAGCCAGTTGGCGACACCGGCCGCCTTCGCGCCCGCGACCAGCCGGCCGCGGCTGGCACGGTAGCCGTCCCAGGCGTCCATGGAGACCTTCGCCCCGGCGTTCAGGTCCAGCTTGCGCTGCGAGAAGCACACCTGCTGGGGCATCACGTTCCACAGCGCCGTCGACGTGCCCCAGCCGTCGAGCAGCCAGCGCTCCTGGGCGTCCCCGGTGATGGTGCGCGCCGGGTCGTCCGACTCGGGCCCGGGAACGTGCGGGGTGTCGCCGTAGGCCTGGTCGGAGCGGTACTGACGGGTGTCGAGGATGTCGAACTGGGCGAGGTCACCCCAGTGCAGCCGGCGGAACAGCCGGGCGTCGGGGCCCTCGGGGAGCCGGTCGGCGCGCAGTGGCTGGTTCTCCCAGTAGGCGCGGTAGGCGGCGGCGCGGCGGGGCAGGAACAGCGCCGGGTCACTGCCGTTCTCGTCGAGCGCGCCCGCGTAGTTGTTCTCGGTCTCGTGGTCGTCCCAGGTGACGACGAACGGGTGCGCGGCGTGCGCGGCCCGCAGGTCGGGGTCGCTCTTGTAGAGCGCATAGCGCATCCGGTAGTCCGCCAGCGTCGTCGTCTCGCGGTTGAACACGGCCGGCAGCGCGACGTCGGTGTAGCGGCGGGCGCCGCCCGCGGAGTCGACGGCGTACTCGTAGAGGTAGTCCCCGAGGTGGAACACCACGTCGACGTCCTCCTGCGCGAGGTGCCGGTGCGCCGTGTAGTAGCCGTCGTGGTACGCCTGGCAGGCGACCGCCGCCAGTCTCAGGCTCGCGGTGCCGGCGCCGGCCGGGGGAGCGGTACGGGTGCGGCCGGTGGGACTGATCCAGGCGCCCGTGCGGAACCGGTAGTAGTAGTGGCCGCCCGGCTCCAGGCCCTGCACGTCGACGCGCACGCTGTGCCCGTACTCGGGGTGGGCGAGGACGGTGCCCCGCCGTACGACCAGGGCGAAGGACTCGTCGGCGGCGACTTCCCAGGCGACCTCCACCTGCTGCTGTCCGAGGCCCCCGTCGGGTTCGAAGGGGACCGGGGCCAGCCGGGTCCAGATGAGCACCGAATCGGGCAGCGGGTCGCCGGAGGCGACACCGAGCGTGAACGGGTCCTCGGCGATCCGGGCCGCGTCGAGCCGGGGCGCGGCGAAGGCGCCGCGCGCGGGGAGGCCGGTGGTGAAGGCGAGGGCGGCGGCCGCCGCGGTGACGGTGAGGAAGCGGCGGCGGGCCAGGTGCCGTGCGGCGGTGCGCAGTTCGGCGTCGTGCGGGGTGAGGGCGGGCTCGGACGACGGTCCGGTACGGCCCGGCGGCGCCATCTGGTGTCCTCTCGTACGGGTCGGGCGGATGGACGAAGGGCGCAGGCCGGCGGCGACGCGGCCGGGCGAGCGCGGCCGTGCCCCGGGCGCGTGCGCGGCGACGTGACCACGGGGCACGGAGCTGCATGCTAAGCGGACAAAATGCGCACAGTGTGCGCGCCTTGCGGGGCGTTCACACGGGAGGCCCTGTGCGGACCCGGTCTCGGGGCAGAGAAAAGCGCCGCCGGTGCGACCGGCGGCGCTGGGGCGGCGGGCTCAGGCGGTCGCCGCCCCCGTGCCGGCGCCCACGCGGTCATGGACCGGCAGGTGGTAGACGTGGAAGGCGCGGCCGATGACCGGCTGGGCGACGTTGCGCACCTTCACGCCTCCCGTCGTCATGCCGTGCTCGCTGCCGGCGTGCGCGTGCCCGTGCACGGCGAGATCGGCGCCGGCCATGTCGATCGCCTCGGCCAGCAGATAGCTGCCCAGGAACGGATAGATCTCCAGCGGCTCCCCGGCCAGGGTCTCCGGCACGGGGGAGTAGTGGGTGAGGGCGATCCGGACGTCGCAGCCCTCCTGGTCCAGCTTCTCCAGCGAGGTCCGCAGGCCGTCGGCGCACCGGCGGGAGAGGCGCACGAACTCCTTCATCACCGGCTCGCCGAACTCCCCGGCGCTCGCCCCGACGAACCCGCCGCCGAACCCCTTGGTGCCGGCCACCCCGACGCGTGCGTCGCCGGCCCGTACGACCGCCGACTCCCCCTCCAGGACATGGGCTCCGGCGTCCCGCAGGACGGCCGTGACCTCGTCCTGCCGGTCGTCGTGGTGGTCGTGGTTGCCGAGCACGGCGGCCACGGGGACGCCCAGGTCCCGGATCTCGTCGGCCACCACGCGGGCCTCCTCGACGGTGCCGTGCCGGGTGAGGTCCCCGGCCAGCAGCAGGAGGTCGGCGCACTCGGGCAGGGTGTCGAACGCGGGGCGGAGCGTGCCCCGGGTGTCGGGCCCCATGTGGATGTCACCGACGGCGGCGATCCGGATCATGACAGCTCCTCCGCGTGATCGGGCGACGAGGTCTCGCTGACCACGATGTCGCAGTGCACCTCGAGCCCGGTGAGCTCCTCGCGCACCGTGCTCAGGACGTCCTCGCGGCAGTGGGCCGAGGGTACGGTCCCGGTGACCAGTACGGACCCGCCGCGGACCTCGACCCGCACACCCAGTTCGCCGAGCTCGCCCGAGGCGAGACGGTCCTGGAGGTGGGCGATGCGGTACTCCGGGCTCGCCGCCGCCGGTGTGCCGCCTGCGGATCCGGCGTCGTGGGTGTTCATGGGCGTTCCTTCCGCGGACGTTCAGATGACGTTCAGGCGCTCCAGGAGGAAGAAGAAGGCGGCCGGCATGGGCTCGTCCCCGCAGTCGCGCCGTACCCGCTCCCAGTCGACCTTCTCGCGCAGGGCGCGGGCGATGGGCAGGACGGCCCCGAAGTCGCAGTGGTGCTCCGAGAAGGCGGCCAGCAGGCCGGTCAGCAGATCGGTGGACGCCAGGACCGGCATGCGCACCGACTCCACCGGGAGCTCCTGCGCCCGCCGGAGCATCTCGGTGGAGACGGGCCGGTGCGCCAGCTCGAAGATGAGGTCGACGTCCTGGCCGAAGCAGGTGGCCTTGATCAGCCAGTCCTCGGGCGGGGTGTACACCGTCAGCCCGGCCTCGCGGAGCGTGGCGGCCACCGACTCGGCGTCCTCGGGCCGGACGCAGAAGTCGACGTCGTGCTGGAGGTTCCCGCTGCCGCCGTGGGCGTGGACGGCGACGCTGCCGGCCAGCGCGAACAGGTGCCCGCCCCGCTTGAGCACCGCGCCGACCTGCTTGGCCGCCTCCAGGATCGCCTGGTTGCGGTCGCGGGGCAGCTCCGGGTCCTCCTCCTGGGCCCGTGTGCCGCTCCGCGCGGCGTGCCCCGGTACCGGTCCCGGGGCGTCCGTGGCCAGACGGAGCTCCCGGGTCCCCGGGGGCCGGGCGAGCGTGGCGTCCTCGCCGTTCTCCGTCATGACCACTCCCTTCGCCGCCCGGGCGGTCCGCACGGCCGCTGTGTGCCTGCACCTAGTACCCGGCGTGCCGGTTCCGACACGGGCGCGGGCGAAAGGCGGCGGCCCGGACCGGGGATGGAGGGCGGCGGCCCGGAGCGGGGTGCCGTGCGGCGTCCTCGCCGCCGCGGGCGTACAGAAAAGGCGCTTTTGCCGGTTACAGCTGAATATGGGGCAAAAGGCAGGGAAGGTGATGAGTGCCCGTGAGGGACTCGCTCGTGGAGGCCGGCATGGAGCAGCACACGTCTCGTCCGTCCGATCTTCCGGGGCCCCTGCGGGCCGTCGTCTCGGGCCTGCGGCACCTGCCGGGCGCGGAGCAGGCGGGGCGGGTGGCCGGTGGCGCCCTGGACGCGATCGGCACGGTCTCCCCGCGCGGGCGCCGGATGGCCGTCTACGCCGGAGCCGGGGCGCTCGGTGTGGCAGGCGTCGTCGAGTGGCCGGTGGCGCTGACCGGCGCGGCCGTCGCCTGGCTCACCCAGCCGCGCCCCGCACAGCGGCCCGACGGCGCGCCGGGCACGGAGTCACCGGCCGGCGCGGACGGGCACCACCGGACGCCGGCCGGGAGCGGCACCTCCGGCGACCGGCCGCCCGCGGGGCCCGGCGACCGGCTCGCCCCCTCCCGCGACCGCGCCGGCCATGCGGAGCACCCCGTGCGCGAACAGCCCGCCAAGGTGGGTGACACCGCCACCGCCTCGGCCCTGAAACAGGTCGCCGATGCCACCCGGCAGCACGGCGCGCACTCCGCCCTCCACCCGGACCCGGACACCGCCCCCGGCCGGCCGCGCGACTCCCGCCACACCGGCTGAGCCACGATCGACGGGACTCCACAGATGCTCACACGCTTTGACGTCGCCCCCCTCGCCGGGGCCGTGGCGGGAGCCGCCGCAGGCGCCGCCCGCGGCACCGCACAGGGCATGACGTCCGTCCACGGCACGACGCGCCGCCTCGGCCACGTCGCCCGCAACGCCCTCGGCGGTGGCCGGCACTGGCGGGCCGGACACCGCGTCCATCTGGCCCTGCGGCACCCGGGCGGCGCCGTCGCCCCGCTCGCCCGCAAGGTCGCCGCCGAACTGCTCGACCACCCCGACGTGCTGACGGCGTACTGGGACGAGGGACTGTCCCGGCTCGTGGTGACCGCCGTGACGGACGCGGCCGGCGACCGCGTGACCGAGCGTGCCGTCGCGCTCGCCGCCCGCCTCGGACTGACCGAGGACACCGGCCCCGAGGACGAGGACGGCACGGCCCATCCCGGTGACCCCCGCGAGGTACGGGTCGCCGCCACCGCGCTGCTGCTGGACGCGGCCGGCGCGGCCGGCGCCCTGGCGGGCCGGTCGCTGCGCCTGCCGCCCAGTCCCAAGGCGGTCACCGCCGCCGTCACCCTGCTGCGCGAGAACCCCCGCTTCCGCGCCCTGCTGCGGCAGCGGTTCGGCCGCAGCGGCATGGAACTCCTCCTCGCCGCCGCCAACGCCGCCGCGCACGGCGCCGGACAGTCCCCCGTGGCCCTGGTGCTCGACGGACTGCTGCGCACCGGCCAGCTCACCGAGGCGACCGCCCGGGCCGCCGCCTTCGAGGCCCTGCACGACGACGTCTGCCTCGAACGGCGCACCAGCATCCCCTGTCCCGCCGGCACCCGCCCGCCCTTGCGGGTGACGCCCGCCCAGGCGTACGCGGCGCACGCCGGCACCGGCAGCGTCGCGGGCGCCGCCGCCACCCTCCTCGTCACCCACGACGCCCGGGAGGCGGCCGAGGCCGTCCTCGCCGGATCCCCCAAGGCGGCGCGCTACGGCCCCGCCGCCTTCGACGCGGTCCTCGGCACCCACCTCGCCCGGTCCGGCGTCCTGGTCCGCGGCGCCGGCCGGCTGCGGCAGCTGGAGATCGCCGACTCCCTGGTCCTGCACGCCGACGTCCTGCGCGGCCGGGCGCGGCCCGCCGACGGCGCGCCCGCGGTGTTCGAGGACCCCGTCGACCCCTACGCCGAAGCGGTCCTCGACGCGGCCCGCCGGGCCGGGCTGCACGTCGTGGTCACCGGCGGCTCCGACCTGAAGGACATCACCCGCCTCGCCGACGAGGTGGCCCCCGCCGACCTGCCGTTCGGCGACGTCGTACGGGCGCTGCAGAACGACGGGCACATCGTGGTGAGCGTCGCCCGGGTGGCCGCGCACGGCGACGGCGACGTGGCGGACGGACTGCCCGCCGGCGATGTGGCGATCGCCCTCACGGACGCGCGCTCGGCGCTCGCCTGGGGCGCCGACGCGCTCGCCCCGAACGGACTGGCCGACGTCTTGCGCCTGCTGACGGCCGTCCCGGCGGCCCGCCGGGTCGGCCGCCGCTCGCAGACCCTGGCCCGGGCCGGCGCCGCCCTGTCCGGGCTGATGGTGGCCCGCGGCGGCCCCCCCGGCGGTCGGCTGTGGCAGCGGCTCACCCGGCACGCCCCGGTGAACATCGCGGCGGCGGGCGCCCTGCTCACCGGCTGGACGGAAGGCCTGCGCGTGGCCCGCGCCACGCCGCCCGAGCCCCGGCTGCACGTGCCCTGGCACGCCCTGGAACCGCACGAGGCGAGCGAGCTGCTGCGCGACACCCGCACCGACACCGACGCCGAACCCGGCGGACTCGCCCTGCTCGCCGAACGCTCCCGGCAGCGGGCCGCGTGGCTCACTCGCACGCCCGTGGCCGTCCCCGCCCGCTGGACCTGGCAGGCGGCCGGCGCCGTCCGCCGCGAGCTCGACGACCCGCTCACGCCGGTCCTGGCCACCGGGGCGGTCGCCTCGGCGCTGCTCGGCTCGCTCGTCGACGCGCTGCTCGTCGTCGGGGCCATGGACATCAACGCGGTGGCGGGCGGCCTCCAGCGGCTGCGCGCCGAACGGGCGCTCGCCCGGCTCGCCGCCCGCCAGCAGCCCAAGGCCCGCCGGCAGGACACCCGCGGCCGCACGGTCACCGTCGACGCCGCCCGGCTGCGGCCGGGGGACCGGATCAGCATCGGCGCCGGCGACGTCGTACCGGCGGACGCGCGGCTGCTGGAGGCGGACGGGCTGGAGGTCGACGAGTCGTCGCTCACCGGCGAGTCGCTGCCCGTGACCAAGGCCGTGGAAGCGACCCCGGGCGCGCCGGTCGCCCAGCGGACCTGCATGGTCTTCGAGGGCACCACCGTCGTGGCCGGCCGCGCCGACGCGCTCGTCGTGGACACCGGCGACCGCACCGAGGCGGGCCGCGCCGTCGCCCTGGCCGCCCGTGTCCCGCCGCCCGCCGGGGTCCAGGCGCGCCTGCAGGAACTGACCCGCAAGGCCCTTCCGGTGACCCTCACCGGCGGTGCGCTGGTGACCGGCCTGTCCCTGCTGCGCGGCAGCCCGGTACGGCGTGCCGTCAGCGGCGGTGTCGCCGTGGCCGTCGCCGCCGTCCCCGAAGGGCTGCCGCTGGTCGCGACCGTCGCCCAGATGGCCGCCGCCCGCCGGCTCTCCCGGCGGGGCGTGCTGGTCCGCACCCCGCGCACCCTGGAGGCGCTCGGCCGGGTCGACACCGTCTGCTTCGACAAGACCGGCACCCTCACCGAGAACCGGCTCCGACTGGTCCGGGTGGCCACCGCCGACGGCACCGTCCTCGCCCCGGACGCCGAGGACGCCGTACCGGTCGTACGGCTCGCCGCGCGGGCCTGTCCGCAGGAGGAGACCGGTGAGGGGCGCCGGGTCGCCCACGCCACCGACGAGGCCGTCCTCGACGTCGCCCCGCCCGACGCCGGCTGGAGTGCCGACGGCGAGCTGGCCTTCGAGGCCAGCCGCGGCTACGCGGCGGCCGCCGGCCGGGACGGCGACGCCGCACTCCTCGTCGTCAAGGGCGCCCCCGAGACGGTGCTCCCCGCCTGCCGGGACCTCCCCGAGGAGGCGGCCGGCACCGCCCACACCCTGGCGGGCCAGGGGCTGCGCGTCCTCGCCGTCGCCCGGCGCCCGTGCCGGGGATCCGACGCGGACGCCGAACTCGACGCCGACCTGGCGGACCTGGAGTTCGCCGGACTGATCGCCCTCGCCGACGTGCCGCGCGACACCTCCCGGGAGCTGCTCACCGAACTGCGCCGGGCCGGCATCCTGCCCGTCATGCTCACCGGCGACCACCCGGAGACCGCCCGCGCCATCGCCCTGCAGCTGGGCTGGCCCGAGGAGACGGAGGTGGTCACCGGGGACGACCTGGTCGCCATGGGACGCTCGGAGCGGGTGCGGGCGCTGCACGGCGCCGGAGTCGTCGCCCGGGTCGCCCCCGAGCAGAAACTGCACGTCGTGGAGGCCCTGCAACAGGCCGGCCGGGTGGTGGCGATGGCGGGCGACGGCGCCAACGACGCCGCCGCCATCCGCGCCGCCGACGTGGGCGTCGGCATCGAGGCCCGCGGCTCCGCCGCCGCCCGCAACGCCGCCGACCTGGTGCTCACCACCGGCGACCTGTCCGTCCTGGTGGACGCCGTCGGCGAGGGCCGCGCGCTGTGGCGCAGCGTCGCCGACGCGGTCAGCATCCTCATCGGCGGCAACGCGGGCGAGGTCGGCTTCAGCGTGCTGGGCACCCTGCTCGCCGGGTCCTCGCCGCTGTCGACCCGTCAGCTGCTCCTGGTCAACCTGCTCACCGACATGTTCCCCGCCATGGCGGTGGCGGTGACACCGAGCGACGACCCGTCGACGGCGGCGCACGCCGCGAGCGGCCCGATGGGCCTCGACGTCCTGGGCGCGCCCCTGCTGCGCTCCATCCGGCGCCGGGGCGTCACCACCTGCCTCGGCGCGGTCACCGCCTATCTGATCGGCCTCCTCACCCCCGGCACCGAACGCCGCTCCACCACGATGGCCCTGTGCGGGGTGGTCGGCGCCCAGCTGGTGCAGACCCTCTCCGGGCGCCGCCACAGCCCTCTGGTGTGGGCGACGGCCCTGGGCTCCGCGGCCGTGCTCGCCGCTCTCGTCCAGACCCCGGGCGTCAGCCACTTCTTCGGCTGCGCCCCGCTCGGCCCCGTCGCCTGGGCGGGCGTCGCCCTGGCCATCACCCTGTCGGCCCTCGCCCCGCGCCTGGAACGCCTCGAAGCGGTACGGCACCTGTACGACGCCGCGTCCCGCCTCGCCCTGCGCCTCGGCGACTCCGCCGGCCGGACCCGCCGCCTCCTGCACACCGGCATCGCCCGCCCGGTGGCCTGACGACGGGTCCCGCACCGGCGGATTCACGCCCGTGCGCCCAGACTGGAAGTGCAGGGCGGTCCCGGAACCCAGCCGGGGCTCCGCCGACGCAGGCGGGCGCGGGCGCGCCCGGCGCCGCGGCCCGCCGCCGAGCGAGAAGGGTGAGGATCGGCATGAAGGGCTACGTCTTCCACGGCCCCGGGCAGTCCGCCTGGGAGGAGGTCCCCGACCCGGCCGTCGAGGAACCCGGCGACGTCATCGTCCGCGTCGACGCCGTCACCGTCTGCGGCACGGACCTGCACATCCTCAAGGGCGACGTGCCCGAGGTCCGTCCGGGCACCGTCCTGGGCCACGAGGCGGTCGGCGAGATTGTCGAGACCGGCGGCGACGTCCGCACCGTGCGCCCCGGGGACCGCGTCCTGGTCTCCTGCATCTCCGCCTGCGGGCGCTGCGGCTACTGCCGCGAGAGCGTGTACGGCCAGTGCCGGGGCGGCGGGGGCTGGATCCTCGGCCACCTCGTCGACGGCACCCAGGCCGAATACGTACGCGTCCCGCACGCCGACCTGTCGGTGCACCCGCTGCCCGGCGCGGTCGCGAGCGAGGACGCCGTGCTGCTGGCCGACATCTTCCCCACCGCCTACGAGGTGGGCGTGCTCAACGGGCGGGTGCGTCCCGGTGACACGGTCGTCGTGGTCGGCGCCGGGCCCGTCGGGCTCGCCGCGATCGCCACCGCCCGGCTGTTCGGGCCCGAACGCGTCGTCGCCGTGGACGTGGCCGCCTCCCGGCTGCAGGCCGCGAAGGAGTTCGGAGCCGAGGCCGTCGCCGACGCGGACGAGGACCCCGGGCAGCTGATCGCGGACCTCACCGGCGGGCTCGGCGCGGACGTGGTCATCGAGGCGGTGGGGCTCCCGGAGACCTTCGAACTGTGTACCCGCGTGGTGCGGCCCGGCGGGCACCTGGCCAACGTCGGCGTGCACGGCGCGCCCGCCACGCTGCACCTCGAGGACCTGTGGACCAAAAACATCACCATCACCACCGGACTCGTCGACACCCGCTCCACCCCCACCCTGCTGCGGATGGCGGCCGCCGGCCGGCTGCCCACCCGCCGACTGGTCACCCACACGTTCCCGCTCGACCACATGCAGGAGGCCTACGACGTCTTCGGCAACGCCGCCGAGACCGGGGCGCTCAAGGTCGTCCTCGGCGTTCCGCAGCACGAGGTGGTGCCCGTGCACCCGACGGTCTGACGGGCGCGCCGGCGGATCGGGCCGTTCGGCCCATGCCGGAGCGGGCCGGCCGGGTCCACCCTGGAGTGAGGCGCCGTTCGCCACCCGCGTGAGGAGGTGACCTCCGATGGCGAGGACGCAGGGTGCGAGGCCCCGGAGGGTGCGGCTGTGGCGGTGGCGGAGGAACCCGCTGCGCCGCCGCAGCGATCTGGCCGAGGCCTGGCTGGTGCTTGCCACACTCGTCCTCGCCCTGCTGCTCGGGGCGTTCTCCGGTCTGACGGCGGCCGGGGCCGTGGACGGGTCGCTCGCCGAGCGCCGGGAGCGGGCCACCCCCGTCCCCGCCGTACTGGCCGAGGACGCCGCCGGGCTGTCCGTGCCGGTGACGGAGAACGGGGACGGCGGCGTATGGGCCAAGGTGCGGTGGACCGCCCCCGACGGCACCGGCCGCACGGGCCGGGCCGAGGTCGACCCGGGGAGTCCGGAGGGCACCGGGGTCACCGTGTGGACGGACCCCGCGGGCCGGCTGGTCTCCGCACCGCCCGACGGCGCGGAAGCCCGGTTCCAGACCGTCATGGCCGGTGCCACGGTCGCCGTCGCCGCCGGAGGACTGGTCCTGCTCGGCGGCCGGCTCGTCCGCGCCCGGCTGCAACTGCGGCGCCTGGCCGAGTGGGAGACCGAGTGGCGCCGGGTCGAGCCGTCGTGGCGCAAGCGCATGACGGGCTGAGACGAGGCGGCGCGGCATCGTCGTCATGGCGTCCGGTGTCCGTCCGGAGCACCGCCGGGTCCTCGCCTCCGTGGGCGTCCTGGAGCTGCTGCGGCACGAGGGCCGGGAGTACGCCACGACCCCCGGGGCGATCCGCGCCGCCCGTGACCACCTGGAACGCGACGGCGTCCTGCGGGCGGCGGGGCAGCCGGCCCCGGTGCCCGCGCCCACCCGGGAGGCGCCGTGACGACCTCCGCGCCGAACGCCCTGCCGTACCGTCACGTGCTCACCCTGCCCACGGGGCCCGGCGCCGTGCGCCTCGCCCGGGAAACGGCCGAGCAGGCCCTGGCGGAGTGGGGCATCGGCGAGCACCACCCGGCAGTGGGACCGGCGCTGCTGATCCTGAGCGAACTGGTGGCCAACAGCGTCCGGCACGCGGCCGGGTCTCCCCGCAGACGACGGTGATCTACGTGGCGGGTCCCGGGTGCCTGGTCTTCGCCGTGCACGACCGTCACCCCCACCGGCCGCGGCTGTCCGGGCCGGTGGGCGCCGGGACGGGCGGCCTGGCCACGGTCGTCGAACTGACTCACGGCCTGGGCGGCACCGCCGTGGTCCGGGGCGACGCCGACGGCCGGGGGAAGAGCGTCCGGATCACCCTCCCCCTGTGAGTTCACCGGCCCACGGCCACCGGACGGCGGGGATGTACCGAGTTGCTCATGTCGGAAAACGTCGGGGCGGACGCCGACGAACAGATGCGGCGATGGACCGGGGACCGGCCGTGCGGGCCGTGCTGCCGCGCCGGAAAGGGGACGGCACGATGACCACGCCGCTGTACCGGATGAAGGCCGAGTTCTTCAAAACACTGGGCCACCCCGCCCGCATCGGCGTGCTGGAACTGCTCAGCGAGCGGGAGCACGCGGTGGGGGAGATGCTTCCCGAGGTGGGTATCGAGCCGGCCCACCTCTCGCAGCAGCTGGCGGTGCTGCGACGGGCGAACCTGGTGGTCGGCCGCAAGGAGGGCTCGACCGTGTACTACTCGTTGACCAGCCCGCACGTGGCGGAGCTGCTGCGGGTGGCACGCACCATCCTGTCCGGCGTACTCGCGGGGCAGGCCGAACTGCTCGCCGACCTCCGGGCCGCACAGGGCGAACCGAAGCCCTTGCCGTAGACGGCCGCGGTCCCGGCCCGAAGGCCGGGACCGCGGGGGCCGTCGTGCCGGACGGGCCCGGGACGACGGCGGTGCGGGGCGAGGCCCGGACGGCGCCGTCCCGCGGCGGTCAGACCTCGCCGCGCCAGGCGCCCGTCTCCAGGCCACGCCGCTCGATGAACTCCTTGAACCGCTTCAGGTCACCACCGACCTGCCGCTTGACGAAGCCGAGCTTGTCACCCACGCTCTCGGTCACTCCCTGCGGGTCGAAGTCCATCTGCAGCATCACCTTGGTGGTGGTGTCCCGCACCCGGTGGAAGGTGACGACTCCGGCCTGCCTCGCCTCGCCGTCGACCGTGGTCCAGGCGACACGCTCGTCCGGGACCTGCTCGGTGATCCGGGCGTCGAACTCCCGCTCCACACCCCCGACCTTGGTCACCCAGTGGGTCAGCGTGTCGCTGCGCTGCTCGATGCGCTCCACGCCGCCCATGAACTCCGGGAAGCTCTCGAACTGGGTCCACTGGTTGTAGGCGGTGCGGACCGGGACGTCGACCTCGATCGATTCCTCTACCTGCGACATGTGTCGGCTACCTCGCTTTCCGATGGGGAACGGAACGCGAGTACCTGATTCTGCGCCGGTCAGTCATGGTGATCCCGTCGCGCCGGCCGGCCGAGGGGTCACGCCTCCACGCGGCGGCAGTGCAGGAAGAACTGCGGTTCCGGCCGGGCGTCGGGATGGGTCGGGGTGAACATCACGCTCTCCTGCGACTCCACCGTCAGGCCCGCCCCACGCACGAGGGCGACGACGTCCTCGGCCGCGAAACTGGTGACGCGCACGTCCTGTCCCATGAAGACGCCGTCGAACTCCTCCACGTCCAGCGGCACGGTGGCCAGCGCGAACAGGCCGCCCGGCCGCAGCGCCCGCGCCAGCCGGCGCACCAGCTGCGACTGCTCCGCACGGGACATCTGCAGCAGCGCGAAGTACACGCAGACCGCGTCGAACGAACCGTCCTCGAGCGGCATCCGGCGGATGTCGGCGCACCGGAACTCGGCCCCGGGCACCTGCCGGGAGGCGATCTCCACCATCACCGGGGACACGTCGACACCCAGCACCCGGTGACCGGCCCCGGCGAGCGCGGCGGCCGTGGGACGGCCCGTCCCGCTGCCCACGTCCAGCACCCTGCTGCCCGGCGCCAGCCCTTCGAGCAGCCGGTCCAGCGACGCCCGGTGCGCCGACGAGGAGGCGAACGCCTTCTCGTACTCGCCGCCCAGCGCGTCGAACACCGCCGCCGCCGGTGACCCGTGATCCTCGTCGACCAAGACGCACCCCGTCTCCGCGTACCGATGCGGGGCATCGTGCCATCCCCGTCCCGCCGTCACAACGGGACACCGCCCGTGGCGGCTTGCGGGCACGGGGCCCGGCGCGGCAGGGTCGGGGTGTGCCGACTCTGCTGATCGTCCACCACACGCCCTCGCCGAACTGCCAGGCGATGTTCGAGGCCGTCCTCTCGGGTGCCACCGCCGAGGAGATCGAGGGCGTCCGGGTGGTGCGGCGGGCGGCGCTGTCCGCCACCGCCGCCGACGTCCTGGACGCCGACGGCTACCTCCTCGGCACCCCGGCGAACCTCGGCTACATGTCGGGTGCGCTCAAGCACTTCTTCGACCAGGTCTACTACCCGTGCCTGGACACCACCCGGGGCCGGCCCTTCGGTTACTACGTGCACGGCGGGAACGACGTCACCGGCGCGGTGCGGGGCATCGAGTCGATCACGACGGGCCTCGGCTGGCGTCCCGCGGCCGACGGCGTGACCGTCACCGGCGAGCCGGACCGGGCCGCCGTCGGGCGGTGCTGGGAGCTGGGCGCCACGGTCGCCGCGGGCCTGATGTACTGAGCCCCGCCGCGGGCGGCGTCAGGTCTCGTCCATGCGCCGTCGGTCCTGCTCGTCCCAGGCCCGGGTGTCGCGCGGCTGCATGTACGGCTCCGCCTGAGGCGGATGGCCCCCGGCGATGGCCCGCTGCCGGGCGATCTCCGCGTCGAACTCCAGCCCCAGCAGAATGGCCAGATTGGTGATCCACAGCCAGATCAGGAACACGATGACGCCGGCCATCGTGCCGTACGTCTTGTTGTACGACCCGAAGTTGGCGACGTAGAGGGCGAATCCGGCGGACGCGACCAGCCAGATCACCAGCGCCAGGAAACTACCCGGAGTGATCCATCGGAACCCCTTGACCTTGGCGTTCGGAGCCGCCCAGTACAGCAGCGCGATCATGATGACGACCAGGACGACCAGCACCGGCCACTTGGCGATCGACCACACGGTCAGCGCGGTGTCGCCCAGGCCGAGCAGGTCGCCCGCCTGACGGGCCAGCCCGCCGGTGAAGACCACGATCAGCGCACTGATCACGGCCATTGTCATCAGGACGACCGTCACCCCGAGCCGTACCGGCAGCACCTTCCACACCGGGCGCCCCTCGGGCATGTCGTAGACCGCGTTCGCCGCGCGCATGAACGCCGCCACGTAGCCCGACGCCGACCAGATGGCCAGCACCAGACCGGCGATCGCCACGATCGACCCGATGCCCGCGTTGCCCTGCAGCTGCTGGACCGCCCGGGTGATGATGTCGCGGGCCGCGCCGGGGGCGGTGAGCTCCTGGAGGTTCTCCAGCACCTTGTCCGTGGTGGACCTACCGGTGAGGCCCAGGATCGACACCAGGGCCAGCAGCGCCGGGAACAGCGCCAGCACGCCGTAGTACGTCAGGGCCGCGGCCCGGTCGGTGAGCTCGTCGTCCTTGAACTCGCGCAGACTGCCTTTGAACGCCGCGCCCCACGCCCCCTTCGGGAGTTTGCCCGGTGTGTCCGGCGCCGCCCGCTCCACCGCGTCACTGGGCCCGGGATCGTCCGCCGCCGCGTCGCTTCCGTGACCCGGACGGGGCTCGTCCGTCGTGTTCTCGTCGGCCTGCCGGCCGTTCCGCCCCGGGATATGCAGCTTCATGCCCTCCTGGGTAACCAGGTACCGGCGGGCTAAGCCGTGGATCCGGGTCTCGACCTGCCGGGAAAGGGTTGTTGGAGCGCTCCCAGGGATGCAGGATGCCAGGCATGACCGAGTCCCCCAGGATCCGCCCGTACCGCCGCGAGGACCGGCAGGCCCTCGACGACATCTGTATCCGCACCGCGCACAACGGCCAGGACAGCCGCCCTCACTACACCGATCCCGGCGTCTTCCCCGACACCTTCGCGGCGCCCTACGTCCATCTGGAGCCGGAGCTGGCGTTCGTGCTGGACGACGGCCGGGGCCGGGCGGTCGGCTACATCGTCGGCACCGCCGACACCGTCCGCTTCGCCAGAGCCTTCCGCGCCGTGTGGCTGCCCCTGGTCGCCGGCCGCCATCCCGAGCCGTCCGGCCCGCCGGCCACCCCGGACGAGACGATCGCCCGGCTCCTGCACCACCCCGAGCGGATGATCGTCCCGGAACTGGCCGCCTGGCCGGCCCACCTGCACATCGACCTGCTGCCCGACTGGCAGGGGCGCGGCTACGGCAGGCAGTTGATGCGGACCTTCCTCGGGGCCCTGCGGGACGGGGGAGTGCCGTCCGTCCACCTCGTCATGGCGACGGCCAACAAGTCCGCCCGGGCCTTCTACGACCGTATGGGCTTCGAGGAGATCGACGCGCCGATGGACGACTCGGTCGTCTGCCTCGGCCGTACGACGCGCGACCTCGACGGGCTCTGAGGGACCGGCGCCCGTCTCCGTCGAACGCGTCGAATGCGCCACCGCCCGTGCGGAAGTGGCGCAAATGCGCATTGCCGCTCCGCTTCGACGGGCGCAGCCTGTGCACTGGGAGCGCTCCCATTGTTGCCGTGGGGGCGCGCACCCGCATCCCCACGACCCCCACAGCGGAAAGAAGGAACCCGTGACTTGGCATGGTCATGACTTATTGTCGTTCCGGTCCCGTCTGTCGCTCGCCCTGACCGTGGCCGTCGCCGCGCTGCTCTGTCTGATCCCCTGGAGCGGTACCGCCGTCGCCCACGGCTCGGTGGTCGACCCCGCGTCCCGCAACTACGGATGCTGGCAGCGCTGGGGGAGCGACTTCCAGAACCCGGCGATGGCGCAGGAAGACCCGATGTGCTGGCAGGCGTGGCAGGACGACCCCAACGCCATGTGGAACTGGAACGGCCTCTACCGCAACGGCTCCGCCGGCAACTTCCAGGCCGTGGTCCCCGACGGCCAACTGTGCAGCGGCGGGCACGCCGAGGGCGGGCGCTACAACTCCCTCGACACGGTGGGCGCCTGGAAGACGACGGACGTGAACGACAACTTCACCGTCAAGCTGTACGACCAGGCCAGCCACGGCGCGGACTACTTCCTCGTCTACGTCACCCGGCAGGGCTTCGACCCCACCACCGAGCAGCTGGGCTGGGACGATCTCCAGCAGGTGGCCCGCACCGGCTCGTACGCGCCCAGCCAGAACTACTCGATCCCGGTGAGCACCTCCGGCCTCAGTGGCCGCCACGTCGTCTACACGATCTGGCAGGCCTCGCACATGGACCAGACGTACTTCCTGTGCAGTGACGTGAACTTCGGCTGAACCGTCGGCACTTCACCGCTCCCGTCCCCAGGTCCCCGCCGGGCCGTACGAGTTCGGCGGGGATCCGGTGTGTACGGGACCGGGGCCTTCTGAGATTTCCCGAAGAATCCGTGAGGCCTTTGAACACACGGCGGCCCGCCCGCGTATGGGGCGTGGGAATCCCCTGCCCACCCCCCGCGACAGAAGCGTAGGAGTACCGCCTTGGCACGCAACACACGCAGACGCCCCAAACAGCGCGCGACGCTCGCCGCCTTCGCCCTGATCCTGGGCGGAGGCGGGATGATGGCGGCCAACGTCTACGCTTCCGCGACGGAGGAGGGCGCGCCGGGCAACGGCCAGGTCCTCTCGGGCGCCACGATCGACTGCCCGGACGTGGCCACCGAACTGACGTCGGTGCCGCAGGAGGCGCGGGCGGAGGTCGACAGGGAACTCGCCGCGCTCGACGCGCAGATCGCCGATGCCTACAAGCGGCTCGGGGAGTCGGCCGAGGCTCTCCGGCAGGATCCGGGCTTCGCGGACAACGCGATCGCCGGGCCACTCGAGGAGAAGCGTTCCGCGACCCTCGCGCGCATCGCGACCGCCATCGACCGGGTCGGAGACCGGCCCGCGGGCCTCGAGGAACTCGCCGCCTGCGCCGTGCGTGAATCCGGCAACGCCACACAGCCGGACGCCGGGCAGGAGGGTGAGGGCGCCGGGGACGCCGGCAACGAGGACGCCGGCAACGAGGGCGAGCAGGCGGGCGGCGGAGGCGACGGCCAGGACCAGCAGGGCCAGGGTCAGGGCGAGGGCCAGGGCGGAAACGGCGGTCAGGCCGGCAACGGGCCCGTCGCCGGCGACTACGTCGACATCGAGAGCGTCCAGCCGAACGTCTCCGAGCCGGAGCAGACGGAGAGCGCCTCTCGCGGCACCTTCACCAGCGAGTGCGGCGTCAACGAGAACGGCCTGTTCAACTCGGACAACGTGATCGCCGCTCCGGGTGTCGCCAACGGCGCCCACCACTTCCACGACTACATCGGCAACCAGGCCACCAACGCCTTCTCCAGCGACGAGGACCTGGCGCAGGCGGACACCAGTTGCGCGGACCAGGGCGACAAGTCGTCGTACTACTGGCCGGTGCTGCGGCTGCAGAACGGGACCCAGGAGCAGGACGCCCAGTCCCCGGGCGGCGGCATCGAGGGCAACGCCGGTGAGATCGTCACGCCCAAGGAGGTCACCCTGACCTTCGTCGGCAACCCGCGGGGCGAGGTCACCGCCATGCCGCGGCTGCTGCGCATCATCACCGGCGACGCCAAGTCGTTCGTCAACGGCCCCGCCAACGCCAACGCGTCCTGGAGCTGCACCGGCTTCGAGGACCGCCAGCTGACCGACAAGTACCCGCTGTGCCCGCAGGGCAGTGACGTGGTGCGCAGCTTCGACTTCCAGAGCTGCTGGGACGGCCGCAACATCGACAGCGCCAACCACCGTACGCACATGGCGTTCGCGGACGAGGCCGGCAACTGCCCGACCGGCTTCAAGCCCGTGCCGCAGCTGGTGCAGCGGATCGTCTACGACGTCGACGCGCCGAGCCTCGAGGACGGCGGCGAGACGACCCCGCTGTTCGCGGTGGACTCCTTCCCGGAGCAGCTGCACAAGCCGATCACGGACCACGGTGACTTCATCAACGTCTTCGACGAGGACCTGATGAACGAGGTCGTCGACTGCATCAACGAGGGCCGCACCTGCGGTGCCGGTGACGGCGGCAACGGCGGTGACGGCGGCGGCAACGGCAACGACGGCGAACCGGGTGAGGAGCCCCAGCAGCCGGAAGAGCCCCAGCAGCCGGAGGAGCCCACGGCCACGCCCGACGACCCGGGCCAGGGCGGCGACGGCGACGGCAACCAGGGCGACGGCGCCGACAAGCCCGGCGACGACGGCAGTCAGGGCGACGACGGACAGGAGCAGCCGTCGGAGACCCCGGCCGCCGAGGAGCCCGCGGAGGGCGACGGCACCGACCGGCCCGAGCAGCCCGACGTCAAGGCGTCCACCCCGGCCGAGGACGCCGGCGCCGGAGACCAGGACGGCGGCGACAAGGGCGGCGAGGACGACGGCGGCCAGGCGGCCCAGGCCGCCGAGGTGCCCGGCAGCCTCCCCGAACTCGGCACCGAGAACCGGTCCCAGGCACAGGGCGAGACCGGCAGCCTCGCCGAGACCGGCACCCAGCTCTGGCCGGCCGCGCTGGGCGGAATGCTGGTGATCTTCGGGTTCTTCGTCCTGCGGAGCGTGAGGCGCGCGGCCTGATCCACCGCACCGCGTGAACGGCGGCAGGACCCGTGACGGGTCCTGCCGCCTCGCGTTTCCCTCCCCCCTCGCACCGATGCGGTGCAGGAGCGGGAGGTCGTGGGCTCACCGGTTCGAGGCGTCGGCCAAGGCGTCCGGTTCACCGGCCGTGGAGGAGCCGCCTCGTCCGGACCGGGCGGCACGGAACCGGCGCAGGCCCGCCGGCACACCCAGCGCGCCCGACCCCAGGGCGACCCCGGCGCCGACCAGGACGCTGCCCACCGCCTGGGCCGCACCGTAGGAGCCGGTGCCGACGAGCGGCGCGGTGCACGCGGCCGCCACCGGGATCAGGCCGGAGAACAGGGTGGCCCGCTCGGCACCGATCCGCTGCATGCCCATGTACCAGCACACGAAGCCGATGACGGTGACCACCACCGCCTGCCACAGCAGCGCCGTCGCCTCGACCACGTCCGGGCGGCGCAGCCACGCGGACCCGTCGAGCAGCAATCCGGCCGCCGCCGACTCGACCGCGGCGACGCAGCACACCGTGGCGGACAGCAGACGGGGGCCCAGGGGCCGCAGCACGGGCACGGCCAGTACGGCGAACCCGACCTCCCCGACGAGCGCGCACAGCGAGAAGGCGAGGCCCGCCCCGTCCGTACGCCCCCAGCCCTGCACGGTGAAGGCGCCGACGGCCACCGCCGACGCCCCGTACAGCACCGCCCGCCTCGGCCGTCGGCCGTCCAGCAGGGGGACGAGGACGGCGACGACCACGGGCGCGCAGCCCACGAAGACGCCGGGCACCGCCGGTTCCGCGGTCCGCTCCGCGGCCAGGACGGCCAGGTTGAACCCGACCATGCCGACCGCGGCGAGCAGCGCCAGCCGGGCCCACAGGCGGGGCGGGAGCGACCGCAGCCTCGCGGCGGCGCCCCGGCCGGCCAAGGGGATCAGCAGCAGACAGGCCAGTGCGTACCGCAGGAACTGACCGCCCGCGTACGGGTAGTCGCCGAGGACGCTGTTGGCGGTGAAGGAGCCTCCGACGAGGACACAGGCGAGCGCGGCGAGCAGGGCCCCGCGCGTGGTGACGGCGTTCATGACACCGACGCTAGAAAGGACGGCGGCCCGCCAGGAGGTCCACTTCCGCCCCGCCATCGGGGACCGATCCGGCCGGGAGGCCGTTCCTCCGGGAGAAGCTACTCCTTCTTCTTCTTCTTCTTCCAGGGGCCGACGCCCGGCTTCCCCGTCGTCCCGAGGTCGAGTTCGGGGACGACCGTCACCGGGTCCGCGCCGGACTCCGCCCGCACCTGGACATGGGGGACGTCGACCGCCGCGCCCGCCTCGACCGTGCTGCGCCACACCAGGCCGGCCCAGGCGCCCTCGCCCGGCTTCAGCACGAGCGGCAGGGCCGGGCCGTCCGCCCCGTGCCGCCCGCGACGGAACCGCCGTCGCGCAGCACGTGGACGCCGGGACAGCCGTGCAGCGAGCGGTGACCGACAGGGCGCCGGCGAGGACGACGGCAAGGGAGAGGGAGCCGGTGCGCATACGAGGAGTCGATCAGTACCGGCCGCAGTCGGCTGTGACGGAAGCCATGCCTTCGGCCACCGGTGTGTGACACTTGGCGTCAGGGCCGCGGTGCTGTCCGAGGGGGGAGCGTCGACCGGCCGCGAGAGGGGAGTCGTCGTGGACGAGGGAACGGTGCGCACACACGAGGACACGGACGCGGCGGCGACCGCGCGGCACGCCCGCTTCGGGCACCTTCCGGAACCGGTCCGGGCGGAGGACATGGTCGAGGAGCGCCCGGCCGCCGCGCCGGACCCGGCCCGCGACGCCTATGACCCGGACGAGTGGCTGGTGCGCTACTGCCTGTGAGAGCGCCGCGGAGGGGTGCGGGCCCGCCGCCACGTCCTCGTACGGGGGAATGTGCCCCCTGCGCGCGTCAGGAGTGGTGTGCGGGGTAGGACCGCCGTACGCCTCCGCCGGTACGGGAGGCGTGCACGTACCCCCTGACGGGCGGCCGGCCTTCCCGTCACCGGACCGGAGGACAGCATGTCCGGGATCGACGAGCCGCTCCTGAGCCGCGGATCGCTGGACGACGCCCTGGGGGCGGCGCTGGCCGACACGGTGCGCGGCACCGGTGCCTCGGCCGGAGGGCTCTACCTGTCCGAGGGGACGACCGGTTTCCTGCGCCTGGTGTGGCTGTGCGGCCTGCCGGCCGAGTTCTTCGAGCCCTGGCAGCGGCTGGCCCCGGCCAGTCCGCTGCCGGTCGCCGACGCCGTCCGCGGCGGCCGGCTCGTCTGGATCGGCGGCCACGACGAGATGGCCCGCCACTATCCCCGCGCCGCCGCCGTCCTGCCCTACCCGTTCGCTCTGGCCGCGCTGCCGGTGACCGGGATGCGGCGCCCCTGGGGCGGCCTGGTGCTGATGTGGCCCGCCGACCGGCCGAGACGGCTCACGGCCAGGGAACGGCACAACATCACCACCGGCGCCCGCCGCTTCGCGCGGATCCTGGACGACTCCGACGAGCCGCCCACCCTGTCCGACCGGACGCGGATCGTCCCGCCGAACGCCGTGACCCGGCCCGCGCAGACCGACCTGGCCGCCTCCGACTACGTGGAACGCCTGCCCGAGGGCGCCGTCTCCCTCGACCTGGAGGGACGGATCACCTTCCTCAGCACCGCCGCCGCCCGGCTGCTCGGCCGGGGCGCGGAACGGCTCCTCGGCACCCGCCCGTGGGAGGCCCTGCGCTGGCTGGACGACCCGGTCTACGAGGACCACTACCGCACCGCCCTGGTCAGCCGCTCGCCCGTCGCCTTCACCGCCCGCCGCCCGCCCGGCCAGTGGCTGGTCTTCGAGCTCTACCCCGACACCAGCGGCATCAGTGTCCGGGTCGCCCCGCGCGCCGGGCACCCCATGGACGACCCGGCACCCGGCACCGCGCGGCGCCCCGCACCGGCACCCACCGGACGCCTCTACCAACTGGTCCACCTGGCCGCCGCGCTCACCGAGACGGTCACCGTGCGGGACCTCGTCGAGCTGATCGCCCACCAGATCCTGCCCGCCTTCCAGGCCCAGGGCCTGGTGCTGTCCGCCGCCGACGCCGGCCGGCTGACGATCACCGGCCATCACGGTTACGACCCCGACGTCGTGGAACGCCTGGACGCCCTGAGCCTGGACACCGATCTCACCCCCGCCGGTGACACCCTGGCCGCCGGCGCCCCCGCCTTCTTCGCCGACCGGGCCGAGATCGCCGCCCGCTACCCCAAGGCGCCCCTGCTCAGCGACAAGGAGGCCTGGGCCTTCCTGCCGCTGGTCATCTCGGGCCGGCCGGTGGGCTGCTGCGTCCTGTCGTACGACCGGCCGCACACCTTCGGCGCCGACGAGCGCGCCGTCCTCACCTCCCTGGCCGGACTGATCGCCCAGGCCCTGGACCGCGCCCGCCTGTACGACACCCAGCACCGTCTGGTCGGCGAACTGCAGCGGGCCCTGCTGCCCCGCGCGCTGCCCGCTCTCCCCGGCCTCGACGTCGCCGCCCGCTATCTGCCCGCCGGACACGGCCTCGACGTCGGCGGCGACTTCTACGACGTCCTGCGCCTCGACGACACGACCGCCGCCGCCGTCATCGGGGACGTCGAGGGCCACAGCGTCACCGCCGCCGCGTTCACGGGCCAGGTCCGCACCGCCCTGCACGCCCACGCCACCGCCGGCGCGGCGCCCGACGAGGTGCTCGCCCGCACCAACCGGCTGCTGTCGGACCTGGACTCCGACCTGCTGGTGTCCTGCCTCTACGCCCACATCGACCTGGCCCGCCACCAGGTGACCCTGTCCAGCGCCGGCCATGTGCCCCCGCTGCTGCGGCACGCGCCCGGCCGGGCCGGGGTGCTGGACGTCGAGCCGGGACCGCTGTTCGGCATCGACCTCGGCGCCCGCTACCCGGTCACCACCGTCGACCTGCCCCCCGGCGCCGTCCTCGCCCTCTACACGGACGGCCTGGTGGAGGCCCCCGGCACCGACGCCACCCGGACCACCCGCGGCCTCGCCGAGTCCCTGGCCGCCGCCGACGACCCCGACCCGCAGCGGCTCGCCGACCGGCTGCTGCACCCGGCCCGCCGCCAGGCGCAGCAGGCCGACGACATCACCGTCCTCCTGCTCCGCGCCACCCGCACCCCGCCCGTCTGACCACCGGCGGTGGCGGCCGGGCGGCGGTCAGCGGCCGGGCCGCCAGTCGTACGCCGTCAGCAGCAGCGCCACGTCGTCCGGGCGGTCCTCGGCCCGGCGGGCCGTTCCGACCAGCCGGTCGGCGAGTTCCTCGACCGAGTCGGTGCGGCTGCGCGCCAGACAGCGCCGGACCACCTCGATGCCCGTCTCGATGTCACCGCCGGGCGTCTCGACGAGCCCGTCCGTGTACAGCGCGAGAACGCTGCCGGGGGCCAGGGTGAGCGCCGTGACCGGGTAGACGGCCTCCGGCTGCACCCCGAGCAGCACGCCACCGGGCAGGTCCAGGCTCTCGGTGTGCCCGTCGGGATGACGCAGCAGGGGCGGCGGATGACCCGCCCGGACGGCCAGGGCGCGGCCGGTGGCCGGGTCGAGCTCGATGTAGCAGCAGGTGGCGAAGACGTCCGTCTCCAGCTCCGCCAGCAGCCGGTTGGTGTGGGTGATGACCTCCTGCGGCGGCCGGCCGCTGGCGGCGAAGGCGTGCACCGCGCTGCGCAGCTGCCCCATGACGGCGGCGGCCCCGACGCTGTGCCCCTCGACGTCGCCGATGACCAGCGCCACCCCCCGCCCCGTCCTGATCACGTCGTACCAGTCGCCCCCGATGGCCATGCCCTGGGTGCCGGGCAGGTAGCGGCCGGTGGTGAGCATCCGGTCGATGACGGGCAGCCGGTGCGGCAGCAGTCCCTCCTGCAGCCCCCGGGCGACGGCGGACTCCGCGTCGTAGAGCCGGGCCCGCTCCATCGCCTGCGCGGTCAGACCGCCCAGCGCGGTCAGCGCGGTGCGCTCCTCGGGGGCGAACCGGTGCGGCGCGTTCCAGCCGAGGATGCAGGAGCCGACCGGATGGCCGGAGGCGATCAGCGGCAGGAACGCCCAGGCGTTCATCGGGTCCAGGAGGAGCTGGGGGTAGGCGTTGACCAGCGCTTCCGGTGACTCGAAGAAGAGCGGGAGCCGGGTGGTCAGGGCGTGCACACCGGGCAGGTTCGCGTTGAGCGGCACACCGTCGAAACCGTCGAGGAAATGCTCCGGATAGCCGGACTCCCACAGCAGGTACATCCGGTCGTCACGGATCGTGTACAGGGCGATCTCCTGCGCGCCGAACGCGGGCAGCAGCTGCTCGGCGACGGCCAGGCAGACGTCCCGGACGGTGACGGCCTCGGTCAGCACACTGGCCATCTGCACGACGTGGTAGAGGGCTCCCGCGCGCGCCGTCGCGACCAGTTCAGGCGCCGCCGCCGCGGTCTCCTCGCCGGCCGGGGCCAGGGACCGGCCCGGCTCGGCACCGGCGGGGGCGCCGGTGCGGAAGACGCGGCCGGTCAGCCCGTGCACGCCGGGATGGAGCACGAACCCCAGCCAGACGCCGTCCGGGTCGTGCACCAGGTACGACACCGGCTCCTGCGACAGCATCGCCGCCCGGTAGCGGTCCTCGTACGCCGGATCGCGCAGCCATGGGAGCACGTCCCACGGGTAGTGGCCCAGCATGTCCTCCAGATCGCAGCCCAGCAGTTCCTGGCAGCGGCGGTTGGCGTAGACGACCCGGCCGTCCTGGTCCAGGGAGAACACCCCGTCGGGCAGCCGCTCGGCGGCCTCCGCCGCGGTGGCCCCGCCGGCCGCGTCGACGAGGGCGCCCACCAGGAGCCGGGCGGCCCCCTCCGCCCGTACGACGTGCCCCCACAGTTCGACCGGCCGGTAGCGGATTCGCCCGTCGTCCCCGGCCTCGTCCAGCACTCTGAATTGCCGGCCCCTGATCTGCCCGGTGTCCGTCGCCTCCCGCCGGCCCGCCCGCAGTTCGTACAGGTCGTCGGGGGACACCCGGTCCTCGACCTCCGCCATGGTGCCGCCGAACTCCCCCCGGGCGACACCCAGCAGGGACAGCGCGTCCTCGTCCCCGGACCACCGGTCGCTGTCCAGGTCCCACTCGACCATGCCGACCGACACGGCCCGGACGGGCGGCGTGGGCAGCCGCACGCTGACCGGCTGGTCGTCGTAGTCGATGCCGTACGCGACGGCGTCCGCGCCCTCCCGGCCGGGCACCCGGCGGGCGAACCCGGTGAGGCGCTCCTCCATGTCCCGCCCCGCGTCGCGCAGCGCCGCCCGCACCGTCTGCTCGTCCATCGGCTCCCGGGCGGCCGACCGCAGAACGGCCAGGACGCCCACGGGCTCGCCGCCGACGTGCACCGGGTGGAAGGCGGAACCGAACGAGTACGGCAGCGCGGCGGTGAACTGCGGGAAGCGCAGCATCATGGCCCGCTCGTCCGGCAGCCACAGGCTCTCGCTCCTGCGGTACGCCTCGGACATGGGCAGCGCGCCGCCCACGGGAACCCGCCACCAGGTCATCAGCAGGGAGCGCGGGACGCCGGCCACCACGCACAGCACCAGCGAGCGCCGGTCCCGCGAGCGCAGGTACACCAGTCCGCCGTATCCGCCGATGCCCTGGACCGCCGCCACCGCGGGCTCCGCGAGCGCGTCCTCGATCCGGGCCGCCGGATTCGCGGTCCGGAGTTCTTCCGCGCCCGGCCTCTCCCCGGTGCCGCGGCCGGGCCCGCCCGCCGGCCGCTCCGCGCGCGGTGCGGCGGCTGCATCATCCATGTCGCACCCTCCCGGTGCGGACGCACGGGACATCCGTTCGCTTTCCACCAGGATGTGCCATGCCGGACGGTCCGGCGCGACGGAGCCGCAACCTTTGGGTCATCCCGGTCGTCTCACCCGATACCAGAAGGATGCGAGCCCAGGGGGCTGAAAATGCTACAAAAGAGAATGATCTGCGCGACCCTCGTGCTCGTGGGCGCCACGCTGGCGACGGCGGCCGTCCCGGCCGTCGCCACCCCGGCGGCGGCGGCCCGGGCCGCGGCGTGCCCGACCGGCTGGGGCAGCCTGCCCAAGTCCGACTCCGACAGCACGGCCACGCCGGTACGGGACATCAGGACCGGGCGGCACGCCTGCCACGACCGTATGGTCGTCGATCTGCCCGGCGCCGCGCGTGGCGGCCTCGGCTACTCCGTCCGGTACGTCGACCGCCTCCACCAGGACGGATCGGGCCGGCACATTCCCGTCTCCGGCGGCGCCGTCCTCGAGGTGCGGGTGGCCGCGCCCTCGTACGCCCCCGAGACCGGCGAGCCCACCTATCCCGCGCGCGCCGGACGCCCCCTGCCGGGCGTGGACCTCACCGGGCACCGGACGTTCAGGGACGCGCGGTTCGCGGGCAGTTTCGAGGGCGAGACCCGGATCGGGCTCGGCGTGCGGGCGCGGCTGCCGTTCCGGGTGCTGCGGCTCGACGGCCACCTCGTGATCGACGTCGCCCACACCTGGACCGCCGGCCGCTGAGCGCCTGCCGCCGGGCGGTCACCGCTCCAGGGCGCCCGTCTCGCAGACCTGGCGCGCCACCTCGCGCAGTTTGGTGTTGGTGCGCTGGGACCGGGTGCGCAGGAGGTCGAAGGCCTGGTCCTCCGTCACGTGGTGGCGGCCCATCAGGATGCCCATCGCCTCGCCGATCAGATGCCGCGTGGCGATGGCGTCCTGCAGCTGGGCGTCGGACTTGGCGGTGGAGAAGGCGACCGCCGCGTGGGAGGCCAGCAGCCAGCCGGCCGTCTCGCTGTCCTCGGTGAACATGCCCGGCTTGTGGGAGTACATGTTGAGGGCTCCCAGCTCCTCCTCCCGCGTGTACAGCAGGAAGCCCATCATGCTGCCCACCCCGAGCTCCCGGCAGCGCGGCACGAAGGACGTCCAGCGTTCGGGGTCCGCGGTGAAGTCGGGGATGCGGAAGACGCGCTCGGCCCGGTCGGGCCGGGCCGCGTCGAAGCAGGGCCCTTCGCGCAGGCGCCCCTGGAGGTGGTCGCTGTCGGCCACGAACTGCGCGGTCGGCGCCAGCGAACTCACCCGGTCCCCCCGCAGGACGAGGATCCCGGAGGCGTCGCAGCCGTCGACGAGTTCCACCGCCTTGTGCGTGATCTGCTCCAGGGTCGAGTCGAGGGTGTGCTCGGCCAGGAGGTCACGCGCCATGGAAGCCATCTGCCGCGCGAAGTTCCGCCAGTCCACCGTCCGCCTCCCGGGTTGCCGCAGTCAGCACACACCGCCTCTACCCCGCACCGATGTGCGGCACGCCGGTGAACGGCCCGATCCGGGGCAGACGGCGTAAGTGATCTTCGGGAGCCCTCCGGGCCCCGGGTGCACGTCCTGCCGGCCGCGAGAGAGGAACCACCAGGGTGACCACGCACCGGAGCCGTACGCGTCCGCTGCCCCGCGGGCGGCGCTTCGACCTGCGGGCGACGGCCATGTTCTTCGGCCTGCTCGCCACGGCCCTGATCGTCGCCGGCTTCGCGGTGCGCGCGCTGGCCCCAGTCGTGCAGCGGCGCCCGGTGTGGGTCGTCGTCCTGCTGTGTGTGGCCGTCGCGGTCCTGCTGGCCCACGGACGCAGACGGCGGCGGCCGTCCGCGGCGAGGATCGCCCGCCGGGCGGGCGAGGCCCTGGAACAGGCCACGTCGACGGCGCTCGACGCCCTGGACGACCCCGTCCCGTCCCCGTTCCCGCCCGTGATCCCCGCACCGGCCGGGCCCTGCGACGACGTCCTCCCCACGGCCGTCGTGCCCGTCGCCCCGGGCATCGACCACGACGCCCTGACCCCCGAGGAGTTCGAGGCGGCGATAGCCGACCTGTGCGTGCGGGACGGCTGCGCGCGGGTGGAGGTCGTCGGGGGAGCGGGGGACCTGGGCGCCGACGTGACGGCCCTGACCCCCGACGGCCGCCGCCTCGTCGTCCAGTGCAAGCGCTACGGCGACGACAACAAGGTGGGCTCGCAGGACCTCCAGCGCTTCGGCGGCACCTGCTTCACCGTCCACGGGGCGGACGTCGCCCTCGTGGTCACCACCAGCGACTTCACCGCGCCGGCCGTCGAGTACGCCGAGCAGTGCGGCATCGTGTGCGTGAACCGCGACGCCCTGCTCGCCTGGAGCGAGGGACGGGTGCCGGAACCCTGGGCGGCGGGCGCGGGCGAGGAGTAGGCCGGTTGTCAGTGCCGGATGCCACCCTGCCGGTATGGACGAACTGGAGTTCATGCGCGGCAGGGTCTACGGGGCGGACCACGACGATCCGGGCCCGCGCGAGGGACGGGCGTACGTGGAGCTGGCCGGGGGCCCGCTGGACGGACTGCTGCTGGACGTCACCGGCCGAGGCGAGACGGAACTGAGGCACGGCGTCGGCCTGCCCACCGAGATGGGCCGCTACGGCGCGGGCGGCCGCGCGGTGTACGTGCCTCGCGGCACCGGCGCCCGGGTGTACGACTGGCGGGGTGACGTTCCCTAGCCGTCCGGCCGGGTACCGGGCAGGTGTGACCGTGGACGCCGACGGGCCGTCGGGGCGCGCGAGGAAGTGGAGCGAGCCATGGGAGTGCTGACGGAAGGCGGCTCGATGCTGCGCGACCGGGTCGGCCGGGCGATCTTCTCCCGGGTCGCCGGACCGGACGGCCCGGACAACAGCGCACGCATCCACGGCACGCCCGGCCCGCGCTGGTACGGCCCCGACCGGCCGGTCAGGAGGGTGCACGGGGACGCGTCGATGTTCATCGGCGGACTGTCGGCCCTGCTGCTGCAGTCGCTCCACCCGCTGGCCATGGCCGCCGTCGCCGGACACTCCGGGTTCCGCGGCGATCCCTGGGGGCGCCTGCAGCGGACCAGCACCTTCCTCGCCGTCACCACGTACGGCACCGCCGACAGCGCCCAGCGGGCCGTCGACCGGGTGCGGGCCGTCCACGAGACGGTGCGCGGCACCACCGCCGACGGCAAGGAGTACCGGGCGTCCGACCCCCGTCTGCTGTGCTGGGTGCACATCGCCGAGGTCGACATGTTCCTGCGCGCCCACCAGCGTTACGGCGCCCGTCCGCTGGACGACGAGGGCTGCGACGGATACGTCGCCGACATGGCGCGCGTCGCCACCGCGCTCGGCGTGCCCGACCCGCCGGTCGACCGCGCCGGACTCGCCGAGCGGCTGGCCGCCTACCGCGGCGAGCTGCGCACCACCCCCGAGGCCCGCTCCACCGCCCGCTTCCTGCTGCTCAACCCGCCCGTCCCGCTGCTCGCCCGGCTGCCGTACGGCGTCCTCGCGGCCAACGCCGTGTCCCTGCTGCCCGGCTGGGCCTCCCGCGCCCTGTGGCTGCCCCGCATACCCCCGGCCGAGGGCGTCTGCGTACGCCCCCTGGGCACCGCCGTCACCGCGGTCATCCGCTGGGCCCTGGCCCCCACCCGCGACACGACGGCCTGACACCGAGTGCGTTCACCGCGGGCAGTCGTACCTCCCCCCGTGCCTCAAGGCCCGGGATGTGCCCCAGGGCGGTGGGGGCGCCTCCCGTTCAGGGGGTTCCCCCGCTCGAGCGAAGCCGGGAGCGGGGGAGGTGCCCGCAAGCGCCGGGCCGCGCGGTCCACCCCCGGCCCACACCGACGCGGCGCACCCCGTACGGCGCCGGGCTGCGCGGACCCCCACCTCCGCACCGGCGCAGGCCCGCCGGTTGACCCCGGTCAGAAGGGGCACTCAGTGCTGACTGACGTCACGTACGGACACGGGAGGCCGAAGTGGCGGTTCGCCATCATCTGATCAGCACGAGCCCGCAGTCCGTCTGGGCCGTCCTGGAGGACGGCACCCGGTACGCGGACTGGGTGGTGGGCACCTCCTCGTCGAAACCGGTGCGCGGACACTGGCCGCAGGTCGGCTCGGCGATCGGCTACGAGGTGAGGTTCGGACCCCTGAGCCTGACCAACGAGACCGTCGTCCGGCGCCGTGTGCCGGGCGAGGCGCTGGAGCTGGAGGCCAAGGCCGGCCCCCTCGGCACGGCCCGCATCGCCATCGAGCTGCGGCCCTGGGGCGACCACTGCCTGGTCATCGTGGACGAGCACCCTCTGCGGGGGGCCGGCGGCACGGTGCACAACGTGGCCGTGGAGGCCCTGATCCAGATCCGTCACCGCACGATGCTCGCCAGGCTGGCGAAGATCTGCGAGACCGACGCGGCCGAGGCGGAGCGGCACCGGTCCCTCGGCCAGGTGGTGTCACCGGCCCCCGACGAGGGAGGCGCCCGTGCCTGACGCCGTGGTGATCGGGGCCGGCCCCAACGGGCTGGTCGCGGCCAACCTGCTCGCCGACGCCGGCTGGAGCGTCGAGGTGCTGGAGGAGCAGCCGGAGCCCGGCGGCGCCGTCCGCCACGACCGGGGCGCCCACCCCGAGTTCGTCAGCGATCTCTGCAGCTCCTTCTACCCCCTCGCCGCCGCCTCCCCGGTCGTCGCCGGGCTGCGCCTGGAGCGTCACGGGCTGCGCTGGAGCCATGCCCCGCACGTGGTCGCGCATCCCCTGAGCGACGGCCGGTGCGCGGTTCTCGACCGTCGTGTCGACGTCACCGCCGACTCGCTGGAGGCCTTCGCGCCGGGCGACGGGGCCGCCTGGCGCCGCCTGCACGACATGTGGGAGGACCTCCGGCCGGATCTCCTGGACGCCCTGTTCACTCCCTTCCCGCCCGTCCGTTCCGGGATCCGGCTGGCCGTCAGGCTGCGCGGCACGGGCGGGCTGCGCATGGCGCGCACCCTGGTCCTGCCGGTGCGCCGTATGGCGGAGGAGGAGTTCCGGGGCGAGGGCGGAGGACTGCTGCTGGCCGGGAACGCCCTCCACGCCGACCTGGCACCGGAGGCCGCGGGCAGCGGCGGCTTCGGCTGGCTGATGTCGATGCTCGGACAGACGTACGGCTTCCCCGTGCCGGCCGGCGGCGCCGGAGCCCTCACCGAGGCCCTGGCACGCCGCCTGGAGACGCTCGGCGGGGTACTGCGCTGCGGCAGGCGCGTCGACCGGATCCTTGTACGCGACGGCCGGGCGGCGGGGGTGCGCACGGCCGACGGCGAGACGTTCGCGGCCGGCCGCGCCGTCCTCGCGGACGTCGCCGTGCCCGCCCTGTACCGCGAACTCCTCGGCCCCGAGGACGTTCCCGCCCAGCTGCTGTCCGACCTGCGGCGTTTCCAGTGGGACTTCGCCACCTTCAAGGTCGACTGGGCGCTGGACGGCCCGGTGCCCTGGAGCTGCGAGCAGGCCGCGGGCGCCGGCACCGTCCACCTCGCGGACGGCATCGACGAACTCACCCGCTTCGCCGCCCAGCTCGCCACCGGCAGCGTCCCGGACCGCCCCTTCTGCCTGTTCGGCCAGATGACGACCGCCGACCCGTCCCGCTCCCCGCAGGGCACCGAGTCCGCGTGGGCCTACACCCACGTGCCCCACGACGTCACCGGCGACGCGGGCGAGGACGCGCTCACCGGTGCCTGGGACGCCAAGGAGCAGGAACTCATGGCCGACCGCGTGGAGCGCCAGGTGGAACGCTTCGCGCCCGGCTTCCGGGACAGGATCCGGGCCCGGCGCGTCCTCGCCCCGCCCGCCCTCCAGTCCCTCGACCGGAACCTGCACGGCGGCGCCATCAACGGCGGCACCACGGCCATGCACCAGCAGCTGTTCTTCCGCCCGGTCCCCGGCACCGGGCGCCCCGAGACGCACGTCAAGGGCCTGTACCTGGCGTCCGCCGGCGCCCACCCGGGCGGCGGCGTGCACGGCGCGCCGGGTGCCAACGCCGCACGCGCCGCGCTGCGCCGGTCCTTCGCGCCGGGACTGACCGGGGCGCAGCGGCTGCTGGCCCGCCGCGACCGCACCGGCCGCCGGCAGCCCGACAGGGGAGGGAACGGCGGTGGCTGACCGGTGCGCACGACCCCATCGACCACGACCGAAGGAGGCGGGACGATGACCCGACACGACGAGGGCCCCGACCTCGCCCACCGGCGTCCCGAAGGCGTGAGCGACGAGACGGTGGAGGCGCTCGGCTCGCTCTCGAAGGCGCTGGAGACGACCGAGCGGGCCCGCGGCCACCTCTACAGCTTCCACCAGCTCACCGGCACCGCCGACCTCGAACTCGACCGGACGGTCGAACTGCTGCGCAAGGCCGGTCTCCCGGACTGGGCGGACACGGTGCGGACCCAGGTGCTGGGCCGCAACGTGATCCCCGGGCACTGGACGTTCCAGATCGTCGAGGCCTACGACGCCACGTACTACCGCCCGTTCAAGGAGATCGGACAGGCCGCCGTCGAGGAACTGGCCGAGGGCCGGGACCACCTCTACGAGGCCGAGATGAAGGAGGCCCGCCGGACCGCCGGCCACCCCGACCACACCGCCCGCCCCGACACCGGCCCGCCGCCCCGCGAAGGGGGCGGACGATGAGCGGCGGCCCGCTGCGTGACCGTACCGTCGTGGTCACGGGCGCCGCACGCGGGATCGGCGCGGCCCTGGCCCGTGATCTCGCCGGGCGCGGCGCCCGGATCGCGCTGCTCGGCCATGAGAGGGCCGGGCTGGAAGCGGTGGCGGAGAGCCTGCCCACGCGGACCTGGGTGTGCGAGCTCGACATCACCGACGAGGCAGCCCTGGAGCGGGCCGCGGAACAGGTCGGGCCACGCCTCGGCACCCCCTCCGCCGTGGTGGCCAACGCCGGTGTCGCGGAGGGCGGCCCGTTCGTCACCTCGGACCCGGCCCTGTGGCGCCGCGTGATCGACGTCAACCTGACGGGCAGCGCGGCCACGGCCCGTGCCTTCCTGCCGGATCTGCTGGCGACGCAGGGCTACTACCTCCAGGTCGCCTCGCTGGCCTCGATCGGCGCCGCCCCGATGATGAGCGCCTACTGCGCCTCCAAGGCGGGTGTGGAGGCCTTCGCCCACTCCCTGCGCGCCGAAGTGGCGCACCACGGTGTCGCCGTCGGCATCGGCTACGTGAACTGGACCGACACGGACATGATCCGCGACGCGGACCGCCATCCCGTGCTGCGGGAGCTGCGCGGCCACATGCCGCCGCCGGCCCGGCGCCTGTACCCGGCCGACCAGGTCGCCGCCCGGCTCGCGGCCGCGGTGGAACACCGCAGCACGGCCGTCTACGTGCCCCGTTGGCTGCGTCTGGCACAGGCGGCGCGTGCCGCGCTGCCCCCGGTCGTGCTGCGGGTGGCCCGCCGGGAACTGGCCCGGCTGGAGGCCGAGGACCCGCTGCGGCACACCGGGCTCCTCGGCGCCGGCGGCGAGGCCGACCGGGCCCGGACGCGTCCCTGACCGGGCCGGCCGCTCAGCCCGGGAAACGCCCCGTGGAACGCAGCGACCAGCGGCGCTCCGCGTAGGCCAGGTCGTCGCGCCACAGCCGTCCGGCGGCGGCCCGTACGAGCGGACGCAGCAGCGGCGCCGCACCGCGCGCCAGGGCGAACCCCGGACGGTCGGACGCCGCCACCACCGCCTCGACGACCGCCGTACGGGGCCGCCCGCTGCCGTCGGGCCCCAGGGGGGTGGCGTGCGTCTCCACCACGGACCCCGCCCCCTCGCCCTCGGTGATGTGCATGACGACCGTGCGCGGCTCGGGCGCGGTGAACACCGCCCGCACCGGCACCACCAGCCGTCCCGCCACCTTGAAGGACACGTCCACGGTGAAGCCGTCCTCGCCCCCGTCCGAGCCGTCCGGTGCGCCGGCCACGGTCAGGTCGACGAACGAGTAGGGGTGGAACCAGGCCCCGTGCCAGGGGTCCAGACGGTTGGCCACGACGTCCTCGGGCTCGCAGAGCCCCACGCCGGTGTACACGGCGGTCAGGGCGCGCGCCGGGGACGGCCGCCGCGGCAGCACCGGCGCGTCCAGCGGCGCCTCGCCGCCCACCGCGTCCAGCCGGACCCACAGCAGGACGCCGTCGTCGTACGCAGGGAACGGCTCCCAGCCCGCGAAGGACCCGCCGTCCAGGGCGAGTCCGTGCCAGTGGCACACCAGCGTGCCGCAGCGCACCGGACTGTCCCGCAGCGGAGCGCCCAGATGCGGGCAGATCCCGGGTCCGGCGACCGGCCGGCCGGCCGCGTCCCGCCACAGCACCACCTCCTGCCCCGCCACGGTCCGGGCCAGCGGACGGTCACCGCCCGCCTCGCGGGAGGCGCCGACGACGTACCAGTTGCCGGACGGACGCGCCTGCGCCCGCTTCAGCGCCCCGGCGATGACGGCGGGCCGGGCCTCGCGCCAGGTGGGGCGCTGCCGCTCCCACGGCACCGGGTGCCGGCGCAGGGACAGCGGCAGACGCCGGCGCCCGCTGCCGGATCCGGTGCTCATGCGACCTCCCCGGGAACCGGCGGGCACGGGACGAGCGGACGGACGTCCGGGCGCCGGCCGCCCGCGCGGGCCCGCAGCCGGGCGGCGGCCACCCGGGCGAGCCCGTCGGCGGCGACCACGGCACGCCGCCGCCGGGGGACCACCGCCCGCCGGTGCAGCACCGACCAGCCGTCCCGCGCCACCGCGTCCAGGATCCCGCCGTACAGCACGAACGCCGCCCGGACGCACGGCCGGGACACCGGTTCCAGCATCGCGAGCCCCGGTGCCGCCTCCCGGTACACGCCCCGCGTCAGCGCCCCGAACTCCCTCAGCGCGGCGGTGACCCGCCGGTCGCGGCGCCCGGTGTCCCGGCTCCACCGCAGCAGCGCCCGGTGGGCGCCGTGCGCGGCGAGCAGGTCCGCGGGCAGGTACACCCGCCCCCGGTCGAGGTCCTCGCCCACGTCCCGCAGGAAGTTGGTCAGCTGGAAGGCGATCCCCAGGGCCGCGGCGTGCGGCGCGGCCGCCTCGCGCGGGGCGACCGTGCCGAGCACCGGCAGCATCTGCAGCCCGATGACCGCCGCCGAGCCGTGCATGTACCGGCGCAGGGCCGCGTAGTCGGCGTAGTCGGTGACCACCAGGTCGGCACGCATGGCGGTCATGAAGTCGGCGAAGTGCCCGTGGTCGACGCCGTACCGGCGCGCCGTGTCGGCGACCGCCCGCACCACGGGTTCGGTGCTGTTCCCGTCCCGCAGGCCCCTGTCCAGTTCCCGCTGGAGCGCGGAGAGTTCGGCGTCACGGCGTGCGGTGTCCGCCCCGGTGCCGAGCGCGTCGACGATGTCGTCGGCCCAGCGGGCGAAGCCGTACAGGGCGTGCACGGCGGGGCGCCGCCCGACGGGCAGCAGCCGGGTGGCGAGGAAGTACGTCCTGCCGTGCCGGGCGTTGAGGCCCCGGCAGTGGCGGTACGCCTCGCGCAGCACCGGATCGGTGACGCCGGCCGCGTCGAGTTCACGGTCGGTCATACGGAGGCCTCCTGCGTGGGGGTGAGGGGGAGACGCGGCCGTCGCGGGCCGCCGGTGATCCGTGCCGCGGCCAGCTTCCCGGACAGCAGCACGGTCGGCACGCCGACACCGGGGGTGGTGCCGCAGCCGGCCAGCACGGCGTTCCCGGTGCCGCGGACCAGGTTGCGGGGCCGGAACGGCCCCGTCTGGGCGAAGGTGTGGGCCGTGGCGAACGGCGTACCGGCCGCGTGCCCCTGCGCGTGCCAGTCGGCGGGCGTCACCACGCACTCCGTCTCGACGGCGGACCCCAGCCCGGCCAGCCCGCGCCGCTCCAGTTCCCGCAGCAGCGCGTCCCGGTAGCCCGGCGCCAGATCCGTCCAGGCGGCGGCGCCCGGCCCGATGTCGGTGTTGGGGCACGGAGCGAGGACGTAGTGCAGATGGCGTCCCGGCGGGGCGAGGGACGGGTCGGTGGCGGTGGGCCGGGTGATGAGCAGCGACGGGTCGCTCATCAGCCGGCCGGTGCGGGTGAGTTCGTCGAAGGTGGTGTGCCAGGCGGCGCCGAAGGACAGGGTGTGGTGCGCCAGTTGTGGCCAGGTCCGGTCGGTGCCGAGGTGCAGCACGACCGCGGAGGGGGAGTGCCGCAGCCGTACGGGACGCCGTGGCCGGCGGCCGAGGAGCGCGTAGGCGACGGGCAGGTCGGGGGTGAGGACGACCGCGTCGCAGGGGATGCGGCCCTGGTCGGTGACGACGGCGGTGATCCGCTCGCCGGAGCGTTCCAGCCGGGTCACCCCGTGGCCGAACCGCAGGTCGGCGCCCGCGTCGGCGGCGGCGTCCGCCATGGCCCGGGGCAGCGCGTGCATCCCGCCGCGCGGGAAGTACACACCGGCGACGGTGTCCATGTAGGCGATGACCGCGTACGCGGCCAGCGCCCGGGCCGGCGGGACGCCCGCGTACAGGGCCTGGAAGGAGAAGACCCGGCGCAGCCGCTCGTCCCGCAGGAAGCGCCCGATGCGCGCGTCGAGCCGTCCGAAGCCGCCCAGCGCGGCCAGCCGTACGAGGTCGGCGCCCAGCAGGCCGAGCGGCGAGTCGAAGTTGGCGTCGATGAAGCGGCGCGTCTGCACCCGGTACAGCCGCTCCAGCCAGTCGCGCAGCCGCAGATAGCCCGCGGCCTCACGGGCACCGGCGAACCGCTCGACCTCCGCGGCCATCGCGTCGGCCCCGGTGTGCACGTCGAGGCTGCTGCCGTCGGCGAAGCGGGCCCGGTACGCCGGGTGCAGCGGGACCAGCTCCACGCGTTCGCGCAGACTGTCGCCGACGGCGGCGAACGGCTCGTCGGCCAGGTCGGGCATGGTCAGCACGGTGGGACCGGTGTCGATCCGGTACCCGTCGAGCACCGTCCGCCCGGCCCGCCCGCCGGGCGACGCGTCCCGCTCGACGACGGTGACCCGCCGGCCCGCGCCCAGCAGATGCAGCGCCGCCGACAGCCCGGCCAGTCCGGCCCCCACGACGACGACATGGTCCGTAGGGCCCGTCACGGTGCGGATCACCGGCCGGCCTCCTGTCCGCCGGCCGCCCGCGCGGGACGCGGCCGGGTGCCACAGGGGTGTGTGTCCCGCGGAGGCCCCTCACCCGCCGCGGAGGCCAGCAGCAGCCGCAGCCGCTCCCCGCCGTGCGGATCGAGGAGGGCACCGTCGACGTGCCGCAGCCCCTGGGCCACCAGCCGGTCGATCATCGCCTCGACCGCGGTCCGCGCCCCGGTGCCGGCCAGGACCTCCCGCACCTCCTCCAGCCCTTCCCCGGTGAGCGCCTCGTGGCCGAGCGAGCGCTCGAGCACGTCCAGGGCCCGGCGGTCGCCGGCGGCCGTGGCACGCGTGTGGGCGAGCGCGACCAGACAGGTCGGTTTTCCCTCGCGGATGTCCCCGCCCGCCGGTTTGCCGGTGTCCCGGGGATCACCGAACACGTCGCCGAGATCGTCGCGGAGCTGGAACGCCGTGCCCACACAGCGCCCGGCCGCGCACAGGGCCGCCGTGGTGCCGTCGTCCGCACCCGCGAGCGCGGCCCCGAGGGCGATCGGCCGTTCGACCGAGTACAGGGCGCTCTTGAGGCGGGCGGTGCGCAGCGCGCGCGGCAGGGACCGCGACCCGGTCGCCTGTCCGTGCAGGTCCAGGTACTGGCCGGCCACCATCTCGGTGCGCATGTCGCTCCAGAGCCGGCGCACCGTCCGCGCGGTGCCGCCCTCCGGCATCACCTCGGCAAGGAGATCGTCCGCCCAGGCGAGCGCCAGGTCGCCGGTGAGGACGGCGGTGCCGTCGCCGAGGCGCTCGGCGCGCCCGGCCGGTGCCGCGTCCGCGTACTGGGCGGCGACATCGACGTGGACGGCGGGCCGCGCCCGGCGCAGTACGGAGCCGTCCATCACGTCGTCGTGGACGAGCGCACAGGTCTGCAGCAGTTCGAGAGCCGCGCCGATCCGCAGGGCCGCCGCGACCGGGACGGCACCCTCCCCGCCACAGGCGCGCAGCGTCCACCACAGGAAACGCGAGCGGGTGCGCTTGCCGCCCGACCGGGTGAAGTGCGCGACGCGTCCGGCCACGTCGTCGCCGAACAGGGGGTCCAGGTCGTGTGCGCGCTCCACCCGGTCGGCCAGCACGTGGTCGAGCACGCGTCCGACCGCGCCGGCCACGTCCCGGTCCACGGCGGACGCGTCCTCGTCCCACGGCGGGCGCGCCGCGTCGTACCGCGCGTCGTCGGGCCGGGCCCGTGGCGACGCCCGGCCTCCGACGAGCCGAGGCCCCGCCGTGTCGTGATCCTCCGTCTGCGTACGGCCCATCCCGGTTCCTCTCGTCCTGAACACCGATCGTCGCGTGCCCGATGTCCTTCCGCTCGCGCACCACGCGCGGATGCGGTACGAGCCGGAACGGTCCGACGGACTGCCGCCGCATGCCTTCCCCCTTGTGCGCCCCGTCTCACCGGTGGCGGTTCGTCACACATTCGAGTGACCTGAATCCGATCGGGCACACAAGCAGGAATGCTGACGAGGCGCGGGTGCCGAGGAGCGGGAGGAGAGTGACGTCGTGCTGGACGCCGAGGTGGCGATCGTCGGGGCGGGCGCCGCCGGACTGTCCCTGGCCCACCGGCTGTCGCGGACCGTGCCGGAGTCCCGGGCACCGTCGGTCGTCCTGGTGGACGCCCCGCCCGGACCGCTGCGGCCCCCGCGCCGCACCTGGTGCTTCTGGGAAGAGGGCGCGGGCCGCTTCGACGCAGCCGTCACGGCGGACTGGCGGCACCTGCGGATGCGTCCCCCTTCCGGCCGGGCGGTCGAGGGGGACATCGCGCCGCTGCGTTACAAGATGATCCGGTCCGACGACTTCGAGCACCTGGTCGGCCACGACCTGGCCGGCAGCCCGGTCGTCCGCCGGCTGGAGGCGACCGTCGAAACCGTGGAGGACGTGCCCGGAGGAGCCCTGGTCCGGCTGCGGGACACCGACGGCCGCGCCCGCTCCCTGCGGGTCCGCTGGGTGTTCGACTCACGTCCCCCGGGCAGCCTGCCGGCCGCCCGCACCACACTGCTGCAGCACTTCCACGGCTGGTTCGTCCGCACCGCCCGCCCGGTCTTCGACCCGCGGACCGCCGACCTGATGGACTTCCGCACCCCCCAGCCCGCCGACGGACTGTCCTTCGGCTACGTCCTGCCCGTGGGCCGCAGTGAGGCGCTGGTGGAGTACACCGAGTTCTCCCGGCGCCCCCTCACCGCCGACGGCTACGGGTCGGCGGTACGGCAGTACACCGAGGAGGTACTCCGACTGGGCGAACTGCGGATCCTGTCCACCGAGACGGGCGTCATCCCGATGACCGACGCCGCGATCCCCCGTCGGGTCGGCGCCTCCGTCTTCCGCATCGGTGCCGCGGGCGGCGCCACCCGCCCCTCGACCGGCTACACCTTCGCCGGCATCCAGCGGCAGACGCGCGCCGTCGCCGACGCCCTGCGCCGGGGCCGCACCCCGGTGCCGCCACCCGCCCACTCCGCCCGCTCCCGGGCCATGGACGCCGTCCTGCTGCGCGCCCTGGACAGCGGCCGGGCCGACGGACCCGCGCTGTTCTCCCGGCTCTTCACCCACGTGCCCATGCGGCGCCTGCTGCGTTTCCTGGACGGCCGCACCCGGCTCCACGAGGACCTCGCCGTCGGCCTGCACGCCCCGATCGGCCCCATGCTCCGCTCGGCGATGGAACTGACCACCCTGCCCCGCCGCCCGTTCGACGGCCCCTGACCCGGGCCGCCCGCCCTCGCCCCGACCCTTCTGCCCCGTCTGTTCCAGGAGACCGCATGACCCTGTTGCGCGACGAGAGTCTCGCCGCCGCGTTCGACCACGCCGCCCGTGGCTACGACGCCCTGGTGGCCGCCAACCCCGGCTACCACTCCCACCTCCGCCGCTCGGCACGCCGCCTGGGACTGCCGCGGCGGGGCGAGGGACTGCGCGTCCTGGACCTCGGCTGCGGCACCGGCGCGTCGACCGCCGCACTCGCCGTCGTGCTGCCGGACGCGCGGATCACCGGCGTGGACGCCTCCGCCGGCATGCTCGAACGGGCCACCGCCAAAGTCTGGCCGGACGGGGTGACGTTCGTACGGGCACCGGCGGAAGGACTGTCGGAGGCCGGGGTGGAAGGGCCGTTCGACGCGGTGTTCGCGGCCTACCTCTTCCGCAACGTCCCCGATCCCGACGCCGTGCTCGCCACCGTGCGCGATCTGCTGGCCCCCGGCGGGAGACTGGGCGTGCACGAGTACACGCTCGGCGGCCGCCGCGTGGACCGCGTGATGTGGAACCTGGTGTGCCGCGGCATCGTCCAGCCGGCGGCCACCGTGCTCGGGGACGCCGGGCTCTACCGCCACCTGCGGCGCAGCGTCGTGGAGTTCGACACCGCCGGCCGTTTCGCCGGCCGGCTGCGCGCGGCCGGCTTCGAAGCGGTGCGCGCCCTGCCCCTGCCGGGTTGGCAGACGGGCATCACCCACACCTTCGTCGGCCGACGGCCCCGCACGGAGAGCGAGGACGAGGGATGACGCCCTCCCGCCACCCGGACGCCACCCGTCACGGCCGGGACCGCCGCGCCCGTGTGCTCGCGGCCCCGCCCGGGGCGCGCCGGATCGAGGGCGCCCGCCCGACGACCGCCGTCGTCGGCGGCGGCATCGCCGGCCTGGCCGCGGCGACCGCGCTGGCCGAGCGCGGCGTGGCCGTGACGCTCTACGAGCGCGAACCCTTCCTGGGCGGACGGGTCGGCGGGTGGCCGACCGGCCTGGCGGACGGCACCCCGGCGACCATGAGCCGGGGCTTCCACGCCTTCTTCCGCCAGTACTACAACCTGCGGGGCCTGCTGCGCCGCACCGACCCCGGCCTGGAGCGGCTCACCGGCCTGCCGGACTACCCACTGCGTCACAGCGACGGACTGCGGGACGGCTTCCGCCACGTCCCGCGCACCCCGCCGTGGAGTGCGCTCGGCTTCGTGGCCCTCAGCCCGTCCTTCCGCGTGCGCGACCTGCGCCGCATGAAACCGCTCGCGGCCCTCCCGCTGCTCGACGTGCGCGTGCCCGGGGTGTACGAACGCCTGGACGGCATCAGCGCCCACGACTTCCTCGACGCCGTGCGCTTCCCGCACAGCGCCCGCCACCTGGCCTTCGAGGTGTTCTCCCGCAGTTTCTTCGCCGACCCCCGGCAGTTGTCGGCCGCCGAGATGGTCCTGATGTTCCACATCTACTTCCTCGGCTCCGCCGAAGGGCTGCTGTTCGACGTGCCCGACGCGCCCTTTCCCGCCGCCCTGTGGGAACCACTGGCCGGCTACCTGCGCCGGCACGGCGCCCGGATCCGCACCGCCACGGCCGTCGAACACATCGCCCCCACCGAAGGCGGCGGCTACGAGGTCGCCACCACCGGGGAGGAGAGCCGTCACGAGACCGTCGTCCTCGCCCTCGACGCCGCGGGACTGCGCTCGCTGGTCGCCCGCTCCGACCGGCTGGGCGACGGCCCGTGGCGGGAACGGGTCGCACGCCTGCGCAACGCCCCGCCGTTCCTGGTCACCCGACTGTGGCTGGACCGGCCCGTCGCACCCGACCGGCCCGCCTTCCTGGGCACGAGCGGATACGCCGGCCTCGACAACATCAGCGTGCTGGACCGCTACGAGGACGAAGCGGCCCGCTGGGCCGCCCGTACCGGGGGTTCCGTGGTCGAACTCCACGCGTACGCCCTGCCCCCGGACGCGTCCCGGGACGTCGAGCAGAAGCGGCTGATCGGACAACTGCACCGCGTCTACCCGGAGACACGGGCGGCCACGATCGTCGACGCCCGGCACGAGTGGCGGGCCGACTGCCCCCTGTTCCCCGTGGGCGGCTACGCCGACCGGCCGACGGTGCGCACCCCGGAGCCCGGCGTGATGATGGCCGGCGACCTGGTGCGCACCGATCTGCCCGTCGCGCTGATGGAACGCGCGGCGACGACCGGGTTCCTGGCCGCGAACGCCCTGCTGGAACGCTGGGGGGTACGCGGCCAGACGCTGTGGACCGTGCCCGGCCGGGGACGGAGCGCCGTCCTGCGGGGACTGACCGAGTGGGCCGAACGGCGGTTTCCGGCCTGACCGGGCGGTGCGCTCACTCCTGCGGTGGTGTCGAGGACGGCGGGATCGGGCCGGCCGTCGCGTACCCCGGCGGACCATTCCATGCCGCGCGTGGGGCGGCGGCCGGTGTCAGGGGGCGGTCACGGCGTCGCGCACGGCACGGTGGACGGCGCGCGCCAGCCGTGCCCCCCACAGGGAACGGGGCCCGGCGAAGGCGTGCTCCTCCTCGCCCGGGCCGGGCGTGCGGGCGGCGACGCACACCGCGTCGGTGGGCGTGCCCGAACAGTCGAGGCCCGCCTCGAGGAGGGCCTGCACCTTCGCCTCGGTCGCCGTGGTCACCGCGTTGACCAGGGCGGCGTCGCTCAGCGGCACCGGCAGGGCGACGACGATGTTGATCGTGCCCGGGTCCTGGGGCCCGCTCGTGCCCTCCCCGGGCCGTGCGGCCCAGCCGCGCACGTCGACGCCCGCCGTGACGTAGGCCTGCGCACCGGCGTCCTGAGCGCGCGCGAACGCCGAGACGTCCGCCGCCGTCATCAGCCCCACCCCCGGCCCCCGCGCACCCGCGGCGGCGGCGAGGCCGGCGAGGTGCCGGTCGGGGTCGGTGCGCCGGTAGCCGTGGGAGACCTGGGCGTTGAGGACCCAGGTCCGCTCACCGATGCCGCCGCCCAGCACCGCGCTGCTGATCATCCGCCGGCCGGGCCCCGCGGTCCACAGCAGCGCGTGCAGCCGTTCGCCGTTCTCGACACGGGTCAGGCACCGCGGGGACGGCAGGGCGGGGGTGGTGCGGGGCTGGGGGAGAACGGCGGTCACGGGGCAGGGCTCCTTGCGGGGGCGGACCGACCGATCCTAGGGCCTGCCGCCTGCCGCCTGCCGCCTGCCCCGCACGGGGCGGGTCAGTGCCGTGTGCCCTCCGGCAGCCGGAAGCAGGCCGTGACGGTCTTGCCGTGGGGGCAGGGGCGGGCCTCCCAGGTGTCGGCCAGCGCGTCGACCAGCAGCATGCCGCGTCCGCCGAGGCGTTCGGTGCTCGGTTCCCGGGGCGCGGGCAGGGTCGCGGACCTGTCGTGCACCGAGATGTGCAGGCACTGGCCGTCCCACGACATGACCAGCTGCGCGGTGCTGCGGGCGTGGACGTGCGCGTTGGTGACCAGTTCCGAGACGGTCAGCAGCACGGCGTCCGCCGTCTCGGGAGCGGTCTTGTCCCAGCCCAGCGCGACGAGGTGCTCGCGCGCCCAGTCGCGGGCCGCCTTCACCCCCTCGTCCATCGGCAGTGAGCGCGCCCAGCCCACCGTCCGGACCGAAGACTCGTTCATGGAGGTCCTTCCCGGTCATCGCCACGCGGCCCGGACGGATACGTGCCGGACCGCGCGGAAGCGGAAGAGGAACGGCTCAGCGGTGGCCACCGCGGAGCCGGCCCAGCAGACGCTGTGCCTGGGCCCGGCGCCGGGGGTCGGCCGCCGCCCGCCGCACCTGCTCGGTGGTACGCCGCCCCTGTGGGCTCCTGGCGAACCGCTTGATGCGCTCGACCATGCTCGGCATGGGTGCTCCCTTCCGTGGGTCGCGTTCGTCCTTGCTGTCTTCCGGCTACCCCCTGCGGACGGAGTCAGCCCTGCGGGCGGCCGGGCGAGGGCTCACGTCTCCTTCAGCGGCTCGTACACCTCCGCTCCCAGACCGAACGTCCACGCCACCCCCTCCCGGGCCGTCCGGGTCGTCGGCGGCACACGGAGCCAGTACGTGCGGTGGGTGCCGTCCGGTTCGGGCGTGGAGTTGAGGACCTCGACCATGACGACCGGCTCGTCGCCGTCCAGGTCGATGCGCCAGAGCCTGCCCGTGCCGTCCCGGTGCAGGGGCCGCGCCCCCGAGTCGGCGAGGTAGCGGTCGTAGCCGTAGTGCTCGAGCATCACCCGCCGCAGTTCGGCGTTGTCCTCACCCCGGATCCGCTCCGGGGTGAGGGTGCGCAGCTCCTCCAGGAAGGCGCGCGTCACCGGCATGCCGCGCCAGGCGCACAGGGCGAAGCCGTCGGGGAACTCCAGGGCGGGCCCCTCGCCGTGGTCGAGCCGGCCGGCCTCGTCCCGGTGCAGGGCGACGGGACGCTCGCACACCACCGCCACCTTCTCGAACGGCCACCACCAGCCGGCGCTGCGGCACACCTGGGCCGGCCCGGCGAGCGCCGTCCCCTCGGTGCGCAGGGCGGACAGCCACGGCGCGTCGTGCTGCCCGAGGAGCGCGTCCAGCAGGATCAGCCGTATCTCCGTGCGGGCGGCCGGGTCGTCGGCGGCGAGTTCCTCGAGCACCCCGGCGCGGATCCGGTCGACCAGCGCCTGCGTGGTGTGCCACAGCGCGCCGCCGGTCACCGACCAGTGCCGGGACCAGCCCACCGCACCCAACTTCTCGTACCGGCGGTCGCGTTCGGCCGCCCATGGCGCGGTGCGCACCGCCTCGCGCACGCTCGCCCCGAAGTCCGCGCCCTGCCGGACCAGCGTCACGCCCTCACGCGGCGACCCGGCCCAGATCACGCGCTCCGGCTCGCTCAGCCCGGCGCTCCGGTAGGCCAGCCGGATGCCCTCCTCCGCGGCGGCACGGTCGGCGGGCACGGCGGCCGAGGCCCACGCACGCCAGCGCGCCGTCTCCCCGGTGCTCATCGCCACCGCGGCCGCCTTGCCGCTCTCCTGTGTGATCGTCATCGTCAACGTCCCCTGTTCCCTGCTGTGGTGTGGTGCCCCGTACCGTCGCCGTCACCGTCAGTCGGCCACCAGCCGCACCGAGCCGGGGACGTACTCCCGCTGCCGGATCACCCGGAACCAGCCCTCCGGCAGCGCGATCGCGGCGTGCTCCTCGTGGACGACCCGGCCGCCCTCGGGCAGGTGCAGCAGGAACGGCCCGAAGGGGCCCGGCTCACGGACGAGTTCGCCCCGGCCGAGCACCGCGTGCGCGTGTCCGGTGACCTCGCCCAGGGCCAGCACCAGCCGGCCCCTGGCGTCGCGCGGCTCCTTGGGCGCGTCCGGGACGTGGGGCGGCACCGCCTCGTCCGCGACGGGCACGATCAGCACGTCTCCCTGCCGGTACATGGCTCTCCCCTCCGCTCCGGCGCACGGCGCTCCGGAGTCCATGCGCAGACAGTACGAGCCGGCACTGACATTGATGCTGATACTCGGGTTCCGGTGGTCGTGGCCCGGGCACTGACTGACGGACCGTCACCGGACCCGCCGACGGGCGTTGTCAGTCCCTGTTGGTAGAACTGCTGCACGCATCGCCGGACGGCCCGCACCCCGTGCCCGTGACGGCCTCGCCCACGCACCGCCTTCCTTCACGCGTCGCACGACAGGAGCAGCCCGTATGACCATCGGTGGCCACCTCGAGGAGCTGTACGGCCTTCCCGCCCTCACCTTTCCCGGGCCCGGCGAGACACCGCGTGAGCTGCCCGAACCCGACGCGGTGGCCTGGCGGATCACCGCCGACACCTACGACGCCGACGAGCGGTGGACCGAGGCGTTCGCCCGCTTCTGCTCCGCGGTCGACACCACCCGGGTCCGCGCCCTGGTCGTCGGCGCCTGGGAGGACGCGTACGAAAGGAGTTCCGGTGACGTCGTCGAGGCGCTGGTGGCCGCACGCGACCGGCTGCCCGGCCTGCGGTCGCTGTTCCTCGGGGACATGGTGTACGAGGAGGCGGAGATCTCCTGGATCACTCAGAGCGACGTGACGCCGCTGCTGTCGGCCTTCCCGGCGCTGGAGGAGATCGGTGTGCGCGGCGGCCAGGGGCTGGAGTTCCCCGCCCTGCGCCACGACAGCCTGCGCAAGCTGGTCGTGGAGACCGGCGGCCTCCCGGTGGGCGTGGTCCGCGGTGTCGCGGCCGGCGAACTGCCCGCGCTGGAACACCTCGACCTGTGGCTCGGCACCTCCTGGTACGGCGCGGACAGCGAGGCCGCCGACCTGGCGCCGATCCTGTCCGGCGCCCGGCTGCCCCGGCTGCGGCACCTGGCCCTGCGCAACAGCGACATCCAGGACGAGATCGCCGCCGCCGTGGCGGCCGCGCCCGTCGTCGCGGGTCTGGACTCCCTGGACCTGAGCATGGGCACGCTCAGCGACGACGGGGGAGCCGCGCTGCTCTCGGGGCAGCCGCTGACCCATCTGCGGGCGCTCGATCTCGGGCACCACTTCATGAGCGAGGAGATGACCCGCCGCGTGCGCGAAGCGCTGGGACCGCACATCCAGGACCTCGGTCTCACGCCCGCCCGCCGCAGCGAGTACCGGCCGGAGGAGCGTTATGTCGCGGTCGGGGAATGAACCGGGGCGGGCCGGCGCACCGGTGCGCCTCGCCGTCGTGGGCAACCCCGAGAACCGCAGGACGGCCCTCTTCGCCGACGCCGCCCGCGCGGCCGGACTGCCCGCACCGCGGGTCGTGCCCTGGGAGCGGGTCCTGCGCGAGGGCGGGGCCGAATTCGCCGCCGACGAGACCGTCCGGCTCGACTCACCCGGTGAGAACCCCGACGTCGACCGGCTGCTGCGGGGTGTGCCGGACCCCACCCGCGTGGAGGGTTCGGCACGCTGGTACGCGCGGTTCACCGAGGCCGTCCGTGGACTGAGGGGCGGCATCCGGCTCGACGACGCCGGTGAACTGGCCGTCCTGTTCGACAAACGGCGCTGTCACGCCGTCCTCGACGCGGCGGACGTCCCCGTGCCCTGGTCACCCACCTCCGGCCCGGACGCCGTACGGGTGGCCGGCTGGGACGACGTACGCACCGTGATGCGCGAGCACCGCATGCCGAGACTCTTCGTCAAGCTCGCGCACGGTTCCTCGGCCTCCGGCGTGCTCGCCGTCGAGACGTCGGGCGGCGGCCGTATCCGGGCCACCACCTCCGTCGAACGCACCGGGGACGGCCGGCTGTTCAACTCCCTGACGGTGCGCCGCTACGAGCGGGAGGCGGACATCGCCGCCGTCGTGGACGCCCTCGCCCCCGACGGCCTCCACCTGGAGCGCTGGCTGCCCAAGGCCTCCCAGCGGGGCCGCGCCGCCGATCTGCGGGTCGTGGTGGTGGCCGGCCGTGCCACCCACGCCGTCGTGCGCACCAGCGCCTCCCCCCTGACCAACCTCCACCTCGGCGGCGTCCGCGGCGACCTCGACGCGGTGCGCGACGCCGTCGGGGCGGCCGGCGGCCGGTGGGCGGACGTCCTCGCCGTGTGCGAGCGCGCGGCGGCCTGTTTCCCGCGCACCCTGTGCGTCGGCGTCGACCTGCTCCCGGCCGTCGGCTGGCGCCGGTTCGCCGTCGGCGAGGTCAACGCCTTCGGTGACCTGCTGCCCCGTCTCACCGGACTGCCGGGCAGCGGAGCGGAGGGCCTCGACACCTACGCGGCCCAGGTCGCGGCGGTCCTGCGCCGCCCCACCGGACCGTCCCACCCGCACCACCAGTACAGAACGGGAACCACCCATGTCAGCGCCTGAACCGACGCCCGCGCCCGGCCCCCACGGGGCCGCCGCACCGGACCACCCGGACATGAACGAGATCGTCGGCAGCCACGACATCCTCCTCGTCACCCTCGACACCCTCCGCTTCGACGTCGCCGCCGAACTCGCCGCCGAGGGACGCATCCCGAACCTGACCCGCCATCTGCCCGGCGGCCGCTGGGAGCGGCGGCACGCCCCCGGCAGCTTCACCTACGCCTCCCACCAGGCGATCTTCGCCGGATTCCTCCCGACGCCCGCCGAACCCGGCCCGCACCCGCGGCTGTTCGCCGCCCGCTTCGCCGGCAGCGAGACCACGGCCGGGCGCACCTTCGTGTACGACACCCCCGACCTGGTGTCCGGCCTCGCGCAGGAGGGCTATCGCACGGTGTGCGTCGGCGGGACCGGCTTCTTCAACAAGCGGGGCCCGCTCGGCTCGGTGCTGCCCGGCCTGTTCCAGGAGTCCCACTGGGAACCGGAGTTCGGCGTCGCCTCGCCCACGTCGTTCGAGGCCCAGGTGGTCCGCGCGGAACACGTCGTACGCGAACTCCCGCACGATCAGCGCCTGTTCCTCTTCGTCAACGTCGCCGCCCTGCATCAGCCCAACTGGTTCCACCGGCCCGGCGCCACCCGCGAGGACGGCGACACCCGCGCCACCCACGCCGCCGCCCTGGAGTACGTGGACCGGCACATCGGCCGGCTGTTCGCCGCCGCGAGCAGCCGGCGCCGCTGCTTCGCCGTCGTCTGCTCCGACCACGGCACCGCCTACGGCGACGACGGCTACACCGGCCACCGCATCGGTCACGCGTCCGTGTGGACCGTGCCCTACGCCCACTTCTTCCTGGACCGCACCCCCGCCGAGGCCGCCCGATGACCACCGCCACCCCCGCCCGGACCGGCACCGACGTCCCGGCGGGCCCGTACCAGAGCTACGTCTACGCCTACCCGCACAAGACCGCCTACCGCAGGCTCGCCGACCGCCCCCGCCTCGACACCCTCTGGGCCGGCGAACCCAAGGACGCCCTCTCCCTCTACCTGCACATCCCGTTCTGCGAGGTCCGCTGCGGCTTCTGCAACCTGTTCACCCGCATCGGCGCCCCCGACGGCCTGACCGGCGCCTATCTGGACGCCCTGGACCGCCAGGCGACGGCGGTGCGCGAGGCGCTGGGGGAGCGGGCACCGGTGCGGTTCGCGACCGCGGCCTTCGGCGGCGGCACCCCCACCTTCCTCACCGCCGCCGAACTGCAGCGGCTGTGCGACATCGCGGAGCACCGCATGGGCGCCGACCTGCGCGCGGTCCCGCTGTCCGTGGAGGCCTCGCCCGCCACGGCCACCGCCGACCGCCTCGAGGTCCTGGCCGCGCGCGGCGCCACCCGCCTCAGCCTGGGCGTGCAGAGCTTCGACGACACCGAGGCCCGCGCCGCCGTACGCCCGCAGCGCCGCACCGACGTCGAGGCGGCCCTCGGCCGCGTCCGCGACGCCCGGATCCCCGTCCTCAACATCGACCTGATCTACGGCATCGACGGACAGACGGAACGCACCTGGCTGCGCTCCCTGGACGCCGCCCTCGCCTGGCACCCCGAGGAGCTCTACCTCTACCCCCTCTACATACGCCCCCTGACCGGCCTCGGCCGCCGTGCCGGCGAGGCGGACCCGGCCTGGGACGAACAGCGGCTGCGCCTGTACCGCCTGGGCCGCGACCACCTCCTCGCCCACGGCTACACGCAGCGGTCCATGCGCATGTTCCGCCGCGCGGACGCCCCGCCGCAGGGCGCGGACGACCACGCCTGCCAGACCGACGGCATGATCGGACTCGGTTGCGGCGCCCGCTCCTACACCGCCGGCCTGCACTACTCCTTCGACTACGCCGTCGGCATGCACGAGATCCGCGGCATCGTCGACGACTACGTCTCCCGCCCGGCCGCCGACTTCGCCCACGCCGAGTACGGCCGCCGCATCGACACCGGCGAGGCCCGCCGCCGGCACCTGCTGCAGTCCCTGCTCCAGGCGGAAGGCCTCGACCTCGCCGACTACCGCGCCCGGTTCGACGGCCGCACCCCGGCGGACGACTTCCCGGCCGAGCTGTCCCGCTTCGCCGGCCGCGGCTGGCTGGAGGAGGACACCGGTCCCGGCGCCACGCGCCTGCGCCTGACGCCCGAGGGCCTGGCCCACTCGGACGCCGTCGGCCCGGAGCTGTTCTCCCCGGCCGTGCGGGCCGCCATGGCCGCCTACGAGCGGAAGTGAGACCCGCCCGATGGACCTGACCCTCCTCTACCGGGGCCCGCTGGCCTCCTGCGACTACGACTGTCCGTACTGCCCCTTCGCCAAGCGCCGCGACAGCCGCGAGCAGCTCCGCGCGGACCGCGCCTGCCTGGAGCGCTTCGCCGACTGGGCCGAAGCGCAGACCGCCGACCGGCTCTCCCTGCTCTTCACCCCCTGGGGCGAGGGCCTGGTCCGCTCCTGGTACCGGAACACCCTGACCCGCCTGTCCCACCGGCCGCACATCCGCCGCGTCGCCGTCCAGACCAACCTCAGCTGCCGCACCGACTGGCTCGCCGACGCCGACCCGGACACCCTCGCCCTGTGGTGCACGTACCACCCGGGCCAGACCCCCTACGACCGCTTCCTGGCCAAGTGCCGCGAACTGGACCGTCTGGGCGTCCGGTTCAGCGTCGGCATCGTCGGACTGCCCGGGCACCTCGACGCGGCCCGGCGGCTGCGGGCCGACCTGCCCGAGCGGGTGTACCTGTGGGTCAACGCCGCCGAGGGGCACACCTACGACGACGCCGAGGCCGGCGTGTGGACCGCGCTGGACCCCCTCTTCCCCTACAGCCGCCGCCCCCACGCCAGCGCCGGCCTGCCCTGCCGCACGGGGGAGTCCGTGATCTCGGTCGACGGCGAGGGCACGGTCCGCCGCTGCCACTTCGTCCGCGCCGAACTCGGCAACCTCTACGACGGCAGCTACCGGCAGGCTCTGCGCCCCCGTCCCTGCCCCCTGGCCACCTGCGACTGTCACATCGGCTACGTCCACCTCGAAACGCTGCCGCTGTACGACGTGTTCGCGGGCGGTGTGCTGGAACGGATACCGGCCCCGGCCGGACAGCGGCCCGCGCGGAGCCGTGTTTGCCGCGGGAGTCAGCGGCAAGTCGGTGTCCATGAGCGAACAGAACAAGAACACGAACTCGAATCAGAAGGCCACGTCCCCCCGGTCCGCCGCGACCAAGGCGCGGGAGACCACGGAGAAGGCGACCGCCCCCGCCGAGCGGGCGGCCGGCAAGGCCGCCGGCAAGGCGGGTGACGCGGCGTCAGGTGCCGCGTCGGGCGCCGGGCGCGCGGCGCAGGTGGCGAGCGGCGCCGCGCAGACCGCGGCCAAGGGGGTCGAGGCGGGCCGCCGCGCGGTCGTCTCCACCTCGGGCCAGGTCGCCGCCGGTGCCAAGACCGCCTGGACGGTCATCGCCCAGCGCAGGCTCGTCGCCGCCGGTGCCGCGGCCGGCCTGACCGCGCTGACCGCCGCCTCCTACGCGGTGGGCCGCCGTGCCGAACGCCACACCCACGGCCCCCTCACCCGGATGACCGGCGGCCGGATCTGACACCGAGGGCGGCGGGGCGGGGCGGCGCGGAGCCGGGCCCCACTCGCGCGGTGCGGCCCCGAAGGGGAAAGATGTCTCCGCAAGCGAAGAATCAACCCCTGCGGAGGAGTGGGCACATGCAGCACGAGCGAGCGGGCGGCCCGGCCGGCCCCGAGGATCTCGTCGACGTCGCTCGGCTGGTCACGGCGTACTACGCACTGCACCCCGACCCCGACGATCCGGGGCAGCGCGTCGCCTTCGGGACGTCGGGGCACCGCGGCTCGTCCCTGACGGCCGCGTTCAACGAGGACCACATCGCCGCGACCAGCCAGGCCATCTGCGAGTACCGCGCCGGCCAGGGCACCGACGGGCCCCTCTTCCTCGGCGCCGACACCCACGCGCTGTCCGAACCCGCGCGGGTCACCGCCCTGGAGGTGTTCGCGGCCAACGGGGTCACGGTGCTCATCGACAGCGCCGACGGCTACACCCCGACCCCGGCGGTCTCGCACGCGATCCTCACCCACAACCGGGGCCGCGCCGCGGGCCTCGCGGACGGCGTCGTCGTCACCCCGTCCCACAATCCGCCCGCCGACGGCGGGTTCAAGTACAACCCGCCGAGCGGCGGCCCCGCGGGTTCGGACGCCACCGGCTGGATCCAGGACCGGGCCAACGACATCATCCGGGGCGGCCTCAAGGACGTCCGCCGCATTCCGTACGCCCGCGCCCTGACCGCCCCCGGCACCGGCCGTCACGACTTCCTCGGCACCTACGTCGCGGACCTGCCGAACGTGCTGGACCTGGACGCGATCCGCGCGGCCGGCGTGCGGATCGGCGCCGACCCGCTGGGCGGGGCGTCCGTCGCCTACTGGGGCCGGATCGCCGAACAGCACCGCCTCGACCTCACCGTGGTCAACCCGCTCACCGACCCCACCTGGCGGTTCATGACGCTGGACTGGGACGGGAAGATCCGGATGGACTGCTCCTCGCCGCACGCCATGGCGTCGCTCATCGCGCAGCGGGACCGCTTCGACATCGCCACCGGCAACGACGCGGACGCCGACCGGCACGGCATCGTCACCCCGGACGCCGGGCTGATGAACCCCAACCACTACCTCGCCACGGCGATCGGCTACCTCTACGCGCACCGTGGGCAGTGGCCGTCCGCCGCCGGTGTCGGCAAGACCCTGGTGTCCTCCGCGATGATCGACCGGGTCGCCGCCGACCTGAAGCGCGAACTCGTCGAAGTACCCGTCGGTTTCAAGTGGTTCGTGGACGGACTGGCCGGCGGCACCCTCGGCTTCGGCGGCGAGGAGTCGGCCGGCGCCTCCTTCCTGCGCCGGGACGGCTCGGTGTGGACCACCGACAAGGACGGCATCATCCTGGCGCTGCTCGCCTCCGAGATCACGGCCGTCACCGGGAAGACGCCCTCCGCGCACTACGCCGCGCTCACCTCCCGCTTCGGCGAGCCCGCCTACGAACGGATCGACGCCCCGGCGACCCGTGAGGAGAAGGCCCGCCTCGCGAAGCTGTCCCCCGCCCAGGTCACCGCGGAGACCCTGGCCGGGGAGGCGGTCACCGACGTGCTCACCGAGGCACCGGGCAACGGCGCGTCCATCGGCGGCATCAAGGTGACCACGGACAGCGCCTGGTTCGCCGCCCGCCCCTCCGGCACCGAGGACGTCTACAAGATCTACGCCGAGTCGTTCCAGGGCGCCGACCACCTCCGCCGGGTGCAGGAGGAGGCCAAGGCGGTGGTCCTCGCGGCACTGGGCGACTGAGCCGCACCTCGTGGGGGCACGCCCCGGTCACCCGCCGCGGTGGCCGGGGCGCGTCAGCCGGCCCGGAGGCCGGGGGCGGACGGGGGCGGAGAGGTGAGTTCCGGCGGCAGGGACGTCGCCGTGGGCAGCTCCGCCGGCGCCTCCTCCGACTGCTGCAGAACGGTGTCGCCGGGCCCCTCGTGCGGTGTGCCCGCGCCGGTGGACAGCTGCGACCAGGCGCCCAGCGCCAGGGCGATCGCGGCGGCCGTGCCCACCACGCGGCCGACGCGGCGGAGCCTGGCACGCCGGTCCAGCTCCCGCCAGGACGGGCCCTCCCACGGATCGTCCGGGTGCCACAGATCACCGACCGCCTCGACGCCGGCGTCCTCCCGCGGCACACCGCCGCCGGTGCGCGGCCGGGTTCGCTGCAGCGCGGAGAGCTCCTTGGGGGCGGTGGCCCGGATGGCGCGCTCGTCGTCGGTGAGGAACCGCTGCCAGACGTCCTCGGGCAGCGACGGCGTACCGTCCCGCTCCTTGGGCGTTCCGCCGTCGTCCGGCCTCTGCGCGGTCACGTCCGTTCATTCCCTTCGAGGATTCCGCCAGGATCATTGCACAGCGCAAAATCGGATGAACAGCGGCCCGCGGAACCGAACATGCGGCTGGGGCGCGGTGCGGCCCGGGTGCGGACTCGATCGGATAAAGGTCCGCCCGGGGGAGCGGGAAGCGGCCGACCTTTGCATAGTCTAAAGGTGGGGGAGGGGCGTCCGCGGAGGAATCGGGCGGCTCTCGAATGCCCTCGACACCGCTGGAGCAGGACATGACCGACGAGAAACCGCCATCGAGGCCATGGACGCTGTCCGCGCTGTCCTGGATGCCGATCGTGGTGATGGCGGTGATCGCGGTCGTCGACGTCGTGGCCGGTCCGGGAGTCGGACTGCTTCCGCTGGTGTCGCTGGGGCCCGCCTTCGCCGGCCTGGTCGGCGACTGGCGCCGCACGGCGGTGATCGGCGTACTGGCGCTGCTGCTCTGCGTCGGGCTGGGCCTGTACAACGAGCTGTTCCCGGCACGCCGCGGCTACACCGCCATGGCGTCGGTCGCCGGGGTCACCGGCGTCGGCATCGTCGCCGCGGTGACGCGTTCGCGCCGGGAGGCGGAACTGGCCAGTGTGCGGTCGATCGCCGAGGTCGCCCAGCGGGTGCTGCTGCGGCCGGTGCCGCTGACCGCAGGACCCGTGCAGGTGGCCGTGTCCTACACGTCCGCCGTCGCCGAGGCGCGGATCGGCGGTGACCTCTACGAGGTGGTGGCCTCGCCGCACGGCGTCCGGGTCATCCTGGGCGATGTGCAGGGCAAGGGCCTGGCCGCCGTGGAGACGGCCGCCGTGGTCCTCGGTGCCTTCCGGGAGGCAGCCTACGACGAGCCGGACCTCGTCAAGCTGGGCGAGCGGGTGGAGCGCAGCGTGGCCCGGGAGCTGGAGGACGAGCGGTTCGTCACCGCGATCCTCGCGGAGATCGGCGCAGGCCAGGAGGTCGTCCTCCTCAACTACGGCCATCCGGCCCCGCTGCTGCTGCGCCGCGACGGCGGCACCGACTTCCCTGAGCCGCCGTCGTTCGCGCTGCCGCTGGGGCTGTCCGGGCACGGCGCCGGGGGACCGGAGCCCCACCGGGTGGCGTTCGCCCCGGGCGAGCAACTGCTGCTCTACACCGACGGCGTCACCGAGGCCCGTGACCGGGACGGGCGCTTCTACCCGCTGGGCGAGCGCACGCACCTGCTGAAGGAACCCGACGCGCACCGTGCCCTGGAGGCCCTGCGCGAGGACCTGGTCCAGCACGCGGGAGGACCGCCGGGCGACGACGCCGCGATGCTCCTCCTGCGCTACCACCGCCACCAGGACACGGAGTCCGCCCCCGCCGGGTGAGCGGGCGGCGATCACCGCGAGGTACAAAGGACCCATGCATCGGGACGAGCCCTCCGGCGGGGCCAGGGACGACGTCGAGGCGGTCACCCGTGCGGTGCTGGCCGCCTCGCGGCTGCTGGTGGCGGTGTCCGCGCGGTCCCTCGCCGCGGTCGAGGACCGGGTGACGCTGCCGCAGTTCCGGATGCTGATGGTGCTCTCCACCCGCGGTGCCACCAAGCTGGTCACGCTCGCCGACCTGCTCCACGTCGCCCCGTCCACCGCGATGCGCATGGTCGACCGGCTGATCGCGGCCGGCCTCGCCGACCGGCAGACCAACCCCGCCAACCGCCGGGAGACCCTGCTGCGGCTCACCGGCGAGGGCCGGCGCACGGTCGAGGACGTCACCGCACGGCGCCGCGCCGAGATCGCCGCGATCGTCGAGCGGCTGGCCCCACCACAGCGGGCGGCGCTGGTCGGCGCCCTCACCGCGTTCAACGAGGCCGGCGGCGAACCCCCCGCCGCCGAACCGCAGCCGTACCCGCTCGGGTGGACGGTGGACGGCGGACCGTGACCGGCGCCGACCAAATCTGCATGCTAGGTTCGCATTTGAAAGGCGACCACGGACGGCCGACGCGTCCACGCACCCGGGACGGTGACATCTCATGACGTCAGAAAGCGGCGGCACCCCCGGCGAGGACGTCCCGCTCCCGCGGGTCCTGTGCGACACGGCCGCCCTGGCCGCCCTCGACGACGCGTCCGCCGGCGCCCTGTGGCGGCTCGCCGAGCCGGGCCGCCAACTCGACGCCAACGTCGTACACATCCCGCCCGGACACGGGGTCGACACCCACCGCGAGCCCGACCTCGACGTCCTCCTGCTGGTCCTCGCCGGCCACGGCACGCTCACCGCCCCCGACGGCCCCCACCCCCTTCCCGCCGGCGCCCTGACCTGGCTCCCGCACGGCTCCACCCGAAGCCTCACCGCCGGCCCCGAGGGCCTGACCTACCTCACCGTCCACCGCCGCCGGCCCGGCATGCGCATCCAGCGCGGGAATCCGGCAGTTCAACAACAGTGATCATCGCGGCCACAAACTGATAACAACGGACAACTCCTGAGCGCCTTATGCGGTCTGGACCGCTATGAAGATCTCTTTCCTGATCCACAACGCCTACGGGATCGGAGGCACGATCACCACCACGTTCAACCTGGCGGCCGCGCTGGCCGAACGGCACGACGTGGAGATCGTCTCGGTGTTACGGCACCGGGAGCATCCCAACCTCACTCCGCACCCCGGAGTGCGGCTGCGGGCGCTGGTGGATCTGCGGCGGGAGAAGGACCACCCGCTGCACGGCAGACCCGCCAAGGTGTTCCCCGCCGCCGAGTACCGCCACCACCAGTACAGCGAGCTGACGGACGAGCGGATCGCCGAGTGCCTGGCGGACACCGACGCCGACGTCGTCATCGGCACCCGGCCGGGGCTCAACGTGCACCTCGCCCTCCAGGCCCCCGAGCACGTCGCACGCGTCGGCCAGGAACACCTCACCCTGGACAACCATCCGCCCGCGCTGCGCGCCGCGCTGCGCCGCGCCTACCGCCGGCTCGACGTGCTCACCGCCGTCACGGAGGCCGACGCCGACTCCTACCGGCGCAAGATGCGGCTGCCCGGAGTGCGGGTGGAGGCCCTCCCGAACAGCGTCCCCGACCCCGCGCTCCCCACCGCCGACGGCACCGCCAAGGTCGTGGTGGCGGCCGGCAGGCTGGTCCCCGTCAAGCGGTTCGACCTGATCATCGAGGCGTTCGCCCGGGTGGTCGCCGAACATCCCGACTGGCAGCTGCGCATCTACGGCAAGGGCGAGGAACAGGACCGGCTGCGCGCCCTGATCGAGACGCTCGGCCTGTGGAACAACGTCTTCCTCATGGGCGCGGCGACCCCCATGGAAGCCGAGTGGGTCAAGGGCTCGATCGGCGCGGCGGCGTCGAACTTCGAGCCGTTCGGCATGACCCTCGTCGAGGCGATGCGCTGCGGACTGCCCGTGGTGAGCACCGACTGCCCCTACGGGCCCGGCGAGATCATCAAGGACGGCGAGGACGGCCGGCTGGTGCCGGTCGGGGACGGCGCGGCCTTCGGCGCCGCCCTCCTCGACCTGGTACGCGACGACGAGCGCCGGCGCCGCATGGGCGAGGCGGCCGTGGCCAACGCGCGCCGGTTCGCCCCCGGCCCGGTCGTCGCCCACGCCGAACGCCTGCTCCAGGAGGCGATCGGGGCCAGGAGCGGCGGACCGCGCGGCATCCCGGAGCACGGCGGGGCGCACCACACCCTCGTCAGCCGGGGCCACGCCGCCCGCGACCTCGCCCGCGCCGCCGCGTCGAACGCGCTGCGCACCGTACGGAAGGGACGCCGATGAACACGGCCCCGCGCGCCCACTGCTCCCTCGACACCGACGGCCGGATCACCTTCCGGCTCCGTCCGCCGACGGCCATGCCGCCCCGGCTGCTGCTGGTGCTGCGCCCCAAGAAGGGCCGGCCCGAGGAGCACACCCACACCCTCGACCTCGAACCCCACGGTGAGGAGGGCGAGTTCCGCGCCGTACTGGAACCGCTGCCCCGGCTGGAGGAGGGCCGCTGGGACACGTATCTGCTGCCCGGTCCGGACGCCGGACGGGAGCGGCTGCGCCCCGGCCTGCGGGACCTGCGGGCGCTCGTCGACGGCGGCCCGCCCGGCCGGCCGTCACCGGTGGCCGTCCGGGTGCCGTACGCCACCAAGGACGGCTTCCTCGCGATACGGACCTGGCTGCGCACCGCCCACGCGGAGGCGGGCCCCGTCGACATCGCCGACGGGACGATCACGGTCCGCGCCCGTCTGCACGGCGCGCGACTCGAGGAAGGGGCGGAGGCGGTGCTGCGGTTGCGGGGCACCACGGACACCCTGCACGGCGTTCCGGTACGGCCCGCTCGGGACGGCGGCCTCGCCTTCACCGTCGCCTGCGCGGACCTCGTGGCCTCCGGCAGCCGGGTCTGGGACGTGTTCCTCCGCCCCGCCGCCGACGCGCCGCTGACCAGGGTCGGCCGTCTCCTCGACGACGTGGCGGACCGCAAGGGGGTGTTCGTGTATCCGCGGGTCACCGTGGGCGGGTCCGCGGTGCGCCCCTACTACACCGTCGACAACGACCTCGCCGTCGAGGTGACCGCCCTCGGCTGAACGGCCGTACATCCTCCTCATCCGAGTTCCGTGGACACTCCCGCCTTCGGGCGGGGAGGAAGCCAAGCCGACGCTGTGGCACGCGCCCGGCCCGGGTCCCTGTGACCGGCCGCACACGACCGGATGTCCCGCGCATGTCACGTCCCGGTGTCCTGTCCGGTCGTCATGGTGACGGACGAGGAACAGAGGACACCATGCGAGAGATCCTGATCGTCGGCGGTGGTTACGCGGGCTTCTACACCGCGTGGGGCCTGGAGAAGACGTTGCGCGAGGGCGAGGCGCGGGTCACGGTCGTCGACCCGCGTCCGTACATGACGTACCAGCCGTTCCTGCCGGAGGTCACGGCCGGCTCCGTCGAGGCGCGGCACGCGGCCGTGTCGCTGCGCCGGCACCTGCGCCGCACCCGCCTCGTCGCGGGCGCCGTGACCGGCATCCGCAACGCCGACCGCACGGTCACCGTGCGGTCGGCACGCGGGGACGAGTACGAACTGCGGTACGACGTCCTGGTGGTCACCGCGGGTGCGGTCACCCGTACGTTCCCCGTGCCGGGCCTGGGCCGGCAGGCCATCGGTCTCAAGCACGTGGAGGAGGCGGTCGCCGTCCGCGACCGGCTGCTGACCGCGTTCGACCAGGCGGCCTCCCTGCCCGCCGGCGACCCCGGGCGGCGCAAGCTGCTCACGGTCACGTTCGTGGGCGGCGGCTTCTCCGGGGTGGAGGGCTTCGGCGAACTGCTGTTCCTGGCCACCGCGATGCTCAAGCACTATCCCGAACTGAGCCTCGGCGAGCTCGCGTTCCATCTGGTCGAGGCACGCGACCGGATTCTGCCCGAGGTGACGGACCGGCCCGGAGCCTGGGTCGTCCGCGAGCTGGAGAGGCGCGGGGCCCGGCTGCATCTGAACACCCGGCTCGTCTCGGCCGTCGACGGACACGTCGTGCTCTCCAGCGGGGAGGAGTACGACTCCGAACTGATCGTCTGGACCGCCGGCAACGCGTCCAACCCCGTGGTGCACAACCATACCGACCTGCCGGTCGACGAGCGCGGCCTGCTGGTGGTGCGGTCCGATCTGCGGGTCGGCACGGACGAGGCGCCGGTGCCGGACGTCTGGGCGGCCGGTGACGACGCCGCCGTGCCCGACCTGGCGTCACCCGTGCCGGGCGCCCGAACGGTGCCGAACGCCCAGCACGCGGTGCGGCAGGGCAAGCGGCTGGCGAAGAACCTCGTGGCCGACCTGCGCGGGCGCCGGGTGCGTCCGTACCGGCACGGCAGTCTCGGCGTGGTGGCCACACTGGGTCTCGGCCGGGGCGTCTTCGAGTTCCGGGGCATCGTCGTCAAGGGCTTCCCGGCCTGGCTGATGCACCGCGGCTACCACGTGCCGGCGGTGCCCACCTGGGAACGGAAGATCCGCGTCCTCACGGTGTGGCTCACCGCCGCCCTCTTCGGCCGGGACCTCGTCTCGCTGGCGTCGGTGCAGCATCCGCGCGATGCCTTCCTCGCCGGGGCCGCTTCGCGCGGCAAGCAGGAGAACCCGGTGGTCGACCGCGCCGCGTGACCGCCACCGGTCCGCTCGACCGGCTCCCACCGCCCCGGACGATCGTTATGATGCCCGTATCGTTCAAACGAACATTCAGGTGCGGGGAGGGGCCTCATGCGGGAGCCGGTCGAGCTCAGGAGGCAGCGGATCCTGGCGGCCGTCGAGTCCCGGGGGTCGGCGCGGGTGAGTGACCTCGCCGCCGAACTCCAGGTGTCGGTGGTGACGGTACGGCGGGACGTGGAGGAGCTGGCGCAGGAGGGCCGGCTGCGGCGCGGCCACGGCGTCGTGCGCTCCGCCCTCGCCGCCCAGGACCTGCCGACGGCCCCGGCGCCGGACGGCGAGGCGGTGGCCGTCGTCGTCCCGGAGCGGCACAGCTACCTGTACGAGTCGCTGCACGGCGCCCGCTCGGTGCTCGAAGCGGCCGGCAAGCGGATCGCGCTGCACATCGCGCCGCAGGTGGCCGGCGCCGAGCGGCCGCTGGTGGAGCGGGCCCTCGCGGACGGCGCCGCGGGTCTGCTGCTGGCCCCCCGCTGGCGCACCCGGGCCGACGAGGAGGGCGACTACGGCTGGCTCGCCGCGCTGGACGTGCCCGCGGTGCTGATGGAGCGGCGCCCCCGGCCGGGCAGCGCGCTGCACGCGATGGACTCGGTCTGCTCCGACCACGCCTACGGTGTCCATCTCGCCGTGCAGCACCTGGTGGGGCTCGGTCACCGGCGGATCGTGTTCGCCACCCGCGACGACAGCCCCACCGCGCGCACCCTGCGGTCCGCGTGCGCGCGGATCGCCGACGCGCATCCGCTGGTGGAGAAGTGGGCGTGGACGCTGTGCGCCCCGGAGGCCGGTCACGACGGGCCGTACACGGCTCAGGAGACGGCGGAGCTGCCCGCGCTGCTGCGCGAGGTGGGGGCCACGGCGGCGGTGCTGCACGGGGACGTGGACGCGCTGATGCTCGTACAGCGGCTGGCGGACAGCGGCGTACGCGTGCCGGAGGACTGCTCGGTCGTGGCGTACGACGACGTGGTGGCCGGACTCGGGACCACGCCGCTGACGGCCGTCGCCCCGCCCAAGGCCGACGTCGGCCGGGCAGCGGCGGAGCTGCTGCTCCAGCGGCTCGCCGCACCGCACGGCGCCGGGGGACCGGTGCTGCGGACCGAACTGCTGCCGGCGCTGAGCGTGCGCGGATCGACCCGGGCACGGGCCGGCACCGCCGGACAACACGCATGAGCGTTTGAACGTTTTATTTTCTTCTGATCGATCTATTGACCGTTTGCCGGTCGGGCGTTGAGGATTCCCGTGTCCCGAACAGCCGTGTCCCCGGACACGCAGGAGCCGCGGGAGGCACCATGCCCGGACGACCCAGCCGTCGGTCCGTGCTCGCCGCGATGGCCGCCGCACCGCTGACAGGAGCCGTGAGCGCCTGCAGCGGGGAGAACGGTGCCTCGTCGGCGCGCACGGGCACCACCACGCGCATCACCTTCTGGTCCGCCCTGCGCGGCAGCCAGGAGGTGGTCGACGCGTTCAACCGCACCCACCGGACCGTCCGGGTGGAGTTCCAGCAGATCCCCTCCGGCGGGCAGGGCGGCTACGCCAAGCTGAGCAACGCCGCCCGGGCCGGCAACGCCCCCGACGTCGCCACCATCGAGTACCCGCAGGTCCCCGGGTACGCCATCGACGGCGTCGCCCGCGACATCACCGACCTGGTCGGCGAGCGCCTGCGCCGCAAGCTGCTGCCGCAGGCGCTCGGGCTGACCACCTTCGAGGGCCGGGTGTTCAGCGTGCCGCTGGACGTCGAGCCGATGGTGATGCACTACCGCGCCGATCTGTTCGACCACTACGGGCTGCGGGTCGCCCGCACCTGGGACGAGTACGCCGAACAGGCCGCGACCGTCCGCCGCAAGGCGCCCGACCGGCGGCTGGTGCTGTTCCCCACCGACGGCATGACCCAGTTCGCCGCGTACGCCTGGCAGGCCGGCGCCCAGTGGTTCGACACCTCGCGCGGCGCCTGGAACGTCTCCCTCGCGGACGCGCCCTCCCGGCGGGTCGCCGACTACTGGCAGCGGCTCATCGACCGCGACGACGTCTTCGTGAACGCCGTCGAGAGCCGGCAGGCGGACGCCCAGATCGGCAACGGCCTCGTCCTCACCCGCCTCAGCGGTGCCTGGGACGCGGGCGCGCAGATGAACGCGCGGCCCGGGCAGAAGGGTCAATGGCGGATCGCGCCGCTGCCGCAGTGGGACACCGGCGGCCCGTCCGCCGGTACGCACGGCGGCTCGACCTTCGCGGTCACCAAGGACAGCCGGCACCCCGAGGCCGCCATGGAGTTCATCGAATGGCAGGTCTCCCACCCCGACGCCCTGCGCGCCCGCCTGTCCAGCGGCACCAGCAGCCAGTACCCGGCAGCGCCCGGCCTGGTCGCGGTGGGCCGCGACGCGTTCGACCGGTCGTACTACGGCGGACAGGACATCTACACCCTGTTCGAGCAGGAGGCCGAGAAGATCGGCGAGAACTGGCTGTGGGGACCGCGGATGAGCGCGACCCAGAAGGTCATGCAGGACTCCTTCGCCCGTGTCGGCGGCGGCCAGGGCACCCTCGTCGATTCCCTGCGCACCGCCCAGGAGGGCACCATGCCCGACCTCAAGGCCCTGGGCCTGTCCACCACCCAGCACAGCACCTGAGCCGACGAAAGGCAGGTGACACCCCATGACCACGACCACCCACCCACGGGTGCCGGCCGGCGCGACCCGCGCCACCTCTCCGGCACCCTCCGCCTCGGGCCTGCGCGCCCGTAGAGCGGCCAAGCGCAGGCAACTGACCGCGTGCGGCGTCCTCATGACGCCGTTCTTCGCCCTGCTGGTCACCGTCTTCCTGATCCCCGTCGGCACCGCCGTCCACCTCAGCTTCTTCAGTGACGACCAGCCCGGCCTCGGCTTCGGCCCCGAGCGCACGATCTTCGTCGGACTGCGCTCCTACGCAGCCGTCCTGACCGACCCCACCTTCCTCGGCGGGCTCGGCACCGTCGCCCTGTACTGCCTGATCTACATCCCGCTCATGGTCGTCGGCGCGCTCGCGCTCGCCCTGCTGCTGGACTCCGGTGCGGTCCGGCTGCGCGCCTTCGCCCAGCTCGGCCTGTTCCTGCCGCACGCGGTGCCCGGCATCATCGCGGCCCTGATCTGGCTGTACCTCTACACGCCCGGCATCAGCCCGGTGATCGAACTGTTCGCCGAGGCGGACGTCACCATCGACTTCCTCGGCATCCACACGGTCGTCCCGTCCATCGTGAACATCGCCCTGTGGAGCAACCTCGGCTACAACATGGTGGTCTTCTACGCCGCGCTGCAGGCCGTGCCCCGCGAGGTGATCGAGGCCTCCGTGGTGGACGGCGCGGGACCGGTGCGCACGGCGCTCCAGGTCAAGACGCCGCTGGTGCGCGCCTCCATCGTGATGGTCGCGATCTTCACCCTGATCTGGGCGCTCCAGCTCTTCACCGAGCCCATGCTGCTCAGCCAGTCCTCGCCCATGATCAGCGCCCGGTTCTCGCCGAGCATGTACATCTACGACGCGGCCTTCACCCGCAACAACTACAGTCTCGCGGCGGCCGCCTCGGTCGTCCTGCTCGTCTGCACGATCGCCCTGTCCTACGGCGTCACCCGCTTCACCAGCCGCGCCGACGTCTCGGAGGAGGCCCGATGAGCGCCGCCGACAGCTCCCTGCTCCGCCCGAAGCTGCTGGGCCGTGCCACGGTCAACGCGGTGGTCGCGATCTCCGTCCTCTACACGCTGCTGCCCGTGCTGTGGCTGGTACTGGCCGCCTCGAAGAACCGCGACGCGCTGTTCAGCAGCGACCTGCTGTCCCTGAGCGACTTCTCCTTCCTGCGGAACCTCGAGGACCTGTTCGCCATGGACGGCGGGCTGTACGGCCGCTGGTACGTCAACAGCCTGCTGTACGCGGTCCTCGGCGCCGCCCTCGGCGCGCTGGTGAGCGTCGCCTGCGGCTACGCCTTCGACAAGTACCGCTTCCGGCACAAGGAGAAGCTGTTCGGCCTGGTGCTCGCGGCGGTCATGGTGCCGCAGACGGTGCTCGCGCTGCCCCTGTACCTGATGGCCTCCGGGACCGGCCTGGTCAACACCTTCTGGGCGGTGTTCATCCCGGTCCTGTTCAACCCGTTCGGCGTGTACCTCGGCCGCGTCTTCAGCCGGGGCTATGTGCCCGACGAGGTGCTGGAGGCGGCGCGGGTGGACGGGGCCGGAGAGCTGACCACCTACGCCCGGGTGGCGCTCAGGATGCTCGGCCCCGGCCTGATCACCGTCTTCCTCTTCCAGCTGACCGCGATCTGGAACAACTTCTTCCTGCCCATGGTGATGCTGTCCGACCAGGACCTGTATCCCGTCAGCCTCGGCCTGTACCAGTGGAACAGCTCCGCGTCGGTCTCGCCGGAGTACTACCCCGTCGTCATCATGGGGTCACTGCTCGCCGTGCTGCCGCTCATCCTCGCCTTCACCCTGCTCCAGCGCTTCTGGCGCAGCGGTCTGACCGCCGGCGCCGTGAAGTGACCCCGCCCGCACAAGGAGTTCCGCCGCCACCATGACCGAGTCCACGCCCGGCCCCCGCCCCCGCGCCGCACTGGCCATGTCCCCGGACGTCGCCTCGGCGGTCCTCGACGCCGAGTCGCTCGCGGCCCTCGCCACGCTGTGCGACCTCGCACCGCTCCCGGTCCTGGACGACCTGACCACGTCCCGCGCCCGCACCGTGCTCGCCGACGTCGACCTGCTGGTCACCGGCTGGGGCTGCCCGCCCCTGGACGTGGACGTGCTGCGCGCGGCACCCCGGCTGCGGGCCGTCGTGCACACCGCGGGCAGCGTACGCGGCCATGTCACCGACGCCTGCTGGGAACGCGGCATCGAGGTGTCCTCCGCCGCCGCGGCCAACGCCGTCCCGGTCGCCGAGTACACCCTCGCCATGATCCTGCTCACCGCCAAGCGGGCCCTGGAGAGCGCGCGCGACTACCGCGCCTCCCGCACCCGGCCGGACTGGCTGCGCACCGCCCGTTCGGTCGGCAGCCACCGCCGTACCGTCGGCGTCCTGTCGGCCTCCCTCATCGGCCGCCGGGTCATCGACCTGCTGCGCCCGCACGACGTCGACGTGCTGCTGTACGACCCGTTCGTCGACGAGGCCGGGGCGAAGGAACTCGGCGTGCGGCGCGTCGGGTTGGCGGAGCTGTTCCGGCGCAGCGACACGGTCAGCGTGCACACCCCGCTGCTGCCCGAGACCCGCTCACTGGTCGGCCGTGAACTGATCGACGCCATGCGCCCCGACGCCGTCCTGATCAACACCGCGCGCGGCGCGGTCCTCGACCAGGACGCGCTCACCGACGCCGTGCTGGCCGGCCGCATCCGCGCCGTGCTCGACGTGACCGATCCCGAAGTCCTGCCGCCCGGGCACCCGTTGTGGGAGTGCGACAACGTGCTCCTCACCCCCCACCTCGCCGGCTCCCAGGGCAACGAGTGGCGCCGGCTGGCCGATCTCGCCCTCTCCGAGATCGCGCGCTGGGCCTCCGGCGAGGGCTTCCTCCACTCCGTACGACGCGAAAGGCTGGCCTTCCTGGCATGAGCGACCCCTTCGAACTGCCCGCCGACGACCACGACATCAGCCCCCGCACCGGTTACACCCGCGCCCACTGGGAAGCCGTGGCGGACGGGCTTCTCACGGCGGCCTGGCGTTGGAGCACCCCCGGCTGCGCGCTGCTGGACCTGCCGGGACGCCCCTCCCGCTCGGGAGTGCGCTCCGACGGACTCGAAGGCTATGCCAGGACGTTCCTCGCCGCCGCCTTCCGCGTCGCGGGCGCGGGCGGGGACGACCCCCACGGCCTGCTGGAGCGGTACGCGAACGGACTCGCCGCCGGCACCCTCACCCCGGGCCGCGACGACACCGAGTCGTGGCCGCTGATCCTCGACCACGACGTGCAGGGCCAGCCGATGGTCGAGTCGGCGTCGGTCGCGCTCGGACTGCGGCTGACCGCGCCCTGGCTGTGGAGGCGGCTCGACCCCGGCGTGCAGGACCGTGCGGAGGAGTGGCTGCGGGGCGCGCTGCGGCACACCCCGGCACCCAACAACTGGTACCTCTTCCCGTACACGGTCGCCGGTTTCCTGGAGTCCGTCGGGCGCGGCGACGCCGAGACGGCGGCGGCCCGGCAGCGGGCGCTGGAACTGCTGGAGAACTGGTACCGGGGCGACGGCTGGTACGCCGACGGGGACGGACGTGCCTTCGACCACTACAACGGCTGGGCCCTGCACCTGTACCCGGTCCTCGACGCCCATCTCGCGGGCGAGAAGGAGGAGTCGGCCCACCATGGCGAACGGCTGCGCACCCATCTGGAGGGCTTCGCCCTGATGTTCGGCGCGGACGGGGCGCCGCTGCACTTCGGCCGGTCACTGACGTACCGCTTCGCCGCCTCGGCGGCCGTCGCGCTGGGCGCCGTCACCGGCCACACCCCGCTGACCCCGGGCGCCTCCCGCCGCATCGCCAGCGGCAGCCTGCGCCACTTCCTGGACCGGGGCGCACTGACCGCCGACGGCCTGCTCGGCTGCGGCTGGTACGGCCCGCACGAGGCCAGTACGCAGAGCTACTCCGGCCCGGCGTCACCGTACTGGGCGTCGAAGGCCTTCATCGCGCTGCTCGCCCCCGCCGGCCACGACTTCTGGACGGCCCGCGAGGAGCCGGCACCGGTGGAGGAGTCCGACCGCGTGCTGGCGCTGCCGGCGCCGGGACTGCTCGTCCAGGCGACGCGGGCCGACGGGATCGTACGGCTGCACAACCACGGCAGCGACCATGTGCGCCCGCACGAGGGCGAGACGGCGGCCGAGGACGACCCGCACTACGGGCGCCAGGCCTACTCCACCCGCACCGGCCCCACCGCACCCGGGAACGTCGCCGACAACCACCTGTCGGTGGAGACCGGTGGCCGGCCCAGTGTGCGCCGCCGCATCCACCCCCTGGGGGCGGGACACGGCGACGGCTGGGGCTGGGCGGCGTCGTGGCACCGGCCCGTGTTCACCGGCGGTCCGCCGATGGTCCCGGGCCTGCGGGTGGAGAGCGTGACGGTGGCACTCGGCCGCCACGAGCTGCGCGTGCACCGCGTCGTGGGGGCGCCGGAGGGAGCCCGGCTCACCCACACCGGCTGGGCCACCGGCCCCGAGGAGCCGCTGACCTCCGCCCTGTACGGCCTGCACGGCTGGGACGACCCGTCCCCCGGCCCGGTCCGAGCCCCCCAGGGCACGGCCTGGACCCGCTGGGCCCACGTCCCGCGCCTCACCGGCAGCTGTGCGGGCACCTCCGTGCACATCAGTCTGGCTTCTCTCACGGCGGACGCGGACGCCGCGCCCCTGTCGGAGGCCGTCGAAGAGGTCCGGGTGGACGACGGGACGGTCGAGGTCGACTGGGCCGGCGGTACGGCCCGTACCCGGATCACCTTCGAGCCGGTGGCGGTGCGTCACACGGAGCGGTGAGCGGCCGGGACGGCGTCAGGACCGCGCGTCGGCGTCGGTCTTCGGGGCCTGCCCGGTGCCGTCAGGCGTGGTGTAGAAGACCGACGAGCCCTGCTTGGTGCGCTGGGCCTGGTTGCGGGCGACGAGGCCCTCCAGGGTGCTGCGCACGACCGTGGTCTTGACGGCGCGCTCGGGGTGGGCCTGCCCGAGCGCGCCGGCGACCTCCGCCGCCGAGCGGGGCTCGCTCTGCTCACCCAGGTGCCGGCGGACGAGTTCGACCAGCTTGGGGCCGTCCGCCTTGGGCCTTTCCGTCTTCGCGGCGGGCGGCTTGCGCGTGGACTTCCCCGACGGGGCGGACTTCCCCGACGTGGTGCGCGCGGCCGTCTTCCTCGCCCGCTTCGGCTTCTCCACGCCCGACTCGGCTCCGCCCGACTCGGCCCCTGACTGGGCACGGCCCCTCTTGCGCGGCGCCGGCACGGTCGCACCGCCCGGCACCGTGTCGGCCTCCGGCGCGTCCACGGCCTCCGGCGTGCCAGCCGGCTGCGACGTGCCCACGGCCTCGGACGTACCCACGGCCTCGGCGGGCGCGGAGGCGAGGCCCAGCGCCTGCCGCATGTTCACCAGAAGGGTGTGGTCGTGCTGAAGCACGGTCAACTGCTCCTGCAGCGCGGCGATCTCCGCGGTGACCCGCTCCTGCTCCTTGACGTTGCGCTCCAGATCACCCGCGACCTGAGCGGAGTACTGGGACGTGAGGTCGGTGGCCGCGGTCGAGTTCTCGGACATGGCGGTGCCCCTTTCTGCCTGTTGGTTCCCCCGGTGGCCAGCCATGGTACGGCCGAGCGCGGTTGACCGTTTCTTCTGCGCGGTCATCGGTTGACGTTCTCACGCGGCACGGGGGACGGCACGCCCCCAGGGACGTTGTGTGCATGTCATTGACAAGAGGGGCGCGAGCCGGAAGCTTCAATCCGGAAGTCGCAAGAAATGAACTCTCCAACGCAAAACCCGTACTTGGTCATGGCAATCCATGGCAGGAGTACCGACTGCCTGGTTGGCCACCCGCCCCAGCACCCGCCGTGGAACGAGGACTTCATGAGACGGAAGCGTTTCGGCCTACGGACGATCACCGGCCTGCTCCTGGCCGGGCTGGTCGCCTTCGGCCTCCAGCCCGGTACGGCCACCGCCGCGTCGGAAGCGGTCCGTGGCCCCAACATGGCGCTCGGCAAGAGCGTCACGGCCGGCGGTTCCCACGCCGGTCACCCCGCTGCCAACGTGACCGACGGCAGCCGGCTGAGCTACTGGGAGGGCCCGGCAGGGGCCTTCCCGCAGTGGGTCCGCGTCGACCTCGGCGGCACCGTCGAGGCCGGGCAGGTCGTCCTCGAGCTGCCCACCGGCTGGGAGGCCCGCACCCAGACCCTCTCCGTGGAGGGCAGCACCGACGGCTCCGCCTTCACCGCGCTGTCCGGTTCCGCCGCCCACCGCTTCGACCCCGACGGAGGCAACACGGTCACCGTCGAGTTCCCCGCCCGCGACGTGCGCCACATCCGCGTCCGGGTGAGCGCCAACACCGGCTGGAACGCGGCCCAGTTGTCGGAGATCGAGGTCTACGGCGACGACGACGGCGACCCGGGGGAACCACCGGCCGACGGCGCCGACCTGGCGCTCGGCAAACCGATCGAAGCCTCCTCCGCAATTCACTCGTTCGTGGCGACCAACGCCAACGACGGGCAGCCGGGCACCTACTGGGAGTCCAACGGCCACCCCGCCACGCTCACGGTCGAGCTGGGCGCCAACGCGGACCTCGGCGGAGTCGTCGTCAAGCTCGACCCCGACGCCGTCTGGGCGAAACGGACGCAGAGCATCGAGGTCCTCGGCCGCGAACAGGCGTCGGGCACCTTCACCTCGCTGAAGGCCCGTGCCGACTACACCTTCGACCCCGGCGCGGGCGGCAACACCGTCACCATCCCGGTCACCGGCCGCTACGCCGACGTGCGACTGAGGTTCACGCACAACTCCAGCGGATACGGCGCACAGGTCGCCGAGTTGCAGGTCATGGGAACCGCCGCGCCAAACCCGGACCTGATCGTCTCCGACCTCTCGTGGACGCCCGTGTCACCCACCGAGACGAACGCCGTCACCGTCCGCGCGACCGTGCGCAACGCCGGGACGGCCGCGTCCGCCGCCGCCACCGCCGACATCAGCCTGGAGGGCACCGTCGCGGGCAGCGCCCCCGTGGGAGCGCTCGCCGCGGGAGCCTCCACCACCGTCTCCGTGAACGTCGGCAAGCGAGCCCGGGGCAGTTACACCGTGTCCGCCGTGGTCGACCCCACCGGCACCGTCCCCGAGCTGGACGACACCAACAACAGCCGCATCGCCACCGGCAAGCTGACCGTGGACCGGAGCCCGGGCCCCGACCTGGAGGTCCGGAGCATCAGGACCGACCCGGCGAGTCCCGCCACGGGAGCGTCGGTGTCCTTCACCGTCACCGTGCACAACCGGGGCACCTCGGCGGCCCCCGCCGGCTCCGTGACCCGGCTCGCCGTCGGCGGCAGAACACTCGACGCGGCCACCGGGACGATCGCCGCGGGCGCCACCGCCGAGGTCGCCGTCAACGGCACCTGGACCGCCACCGGCGGCGCGAGCCTCCTCACCGCGACCGCGGACGCCACGGACACCGTCGACGAGACCGACGAGAACAACAACATCCTCACCCGCTCGATCGTGGTCGGCCGCGGCGCCGCCGTGCCGTACACCGAGTACGAGGCGGAGGACGGCACGTACCGGGGCACCCTCCTCACCGCCGACGCCAAGCGGACCTTCGGCCACACCAACTTCGCCACCGAGTCCTCCGGACGCAAGTCGGTCCGCCTCGACTCCACCGGTCAGTACGTCCAGTTCACCTCCGACAACCCGACCAACTCGATCGTCGTGCGCAACTCGATCCCGGACGCGCCGGGCGGGGGCGGCACCGAGGCCACCCTCAGCCTCTACGCCGACGGCGAGTTCGTGCAGAAGCTCGGCCTCAGCTCCAGGCACAGCTGGCTGTACGGCAACACCGACGCCCCCGAGGGGCTCACCAACACCCCGGGAAGCGACGCCCGCCGCCTGTTCGACGAGTCCCACGCACTGCTCGCCGCGACCTACCCGGCGGGCACCGTCTTCCGGCTCCAGCGCGACGCCGGTGACACCGCCGCCTTCTACGTCGTCGACCTGGTCGACCTGGAGCAGGTGGCACCGGCCGCCGACAAGCCGGCCGGATGCGTCTCCATCACCGAGTACGGGGCCGTCCCCAACGACGGCATCGACGACACCGACGCCCTCCAACGCGCCGTGACCGCCGACCAGAACGGGCGGATCGACTGCGTGTGGATCCCGCCGGGCCAGTGGCGCCAGGAACAGAAGATCCTCACCGACGACCCGCAGAACCGCGGCCAGTACAACCAGGTCGGCATCCGCGACGTCACCGTCCGCGGCGCCGGCATGTGGCACTCCCGGCTCCACACGCTGACGCCACCGCACCAGGCGGGCGGCATCAACCACCCCCACGAGGGAAACTTCGGCTTCGACATCGACGACAACACCCGGATCTCGGACATCGCCATCTTCGGCTCGGGCACCATCCGCGGCGGCGACGGCGGAGCCGAGGGCGGGGTCGGCCTCAACGGCCGGTTCGGCAAGAACACGAAGATCAGTAACGTGTGGATCGAACACGCCAACGTCGGTGTCTGGGCGGGCCGCGACTACAGCAACATCCCCGAGTTGTGGGGCCCGGCCGACGGACTGCGCTTCAGCGGCATGCGGATCCGCAACACCTACGCGGACGGCATCAACCTCGCCAACGGAACACGTAATTCCGAGGTGGAGAACTCGTCGTTCCGCAACACCGGCGACGACGCCCTCGCGGTATGGGCCAGCAAGTACGTCAAGGACCCGTCCGCCGACATCGGCCATGACAACCACTTCCGCAACAACACCGTCCAACTGCCCTGGCGCGCCAACGGCATCGCCGTCTACGGCGGTTACGGCAACACCATCGAGAACAACCTCATTTACGACACGATGAACTACCCCGGCATCATGCTGGCGACCGACCACGACCCGCTGCCCTTCTCCGGACAGACCCTCATCGCCGACAACGGCCTCCACCGCACCGGCGGCGCCTTCTGGAACGAGGACCAGGAGTTCGGGGCGATCACCCTGTTCGCCCAGGGACCGGACATCCCGGGTGTGGTCATCCGTGACACCGACATCCACGACTCGACCTACGACGGCATCCAGTTCAAGTCGGGCGGGGGAGCGGTGCCGGACGCCCGGATCTCGGGCGTCACCATCGACAGGTCCAACAACGGGTCCGGCATCCTCGCCATGGGCGGCGCCCGCGGCAGCGCCACGCTCACGGACGTCACCATCACCGGTTCGGCCGAAGGGGACGTGCTGATCGAACCCGGCTCACAGTTCGTGATCAACCGGTAGCGCCACCCCCGCGCGTTACTCCGTCCGGCGGGCCCGTACTCCACTCGGGGTGCGGGCCCGTCACCCGGACGGACCTCCCGCCGCGCTCTTCCCGGGCAGGGCAGACGGGGGACTTCGGCGGACTCGCGCGGGGAGCTGACGCGTTTCCGGGAAGTCGAAGTCAGGCTGAGGACATGGCTTCATCGATCGACTGCCCGCCCCGTCCGCGTCACCGTGCTCCGTACCGTGCCGGGCGGCGGGCCGGTGCCTCCGCCCGCGTGCGGGGCCGGGTGGCGCCGGCGGCCGTCGCCCTCGTGGTGCTGGCGACCCTGAGCGGATGCGGGGCGGGCACCGGAACCGCGGCGAGGGACGTCCCGGCGGGCGGCGCGCCCGGCACGGTCCACACCGCGCCCGGCGCCGCCGACACCGCACAGGGCCGGCCCGGCGCCGGAACGGAGACACGCCCGCCCGCCCGGATCCCCGGCCTCGGCCCCCGGACCCGGGCGTGGATTCCGGCGAACGCCCGCCAGGTGGTCGTCGTCACCGGCCGGGACAAGGACGCCAACCGCTCCCGGGTGGTGCTGTACCAGCACACCGGCTCCGGATGGGAGGGCGGACCGGAATGGCCCGCGCACAACGCCCTCAAGGGCTGGACCGACGACCACCGGGCGGGCGACCTCCGCTCACCCATCGGCGTGTTCACCCTCACCGACGCCGGGGGGCTGCTGCCCGATCCCGGCACCGAGCTGCCGTACGACCGGTCGGAGGGGTTCACGGCCGGCGGCACCGGCTTCGAGGGCGAACCGCTGGAAGGCTCCTTCGACTACGTCATCGCCATCGACTACAACCGGGAACCGGGCACGTCCCCGTTGGACCGGACCCGCCCGCTCGGTGCCGACCGGGGCGGCGGCATCTGGCTGCACGTCGACCACCAGGGGCCCACCCAGGGCTGCGTCAGTCTCTCGGAGCGCCACATGGAGGAACTCCTGCGCACTCTCGACCCCGACCGGCACCCGGTGATCGTCATGGGCGACGCCGACTCCCTGGGGGAGTGAGCGGCCCTTCCGGGCCTGGACGGGCCTCGTCCTCGAACGCCGGACGGGCTGGAATCAGCCCGTCCGGCATCCGAGGAGCGGGGCCCTGGGCGGGGGCGAGGAAAATCAGTCCGTGTTCCACGGCCGTCCGCCCTCGTCCCGCGGCGGCCGGGCCGCCGCCTCCCCCGCCGTCAGATGCTCCAGCACCTCGACCAGCTCCTGACAGGCCCGCTCCACGGAGCGCCGGGTATGGCGCTGCTCCGCGATCACGGCGGACAGCAGCAGCGCGGTCAGGGCCAACGCCCCGTTGAACGCATGAAGGTTGACCAGAACCTCCACTTCGGTCAGGCGCTCGAACGGTCCGACGCGGTCGGTCGCCGCGATGGTGGCCATGACGGACGCGAACAGGGCGCACACCATGCTGCCCCCGAGCTGGAACCGCAGGGCCGCCCAGATCAGCAGCGGGTAGATGACGAACAGCAGGCTGGCCCGGTTGTGCGTCGCCAGCGGTACGAGGACGCCCGCGATCACCGCCAGACCCACCGCCTCCCTCCACCTCGACCAGTGCACCGGTGCGCGCACGCGGTACAGGCGGTACAGCAGGAGCAGCAGCGGGGCGACGAGCAGCACGCCCATCGCGTCGCCCACCCACCACGCCAGCCACACCCTCCAGACGTCGCGCGCCGGCAGGTCGCCCGTGGCGACGAGAAGGCCGGCGCCTACGGACGAGCTGATGAGCATGGCCGCGAAGGCGCCGAGGAACACCAGATGGATACAGTCCCGTAATCGGGTGAGATCGGTGCGGAAGCCCACCTTGCGCAGCAGGAGGTAGCCGCACACCGGTGCGGCGGTGCTGCCGACGAGGACGCCCAGCGAGGACAGCCGCAGCGAGGTGAGGTGCATGAGGATCAGCAGGGAGCCGAGTGCGATGCCCACCCAGCAGCGCAGCCCGAAGATCAGCAGACAGGCGACGGCCACGCCCGTCGGCGACCAGACGGGCGAGACCACCGCATCGTCGATGTGGAGCTCGCGCAGCAGCCCCAGTCGTCCCCCCGCGTAGTAGCAGGCGGCGACGGCCAGCGTCTCCAGCACGAAGACGGCCGGTGCGCGAAGATCCTGGCGAGCCACCACACAAGCCATCAGACACCGAGGCCGCCGCGTCGGCGAGGTGAGACGCGCGGGCCTGCGGCCCTATGGCCGAGTGGCCAGTCCGTCGTGCCCGATCACCATGACGGCCGCGTCGTCGTCGTGTCCCACCCGCTCGGCCTGCTTGATCACGGCGGCGGCGAGCGCGTCCGTGTCCAGGCGTGCGACCGCGGCGACGCCCGCGAGCCGCACCACCTGGTCCAGTCCCTCGTCGAGGTGCATGGACGGGCCCTCCACGACCCCGTCGGTGAGCATCACGAAGACACCGCCCGTGTCGAGCCGGTAGCGGGTGACGGGATAGACCACCCCGTGCTGGACGCCCAGCGGAGGACCACCCTCGTCCTCGGTCACCCCGGACCGGCCGTCCGCGGTGGCCCACACACACGGCAGATGCCCGGCCCGCGCGCTCTCCAGCAGCCGGGTGGCCGGATCGAGCCGCATGAAGGTGCAGGTGGCGAAGAGGTCCGAGCTGAGGGACAACAGCAGTTCATTGGTCCGGGCGAGGAGCTCGCCCGGTTCGCTGTCGACGGAGGCGAGCGCCCGGAGCCCGACCCGGACCTGCCCCATGAAGGCGGCCGCCTCGATGTTGTGCCCCTGGACGTCACCGATCGACAGACCGATCCGGCCGTCGGACATGGTGAAGGCGTCGTACCAGTCACCGCCGACATTGAGACCCCGGTACGCGGGCGCGTACCGCACGGCCAGCCGCACCCCGTCGGCGACGGGCAGCCCTCTCGGCAGCATGCCGCGCTGCAGGGCGATGGCCAGTTCGACCCGGGAGCGTTGCACCTCGGCCTGCGCACGCGCCTGTGCCGTCAGCGTTCCGAGCCTGACCAGAAGCTCGTCGCCGTCGTCCGTGGAGCCGGTGCGGGACATGGATCACTCACTCGGGCGAGGACACCCGCGCACAGCAGCCGCCCTCGTTGGACGAAACTCTCCCTCGTATATGCAAAGGATGATAGTCAGAAGCGGTTCGGCCGGGCCAGTCCATGTCTAGGCTGTGCCCATGGAGCAGCGGGAGATCATGCAGCGGGGTGTGGGGATCCTGACCGAGGCCCTCGAGATGCGGCGGCGGCTCCGCGCGAACCCGGATGCCGATGTGACGGGGAGCGGAGCCGTCGCCCAGCTCCTGGAGGAGATGCTGCCGCGGATCCAGCTGCCGGCCGACGCGAGCGCGCGCGAGATGGCGGACATCGTCACCGAGAAGCTGGGCCCCGCCATCGTGCAGATCACCTCCGCGCTCACCCTCGCCTTCGTCCAGCTCGCCGAGATCCACGACGAGGGCCGCACCGACGTCTCCTCCACCGACGTCCTGCGCTCCATCTCCCTGCACTACGAGACGGGCGGCAAGGGGTAGTTCCGGCCGGCTGTCCCGTGCCGGGAGACAGCGCTCGAGCGGGTGCCCCGCCGGAGCCGGACGCGTTCCCGCCGGGGTCCCGGTACGTGGCCCTGCGGACGCCGTTCGCGCAGGTCTCCCGCCGTACGGGTTCGAGCCCTCGCGCGGCGATCCGGGCGACCCGGTCGTCGAAGTCGTCGACGAAGACGGTGCGCGGGGCGTGACCCGCGTGCTCGGGAGGGTGCTCCACGACGACCGGCCGGTGGTCCGCGAGCTCCCACACGGCCTCGGTGTCACTCGCCGCACAGGCCGGGGGAGAACCGGGCAGCCGCTCGCACCACACCGGGGCACCGGGGTGGCCGTCGGCCGGGAGGCCGGCGAAGAGGCCGGGAACCACAGGGCGATGCCGCGGTCCCGCGGCTTCCCGTGAGGGGCCCGAAGCGGACGGGTGACGCGCGCGCCCTTGACGCCGTACGCGCCAGTAGCGATCCTCGCCCCATATCTTTGCACCGGTCATGACAACTCCGTGACGGAGGGACGTGCGTAATGACCACGTACCGCACCCGACGACACCTCGGGGTCGTATCGCTGCTCCTCCTCGTGCTGGCCGCGGCCCTCGTGCCCACGTCCAGTTCCGCCGCCGGCGGCGACTGGTGGGATCCGGTCGCACGGCCCGCGCCCGACTCCGGGATCGGCGTCACCGGGGAGCCGTTCAAGGGCACGAACGCCGCGGGCGAGGTGCGCGGGTTCGTCGACGCGCACAACCACATCATGTCCAACGAGGCGTTCGGCGGCCGGCTCATCTGCGGTAAGGCCTTCTCCGCGAAGGGGATCGCCGACGCGCTCAAGGACTGCCCCGAGCACTACCCCGACGGTTCGCTCGCCCTCTTCGACTTCATCACGGGCGGCGGTGACGGCAGGCACGATCCGGTCGGCTGGCCCACCTTCAGGGACTGGCCCGCGCACGACTCCCTGACCCACCAGCAGAACTACTACGCCTGGATCGAACGCGCCTGGCGCGGCGGACAGCGGGTGCTGGTCAACGACCTCGTCACCAACGGCGTGATCTGCTCCGTGTACTTCTTCAAGGACCGCGGCTGCGACGAGATGACGTCCATCCGGCTGCAGGCGAAGCTGACGTACGACCTGCAGGCCCACATCGACGGGATGTACGGCGGGCCGGGCAAGGGCTGGTTCCGGATCGTCACCGACAGTGCGCAGGCCCGCGACGTCGTCGCACAGGGCAAGCTCGCGGTCGTCCTCGGCGTCGAGACCTCCGAACCGTTCGGGTGCAAACAGGTCCTGGACGTCGCGCAGTGCGACCGGGCCGACATCGACGCCGGACTGGACGAGCTGTACGCACTCGGCGTGCGCAGCATGTTCCTGTGCCACAAGTTCGACAACGCGCTGTGCGGGGTGCGCTTCGACGAGGGCGCGCTCGGCACCGCGATCAACGTCGGGCAGTTCCTGTCCACCGGTACCTTCTGGCGGACCGGGAAGTGCACCGGCCCGCAGGCCGACAATCCCATCGGCCTCGCCTCCGCACCCGGCGCCGAGAAGGAGCTCCCCGCGGGCGTCGAGGTCCCGTCGTACGACGAGGACGCGCGGTGCAACGTCCGCGGGCTCACCGAACTCGGCGAGTACGCCGTGCGCGGCATGATGGAACGCAACATGATGCTCGAGATCGACCACATGAGCGTCAGGGCCACCGGCCGGGTGCTCGACATCTTCGAGTCCGAGTCCTACCCCGGCGTGCTCTCGTCGCACAGCTGGATGGACCTGGACTGGACCGAGCGGGTCTACGGCCTCGGCGGGTTCGTCGCCCAGTACATGCACGGCTCGGAGGGCTTCGTCGCCGAGGCGGACCGCACCGGGGCACTGCGCGACGAGTACGGCGTCGGCTACGGCTACGGCACGGACATGAACGGCGTCGGCGGCTGGCCGGCCCCGCGCGGCGCGGACGCGCCCGACGCCGTCACCTATCCCTTCCGCAGCGTCGACGGCGGCTCCGTGCTCGACCGGCAGACCACCGGCGAGCGCACCTGGGACCTGAACACCGACGGAGCCGCGCACTACGGCCTCGTCCCCGACTGGATCGAGGACATCCGGCGCGTCGGCGGACAGCACGTGGTGGACGACCTCTTCAGGGGCGCCGAGTCCTACCTCGACACCTGGGGCGCCTCCGAGCGGCACCGGGCCGGGGTGAACCTCGCCGCCGGCGCACCCGCCACGGCCGGTTCGACGGAATGGAACCCGTTCACCGACTACGCGCCCGGCCGGGCCGTGGACGGCGACCGGGGCACCCGCTGGGCGAGCGACTGGAGCGACGACCAGTGGCTCCGCATCGACCTCGGCGCCACCCACCGGGTCGGGCGCGTCACCCTGGACTGGGAACGCGCGTACGGCACGGCGTACCGCGTCGACCTCTCCACCGACGGCACGAACTGGCGCACCGCCTGGTCCACCACCTCCGGCGACGGCGGGCTGGACACGGCCACGTTCGCCGCCTCACCGACCCGCCACGTGCGCGTGCGGTTCCTGGACCGGGGGACCGAGTGGGGGTACTCGCTCCGCGAGGTCGGCGTCCACGAGCGCTGACCCCGTGCTCAACCCCCTTGTGACAAAGCCCCGTTCACGAGCGCGCGCACCGCGTCGAGTGCCGTGGCCCGGTCGGCGGGGACGAGTCCGATGCGGGTACGGCGGTCGAGCACGTCCTCCTCGTCGAGCGCTCCCTCGTGGCGCAGGGACCAGAGCAGCTCGGCGCCGGTGACCGGATACCCGGGCAGCACCGGCTCGCCCAGCCGGGGGTCCCGCGCGCCGAGCGCGTGCACGGCCGGGGCCTCGGTGCCGTAGAGCCGGACGAGGCGGCGCGGCGCGGGCAGTTCGGCGAGGACGCGCGGCGGCGCGGCGCCCACCAGGGGCAGGGACGCGGTGGGGGACGGGCCGGCCGGCAGGCCCCGGACGCGGACGGCGGTGTCGACGGCGTCCTCGGCCATCCGCCGGTAGGTGGTGAGCTTGCCGCCGACGACGGTGACGACGCCTTCGGACGAGATGAGCACCGCGTGCCGCCGTGAGAGGTCGGCGGTCCGCAGTGCCGTACCGGAGTGCGCCCCCGCGGTGTCCAGCAGCGGCCGCAGCCCGGCGAAGGCGCCGGCCACGTCGGCACGGCGGACCGGCGCGTCCAGGACGGAGCACAGGACGTCGAGGAGGAAGCCGATGTCCGTCTCGGGCGCCCGGGGGACGTCGGGGATGTCGCCGGCCACGGGTTCGTCGGTGAGGCCGACGTAGACCCGGCCGTCGTCCTGGGGCAGGACGAGGACGAAGCGGTCGCTCTCCCCGGGGATCGGGATGTGCAGGCCCGTGGTCAGGGGGCCGAGGCTCTCGGGGCGCAGGACGAGGTGGGTGCCCCGGGAGGGCCGTATCCGGACGCCGTCGACGAGGCCGCCCGCCCAGACACCGGACGCGTTGATCACCGCGCGGGCGCGGATCTCGCCCTCCTCGCCGGTGAGTTCGTCACGGACGCGGGCGCCCGTGGAGGTCAGCTCCAGGGCCCGGACCCGGGTCAGGATCCGCGCCCCGCGCCCCGCGGCCGTACGGGCGAGGGCGGTCACCAGACGGGCGTCGTCGGTGAGCCGGCCGTCCCAGGACAGCAGACCGCCGCGCAGACCGTCGCGCCGCAGCGCGGGGGCGAGGTGGAGGGTCTCCGTCGCGGAGAGCCGGCGCGGCGGGGGCAGGGTGGCCCGGGCCGTGCGGGCGGCCAGGCGCAGCGTGTCGCCGGCCCGGAACCCGGCCCGCGCCAGGGCGGCCTGACCGCGCGAGACCAGCGGGGTGAGGGGCAGCACGAACGGCTGGGCCCCCACGAGGTGGGGTGCGGTGCGCTCCATCAGCACCCCGCGTTCGACCGCGCTCTCACGGGCGACGCCCAGTCGTCCGGAGGCGAGATAGCGCAGCCCGCCGTGGATGAGCTTGCTGCTGAACCGGGACGTGCCGAAGGCCAGGTCGTGGGCGTCGACGGCGACCACGCCCAGCCCGCGCGCCGCGGCGTCCAGCGCCGCCCCGGCGCCCGTGGCGCCGAGACCGACGACCAGCACGTCGACGACGGGGCCGCCGACGGAATCGGCCAGCTCACGCACGCGCCGGCCGGCGGACAGGGACGAGGCGGAGGCGGGGCCACCGGGGGAGTTCATGGCGTGAGGGTCCTCTCCAGGATGCCGCGCAGCTCGCCGAGGAACGCCTCGGGGGCGAGCTCGGGGTCGTCCTCGTCGGTCATGGTCCGCAGGGACAGGGTGAAGGACTGCACGATCAGCAGCACCGACCGTGCCTGCCGTTCGGGGTGGGCGGCGCGCACCGAGCCGTCGGCGTGCCCCTCGCGCAGGGAGCCGGCCAGCAGTTCCAGCAGGGCTTCCTGGCTCGCCCCGCGACGGTCCAGCACGTAGGGGAGGAGCAGTTCGGGGTCCACGTCGAGGATCTTCCGGAAGAGCGGATGGGCGCCGAAGGCGCGGACCGCCGCCACCAGCCCTTCGGTGATCACCGCACGCGCGGGCACGCCCGGCCGGTGCTCGGGGAGCGCCCCGGTGGCGACCGCGACCCACTCCCGGGTCATCAGGTCGCCGACCAGCGTCCGCACGTCGGGCCACCGCCGGTACAGCGTCATCCGGGAGACCCCGGCGCGGCGGGCCACGTCGGTGAGCGTGGTGCGGCGGACCCCGACGGCCAGGACGCAGTCCCGCACCGCGTCGAGCACCGCGTCGTTGTCCGAACCGCCGGAACCGTTGTGACGAATAGGCGTCATGTGTCACAGTGTAACGCCATGGCGGCCGCCAGGCGACCTCGACGGCCCCGTTCATTCCCGACCGACCGATGAGGACGACAGTCATGGACATGCTGTGGAGCGGCTGGGGGGACCCGGCCGAGGCGACACCGCTGCCCGACACGGTGATCGGGCTGCTGCGCGATCTGCTCGGCGTCGAGCCGCGCGAGGCCGGCCCCCTCGCCCTCGAGGACCTGACCGTCCCCAAGAGCCCGCTGGCGCCGGCCGCGCACCGCGCCCTGGCCGCCGCTCTGGGCGACGAGGCCCACGTGCGCACCGACGCCGAGACCCGCGTCCGGCACACGCGCGGCAAGTCCACCCCCGACCTGCTGCGCATCCGCGAGGGCGACATCGCCGCCGTCCCGGCCGTCGTGCTCCTGCCCGGCGGTCACGACGAGGTGCTCGCCGTCCTGCGGGTGTGCGCCGAACACGGCCTGCCGCTGGTGCCGTTCGGCGGGGGCACCTCCGTCGTCGGCGGTCTCGCCCCCGAACGGCGCGGTGCCTTCGCCGCCCTCGACCTGCGGCGCATGGACGGCCTGCTCGGCCTCGACCCGGTCTCCCGCACCGCCACCCTGCAACCCGGCCTGCGTGCCCCGCGGGCGGAGGCGCTCCTCGCCGAACACGGCTTCACCCTCGGCCACTTCCCCCAGTCCTACGAGTGGGCCACCATCGGCGGCTTCGCCGCCACCCGCTCCAGCGGCCAGGCGTCCGCCGGATACGGCCGCTTCGACGAGATGGTGCTCTCCCTCACCCTCGCCACCCCCGAGGGCACCCTCGACACCGGCCGCGCCCCCCGCTCGGCCGCCGGACCCGACCTGCGCCAGCTGGTCCTCGGATCGGAGGGCGCGTTCGGCGTCATCACCTCCGTGACCGTGCGCGTCCGGCCCGTCCCGCGGACCCGCCGCTACGAAGGCTGGCACTTCCCCTCCTTCGAGGAGGGGACCACCGCCCTGCGCCGGCTCGCCCAGGACGGACCGCGGCCCACCGTGCTGCGCCTGTCCGACGAGACCGAGACGCTGATCGGCCTGGCGGACCTCGGCGCGATCGGCTCCGGAGCGCGGCAGGCCGCCGGCTGCACGGCCGTCGCCGGTTACGAGGGCACGGCCGAGGACACCGGGTACCGCAGGGAGCGCGCCGCGGCCGTCCTGCGCGAGTGCGGCGGCACACCGCTCGGCGAGGAGCCGGGCCGGCGCTGGGCACACGGCCGCTATTCGGCCCCGTACCTGCGCGACGCGCTCCTCGACGCCGGGGCCTTCGCGGAGACGCTGGAGACCGCGACGTTCTGGTCCCGCGTCCCCGCGCTGTACGCCTCCGTCCGCGACGCGCTCACCGCCACCCTCACCGGGGCCGGCACCCCGCCCCTGGTCATGTGCCACATCTCGCACGTCTACGAGAACGGCGCCTCGCTCTACTTCACCGTGGTCTGCGCCCGGGGCGAGGATCCCGTGGCGCACTGGACGCGTGCCAAGCACGCCGCGGGCGAGGCGATCCTCGCCGCCGGCGGCACGATCAGCCACCACCACGGGGTCGGCACCGACCACCGGGACTGGTACGTCCGCGAGGCGGGCCCGCTCGGCGTCGACGCCCTGCGTGCCGTGAAGCGGCGGCTGGACCCGGCGGGGCTGCTCAACCCCGGTGTCCTGCTGCCCGCCGACTGACCCGGAACCCCTGAACCGCTCGTCCCCATCCCGTCGGCCCGCCCGGAGGCACCCCGATGCGACAGTTCACCGCCGTCGTCAACCCCACCGCGGGCGCGGCCGACGGAGCGGCGGCCCTGCTCGCCCTGGCCCGGCACCTCCGCGAGGCGGGCGCCGATCTGCGGACCGAGTACAGCCGCAGCCTGGCCCACGCCCGGGAACTGGCCCGCGAGGCCGGGCGGCGGGGGCGGATCGTCCTCGCCGTCGGCGGGGACGGCATCGCGGGAGGTGTCGGCGGCGCCCTCAGCGGCACCGGCGCGACCCTCGGCATCGTCCCGGCCGGCCGCGGCAACGACTTCGCCCGCGCGCTGGGACTGCCCCGCGATCCGGCGGACCTGGCCCGCATCCTGCTCCACGCCGAGCCACGGCGGGTCGACACGATCGAGGTCACCTCGGCCGTCCACGACCGCACCGCCGTCCTCGGCAGCGTGTACGCCGGAGTGGACGCGCTGGCCAACCGCCACGCCAACCGGTCCCGGCTGCTGAAGGGCTCCGCGTCCTACTACGCGGGCGGCCTGCGGGCCGTCACGACCTGGCGGCCCGCCCGCTACCGTGTCACCGTCGACGGCGCCGAGCACCCGCACACCGGGTACACGGTGGTGGCCGCCAACTCCGGCTTCTACGGCTCCGGCCGCGCCATCGCCCCCGGCGCCCGCGTCGACGACGGCCTGCTGGACATCGTGATGATCGAGGAGGCGCCCCGGCGGCTGTTCTTCGCCCTGATGAACGAGCTCAGGACCGGCGCCCACGTGCGCCGGCCCCAGGTGCGGATCCTGCGGGGCGGCGAGATCCGCATCGAGGCCGACCGGGAGATCCCCTACGGCACCGACGGGGAGGTCGACGCCGTCCTCCCCGTCACGGTCAGGGTCCTGCCCGGAGCCCTGCGCGTCCTGCACTGACCGCCGGTCAGGACTCGGTGCCGTGGTAGCGCTGGGCCAGCCGGGCGAGCGCCACCGCGCCGAGCAGCAGTCCGAAGTCGCGCAGCGCGACGTCGTAGTAGCCGGACAGCGTGAGCAGATTGAAGATGATGCCCGCGAGCCAGCCGGCGACCAGCCAGCCCCCGAAGCGCGGCGCGATGCCCACGACGACACCGGCCACGATCTCGACCACCCCCACCGCGTACATCGCCGACTGCGCGCCGCCCGGGACGATGCCGTCGATCCACGGCGCGAGATAGGCGGGCCAGTCGACGAGGAGGTTCGCGAACTTGTCCAGACCGAACAGGACCGGCGCCACGGTGAAGCCGGTGCGCAGGATGACGTACGCCTGGTATCCGGGGTCGGTGAGCGCAGCCCGCCGAGGCGTGACCGATGTGCCGCTTGTGGTTGTGGAGGCCATGGCCTGCACCTTTCTTCTATCGACAACTCTCATTAATGATAGAAGCGCGGTTCCGTTCTTTAGTCAATGGCTGTTGCTTTTACACTGGTGTTCGTGGACGACACGGAAGAAGTACGCGACAAGGGCAGCGCGGCGATCTCCGCCATCGCCGCCCTCGACGAGCCCACCCGCCGGCGGCTCTACGACTACGTGGTGGGCCGGCGCCACCCGGTCGGCCGGGACGAGGCGGCCGAGGCCCTGGGGCTGGCCCGGCAGACCGCGGCCTTCCACCTGGACCGCCTGGCCGCGGAGAACCTGCTCGACGTGCTCCACGTCCGGCGCAGCGGACGCACCGGACCGGGCGCGGGCCGCCCGGCCAAGCTCTACCGCCGTTCGGCCGCGCAGATCGCCGTCAGCCTGCCGGACCGGCGCTACGAACTCGCCGGCCGGCTGCTCGCCCAGGCCGTGGAGGAATCCGCCGCCGGCGGGGAACCCGTGCGCGAGGTACTGCACCGCAGGGCGCGGGAACTGGGCGTACGACTGGGAACGGACGGCGACGGGACGGAGGTCTTCCGCCTACTGGAGCGGCACGGCTTCGAGCCGCGGCACGACGGCGAGTCCGTCGTCCTGGGCAACTGCCCCTTCCACGCACTGGCCCGCGCGCACGCGCGGACGGTGTGCGGCATGAACCTGCACCTGATGCGCGGAGTCCTCGAAGGACTCGGCGAAACGGGGCTCGAGGCCTGTCCGGCGCCGGAACCGGGCCGGTGCTGCGTCCGCCTGGAGCCCGCCGCCTGACCCCGGTACGAGGAGGCGCGCCATGACCCCGCGCGAGTTGTCGACCTTCGGCCACGGCACCGCCGGCCGGGACGCCCTGGCCCGGCTGCTGCGCGACGCGGGGATCGCCGCCGTCGTGGACGTCCGGATCGGCCCCGGCAGCCGCCGCGATCCCGACCTGGCGCGAGCACGGCTGGCCGAATGGCTGCCCGACGCGGGCATCGCCTACCGCTGGGAACGGGACCTGGGGGGCTTCCGCAAACCGCCGCCCGACTCGCCCGACACCGTCTGGCGCAACGACTCCTTCCGCGGCTACGCCGCCCATACCCGCACCCCCGAGTTCGGCGCCGCCATGGACGCCCTGCTGGAGCAGGTCGCCCGCGAGCCGACCGCGGTGATGTGCGGCGAATCCGTGTGGTGGCGGTGCCACCGGCGGCTCATCGCCGACTTCGCCCTCCTCGCCCGCCACGTGCCGGTACGTCACCTGATGCACGACGGGCGCCACACACGGCACAGCCCCACACCCGGCGCACGCCTGCGCGACGACGGACTGCTCGTCTACGACGACACCGCCGCCGCGTCGGCGTAGCCGGCGCCACGCAACCCGGGAGTCACCCGCAGTTACCGGACACGACCCAAGACTGGACTGGTTCGTTCTCTGGAATTATTCGTGTCTGGGCCTATAGGTTCGGCGCATGACCGCATCCCGGCCGTCGACCACCGCCGAGGAGCTCCGCGGTGCGGGCCTGCGCGCGACGGCCGCACGCGTCGCCCTCCTCGACACCGTCCGCCAGGGCGGCCACCTCGGAGTCGAGGCGATCGCCTCCGAAGTGCGCCGGCGTACAGGGCATGTCTCCCTGCAGGCGGTGTACGAGGCCCTCAACGCGCTCACCGAGGCAGGGCTGGTGCGGCGTATCGCACCGGCCGGCGGCCCCGCCCGCTACGGAGGGCGCGTCGGGGACAACCACCACCATCTGGTGTGCCGTTCCTGCGGTGTTGTCGCCGACGTCGACTGCGCGGTCGGTGAGGCGCCCTGTCTGACCGCGTCCGACGCCCAGGGCTTCGTGATCGACGAGGCCGAGGTCGTCTTCTGGGGCCTGTGCCCCGACTGTTCCACCTCCCGCAGTATCTGAACTGCGCGAAGATTTTCGCCCGGAAGGACTCCCATGACCGAGAACCATGACGCGATCGTCACCGACCCCAAGACGGAGGAGGCAGGTGGCTGCCCGGTCGCGCACGGGCGCGCCCCGCACCCCACCCAGGGCGGCGGAAACCACCGCTGGTGGCCCGAGCGCCTCAACCTGAAGATCCTCGCCAAGAACCCGGCCGTGGCGAACCCGCTCGGCGAGGACTTCGACTACGCCGAGGCGTTCGGGGCCCTGGACCTTCCGGCGGTGAAGCGGGACATCGCCGAGGTGCTGACCACCTCGCAGGACTGGTGGCCCGCCGACTTCGGCCACTACGGCCCGCTCATCGTCCGGATGGCCTGGCACAGCGCGGGCACCTACCGCATCAGCGACGGCCGCGGCGGCGCCGGGGCCGGCCAGCAGCGCTTCGCCCCGCTCAACAGCTGGCCGGACAACGCCAACCTCGACAAGGCCCGCCGCCTGCTGTGGCCGGTCAAGAAGAAGTACGGCAAGAGCCTGTCCTGGGCCGACCTGCTGATCCTCTCCGGCAACGTCGCCCTGGAGTCGATGGGCTTCACGACCTTCGGCTTCGCCGGCGGCCGCGCCGACGTCTGGGAGCCGGAGGAGGACGTCTACTGGGGCCCCGAGTCCACCTGGCTCGGCGACGAGCGCTACACCGGCGACCGCGAGCTGGAGAACCCGCTCGGCGCCGTCCAGATGGGCCTCATCTACGTCAACCCCGAGGGCCCGGGCGGCAACCCGGACCCGATCGCCTCGGCCCGCGACATCCGCGAGACGTTCCGCCGCATGGCGATGAACGACGAGGAGACCGTCGCCCTGATCGCGGGCGGCCACACCTTCGGCAAGACCCACGGCGCGGGCCCGGCCGACCACGTCGGCGCCGACCCGGAGGCCGCCGGATTCGAGGAGCAGGGCCTGGGCTGGAAGAGCACCTTCGGCACCGGCAAGGGCGGTGACACGATCACCAGCGGTCTCGAGGTGACGTGGACCAACACCCCGACGACCTGGGACAACAGCTTCTTCGAGATCCTCTTCGGCTATGAGTGGGAGCTGTTCAAGAGCCCCGCCGGCGCCCATCAGTGGCGGCCGAAGGACGGCGCGGGGGCGGGCACCGTGCCCGACGCCCACGATCCGTCGAAGAGCCACCAGCCGACGATGCTGACCACCGACCTCGCGCTCCGCTTCGACCCCGTCTACGGCCCGATCTCCCGGCGCTTCCTGGAGAACCCGGACGAGTTCGCGGACGCCTTCGCCCGCGCCTGGTTCAAGCTCACCCACCGCGACATGGGCCCCAGGTCGCTGTACCTCGGCCCGGAGGTGCCCGCCGAGACCCTGCTGTGGCAGGACCCGCTGCCGGAGCGCACGTACGACCTGATCGACGCCGCGGACGCCGCCGCTCTCAAGGAGCGGATCCTCGCCTCGGGCCTGTCGGTGTCCGAGCTGGTGTCGACGGCGTGGGCGTCGGCCTCGTCCTTCCGCGGCAGCGACAAGCGCGGCGGCGCCAACGGCGCGCGCGTCCGCCTGGAGCCGCAGCGCGGCTGGGAGGCCAACGACCCCGACCGGCTGGCGACGGTGCTGCGCACCCTGGAGGGCGTCCAGGAGTCCTTCAACGCCGCGCAGTCCGGCGGCAAGCAGGTCTCGCTCGCCGACCTGATCGTGCTGGCCGGTGCCGCGGGCGTCGAGAAGGCCGCCAAGGACGCCGGCTTCGACATCGAGGTCCCGTTCACGCCGGGCCGCGTGGACGCCTCGCAGGAGCAGACGGACACGGAGTCGTTCGCCGCGCTCGAACCGACCGCCGACGGTTTCCGCAACTACCTGGGCAAGGGCAACCGCCTGCCCGCCGAGTTCCTGCTGCTGGACAGGGCCAACCTGCTGACGCTGAGCGCCCCCGAGATGACCGTCCTCGTCGGCGGCCTGCGGGTCCTGGGCGCGAACCACCAGCAGTCCCCGCTCGGCGTGTTCACCACGGCCCCCGGCACCCTGACCAACGACTTCTTCGTCAACCTGCTCGACCTGGGCACGACGTGGAAGTCGACGTCCGGGGACCAGGCCGTGTTCGAGGGCCGCGACGCGGCCACCGGCGAGGTCAGGTGGACCGGTACCCGTGCCGACCTCGTGTTCGGATCGAACTCCGAGCTGCGCGCGCTCGCGGAGGTCTACGCGAGCGACGACGCCAAGGAGAAGTTCGTGAAGGACTTCGTCAAGGCGTGGGACAAGGTCATGAACCTCGACCGGTTCGACCTCGTCTGATCCCTTCGTCCCGCCGATCCGGGCCGGCCCTCCGGGGCCGGCCCGGACGTGTGCCGCCTTTGAGATGCGTGCGGGCCGCCGTGCCACCAGGGTGGAAGCGAGCCGACCGCCACCGAAGGAGGCGCTGGACATGAGCAAGGGCACCGGCCGCGGCAAGGATCTCGACAAGGGCGACGAGGTCGCCTGGAGCAGCCACGGCAGCGAGACGACGGGCAAGGTCGAGAAGAAGATCACCGGGCGTACCGAGGCGGCCGGGCGCACGGTCGCCGCCTCGGAGGAGGAACCGCAGTACGAGGTGCGCAGCGAGAAGTCGGGCAAGCCGGCGGTCCACAAGCCCTCCGCGCTGAAGAAGAAGGAGTGAGCGCCGTGGAACCGGACCGCAAGGACGAGACCTGGGACGCGTTCCGCGAGCTGGTCAACATGAAGCCGGCCGACCTCGAGAAGTGGCTGGAAACCGACGAGTCCCGCAGCGCGGGGCAGCACGGGGACGGCGGCGAGTCGACCGGGCACGCGTCCGGCCGCCGCATCGCCGGCATCCTCCGCGCCGGCAGGAAGGACCTCTCCGACGACGACTACGAGCACATGCGCAAGGTCGTCGGCTACATCCGCCGCCACCTCGCCCAGCGCCCGTCCGGCGACGTACACGACACCCGCTGGCGCCATTCGCTGATGAACTGGGGACACGACCCGCTCGGCGACGGCTCCTGACACCACCACCGGCGGGCCTCCCGGGGAACCCCGGGAGGCCCGCACCCGCGCGACACCCGTCCCGGTGGGGCCGGCCGGTGAGCACAACCACCGTGTTCCGTCGCCGTGTTGCCCTCACCGCACTCGTCACGACGACCACCACCGCGGGCAGCGGCAGCGCCGCAGGTGTGACATCGGGGAAACGGGCCATCAATGAGTGGAGCAGAGCCACTCGACGCGAGGAGTGTCCGCGTATGGGAACCGTCGTCCACGTCCCGCAGACCCGGGACATGATCGGAGAGGAACTCTCCGGAGACGAGGCGTTCGCCGCGCTGCGGCACTACGGGGGCCTGCGGCTGCTGACCGACTCCTTCGCCCGCTTCCGCTACGCGGACGGCTTCTCCAACGCGAGGGCGCTCGCCTTTCAAGTCGTCCTCGGCCTGGTGCCGTTCACCGTGGCGCTGGTCGGCCTGGCGACCTCCGTGCACACCGAGAGCGTGAGCCGGGTCATCGAACTCACCCTCGGCCGGATCGTGCCCGGCGCCAGTGCCGACATCGTCGAGGACGCCTTCGAGGGGACCCGGCACAGCGCCCACGACGGCTTCGGCAGCGCGCTGGCGCTCTGGCTCGGCCTGGGCTTCGCCCTGCTGAACCTCGCCTCGGCCATGGCCCAGATCGAGCGGGGCGCCAACCGCATCTACGGGATCGAACGCGACCGCCCCTTCCTCCGCAAGTACGGCCGGGCCGTCCTCCTCGCGCTCACCGCGGGCCTGTCGCTGGTCCTCGGGTTCGTCGTGCTCGTCGCCGGCGACGCGGTGAGCGACGCGGTGGTCCGGGTGGCCGGGGGATCCGGCGGCGGCGCGGGGTGGTGGACCGTGCTGGAGCTGCCGGTGGGACTGGCGCTGGCGTGGATCGCCTCGGCGGTGATTTTCCGCTGGTCGCCCCGGCGTGCCCAGCCCGGCTACACCTGGCTGGCCTTCGGCTCGGCCGTGCATCTGCTGCTGTGGGTCGCGGCGACGTGGCTGCTCGCCCTGTACGTCGAGGGCAGCGGGGCGTTCGGCGCCCTGTACGGGCCGCTCACCGCCTTCATCGCGCTGCTGCTGTGGGCCTACCTCACCGCCGTCGCCCTTTTGCTCGGCATCGCCTTCGCGGCCCAGCTCGAAGCGGCGCGCGCCGGCATCGACGCGGCGGTCCGCCCGGATCCGGGACCGGGCGTCTGACCGGCCGGGGTGAATATGCCGCCGGGAACCGGGCGTGGCGTCTGCGCGTTGTCGGTGCGAGGTTGCACAATGATCGGAAAAGGAGATCAACTCCGGCGCCGCGCTGGGTAGACGGTCTCGTATCCCGGCTCCGGAAAGGTTCTGCTGATGCTCGCCACCGTCGACCGTCCGAACACCCTGGTCGCCCTGCCGACCGCGCGCCGCCGACCGGATCACCGTCGTGGCGGACCGATAACGACCGAGTTCCCGGCCGCCCCCTCCCGGCCGCGCACCCCGGCCGTCCCTTCCCGGCCGCGCGTCCCGGCCGACACCACCCGCACCGACGTGCTGCGCATCATCTCCGACCCGCGTACTCCCACGTACGTCACCGAGTACGCCAACGGCCGCCGCAGGTACAGCTACTGGCGCCCGCTCGACTCGGCCAACGGCACGGGGGGCTGTTACGCCGCCCTGCCCACCGCCGAATGCGACGCGTTGCACGCGGCCGGGCGGATCACCCTCGGCGATCCCGTCGTGGACCCCAACCGCACGACGTACCGCGTCCGCCCCGCCGCCCGCGCCCAGCCGGCTGCACGTCCCGAACCGGCCCCCCGCGCCCGGCCCGAGCCGGTGCGCCCGGCACGGGAACGCGCCCGCGTGGCCTGACCGGGGCCGGGGCGGGGCGACGGCGCCGCGGCTCGGCCGTGCCGCAGGCGTGCGTCCGTGACCGGATCCGTGTCCTGCCGCGGGTCGGGGCGACAGCACGGTCGCAAGGCGAGTGAAAGTTTCGCTCGCGACGCCCTGGACGGACGGGGTGTTCTGCGGCGAGGTCTTCGGCATCGGGGCAGATCGCGCGCGGCTTCCGGCTTTCGGTAGAAGTTCGAAAGAGTCAATCTCGAGCGGGCGTGTCGGTGTTATTGTCATGTCCCTGAAAGTATTTCCAGTCCGGGAGTGCTCCCATCCCCTCGGGGGTACCGATGCGCTCCCCCCGACACCGGACCTGGGCCTGGGCGGCCGCGGTCCTCGCGGTGGCCGTGAGCCCGGCCGTCGCCGCTCTCCTTCCGCAGCCGGGTACCGCCGAGACCCTTGTTCCCGCGGCGGCGGAACCCGGTGCCGAGGACGACGGTGCCGACTGCGCGACCCGGCCGGTGCGGCGCACGCCGCGGCAGCACATCCAGAATTTCCTGCTGAAGTCTGGCAGTTCCTCGGGGATGTTCAGGATCTCCCCGGCCAGGTTCGGTGACCTCTCCGCTTGGCGGGACTGGCAGACCCCGGACCTCGCCGACGGCGGCTCGAGCGGAGGCGGCACCGGCGGCGACACGGGAGGGGAGGAGACAACGGCGGTGACACGGGCGGTGGCCCCGGCACACCGGGCGACGCCTGAACCGTCACCGCCCGGCTTCCGCGCCCCGGGGCGCGGGAGCCCGGCGGCCCGGGGGACCCCCCCGCAGGCCGTGGTCGCCCCGTCTCTTATAAAAAAAAAACAGCCCACCAGACACAA
>NZ_JBHYVC010000014.1:0-136338 GCF_042749965.1 Streptomyces sp. NPDC059454 | reverse complement strand
GCGGCGGGAGCCTACGGCGGCCGCCCCCCGCCCCCGGAGCCTCACATCAGCTGCCGTCTGCGGCCCAACCAGGTCTGGGCGACGACGACGAGGGCCAGGAAGGCGCCGCTGACGACGAGTTGGTAGGAGGAGTCGAGGGAGCCGATCTGGTTGATGACGTTCTGGATGACCTTGAGCAGCAGCACACCGACCAGTGAGCCGCTGACATAGCCGAGTCCGCCGGTGAGCAGGGTGCCGCCGATGACGACGGCGGAGATGGCGTCCAGCTCCATGCCGTTGCCGAGAATGGTCACCCCGGAGGCGAGCCAGGCGGCGTTGAGCGCGCCGGCCAGTCCCGCCAGCACCCCGCACAGGGTGTAGACGAGGATCTTGGTGCGGGCCACCGGGACACCCATCAGCGCCGCCGCGTCCTCGTTGCCGCCGACCGCGTACACATGCTGTCCGAAGCGTGTGCGGCGCAGGACGACGGCTCCGGCGACGAACAGCGCCAGCGTGATCCATACGGGATTGCCGAGACCGAAGGTGGTGCCCTGCCCGAGCTCGGCCAGGAACGAGCCCTTGCCGATCAGGTACGTGTCGGCGCCCTCGTCGGTGAGCGCCAGCATCAGACCGCGCGCACCGAGCATGGCCGCCAGGGTGACGATGAACGGCGCCAGCCGCGAGCGGGCCACGAGCAGGCCGTTGACGACACCGATCGCCCCGCACACCACCAGCGGCAGCAGCAGGGCCACCAGGGTGCCGTGCCGCGAACCCCAGGCCGCCAGGACCCCGCCGAGCGCGAACAGCGAGCCGACCGACAGGTCGATGCCCCCGGTGATGATCACGAAGGTCATGCCGAGGGCGACGATCGCGAGGAACGCCGAACTCGTCGCCATGTTGCCGACGTTGTCCCCGGTGGCGAAGGAGTCGAAGCTGAACGACGCCACCAGGGAGACGACCACCAGCACCGCCAGCGCGCCGTGTTGCTGGACGAGCGCGGTCAGCCGCTCGGAGCGGGCGGGGCCCGCGGGCTTCCCGGCCGCAGCCGGTTCCTCGCCGCCCGCCGCGGTCACCCGCGCGTCCGTCTTCGTGACGGTCATCGCTTCCCCCGTCCCCGTGCCGCGTACACCGCGCACACGATCACTATGGCCTGCGCGATCTGGGTCCACGAGGGCGGCAGATCGTGCTTGATGAGGGTGGCGGTGAGCAGCTGGATGAGGACGGCTCCCGCCACGGTGCCGGCGATGTTCACCCGGCCGCCGGTCAGCGGTGTCCCGCCGACCACGACGGCGGTGATGGCGGACAGCTCCATCAGATTGCCCAGCGAGGTCGGGTCACTGGCCCCCAGCCGCGCCGTGGCGAGCACGCCCGCCACGGCGGCGAGCAGCGCGCAGACGACGTACACCACGATCAGCACCCGGCGCACCGGCAGTCCGGCGAGCTGGGCGGCGGGGCGGCTGTCGCCGATGGCGAGGAGCTGCCGTCCGAAGGTGGTGCGGCGGACGACGAAGGCCACCAGCAGGGCCAGGACGGCGGCGATCAGGATCAGATACGGGACGCCCAGCACGTCACCGGAGCCCAGGGAGGCCAGCGAGGGGTTGCGCAGGTCCTCCAGCTGGGGGAGCAGTACCAGGGCGAGGCCCCGGCCGCCGACCATGAGGGCCAGCGTCGCCACGATCGGCTGCACCCCGACGAACGCGACCAGCGCCCCGTTGGCCAGTCCGACGCCCGCGGCGAACACCGCCACCACCAGCAGCGCCGGCAGCAGCCCGTAGCCGAGATAGAGGGCCGTCACGGACGCCGCCAGGGCCATCACGGCACCGACCGAGAGGTCGACGCCCTCGGTGCCGATGACCAGGGCCATGCCCAGCGCCACGATGATGACGGGGGCGACCTGCACGGCCTGGGTGCGGAAGTTCTCCGCGGACAGGAAGTGCGGGGTGATGACGATGTTGACGACCAGCAGCAGCGCCACACCGGCGTAGACGCCGTAGGTCTGCAGCCACTGCAGGATGCGGGCCCTGTCCAGCGGGACGGACCGGACGGTGGCTTCAGCCATCGGTGGCCGCCTCCTCGACCGCGTCCCGGTCCGGGGCGTGCCCGGCGATGGTCCGCATCAGCTTGTCCTCGGTGACCTCGTCGCCGGTCAGCTCGCCGACGACCGCACCGTCCTTCAGTACGACCACGCGGTCGGACCCTTCGATCAGTTCCTCCAGGTCGGAGGAGATGAGCAGGACGCCCAGGCCGTCCGCGGCCAGTTCGTCCACCAGTTTCTGCACCTCGGCCTTGGCGCCGACGTCGATGCCCCGGGTGGGCTCGTCCAGGAGGAGCACCTTCGGGTTCATCGCCAGCCAGCGGGCGAGCAGCACCTTCTGCTGGTTGCCGCCGGACAGTTCGCCGACCTTCTGCTGCGGCGAGGACGCCTTGATGTGCAGCCGCTCGATGAAGGTGTCCACGATGCTGTCGACGCGCGCCTCGGAGACCAGGCCGAAGCGGGACAGCCGCGGCAGGACGGCCAGCGAGATGTTCTCGCGGACCGACAGACCCGGGACGATGCCCTCGCTCTTGCGGTCCTCCGGCAGCAGACTGATGCCCGCCCGGATCGCGGCGGGAGTGGAGCCGCCGCGCAACGCGACCCCGGCCACCGTCACGCTGCCCGAACTCGTGGCCAGCGCACCGGAGATGGCCTTCGCCGTCTCGGTACGCCCGGAGCCGAGCAGCCCGCCCAGTCCGACGACCTCGCCGGGACGGATGCTCACGGAGACGCCGTGCAGTTGGTGCGGGACCGTCAGGTCACGTGCCTCCAGCACGGGTTCGGCATCGGTGGCGTGATGATCGCCGGTGAACTTGGTGAGGCCTTCCGCGCGGACCTCGCCCAGTTCCCGCCCGAGCATGGTGGACACCAGGGAGAGCCGGTCGAGGTCGGCGAGACGCCCGTGGTGGACGCGGCGGCCGTCGCGCAGCACGGTCACCGTGTCGCACACGGCGTACAGCTCGTCGAGGCGGTGGCTGACGTAGACGACGGCGATGCCCTCGTCGCGCAGCCGGCGGATGACCGAGAACAGCGTCTCGACCTCCCGCGGCTCCAGGGACGAGGTCGGCTCGTCCATGATGACGATCCGTGCCTCGCTCGCCACGGCCCGGGCCAGGGCGACCATCTGCTGCGCGCCGACACCGAGGGTGCGCAACGGCCGGCGGACGTCCACCCGGACGCCGTAGGCGCTCAGCGCCTCCTCGGCCTCCCGGTTCATGCGGGCGAAGTCCAGCAGACCGAAACGGCTGCGCGGTTCGCGGCCCAGGAAGAGGTTGCGGGCCACGCTCAGCAGCGGGATGAGGTTGACCTCCTGGTAGATGGTCGAGATCCCGGCCTTCTGGGCCTCCAGCGGCGTGGCGAAGGAGACCTTGCCGCCCTGGAAAACGATGTCACCGGCGTCGGGCCGGTACACCCCGGTGAGGAGTTTGATGAGGGTCGACTTGCCGGCGCCGTTCTCGCCGATCAGGGCGTGGACCTCACCGGGGTGCAGGGTCAGGTCCACGTCGTCCAGGGCCCGGACGCCGGGGAAGGTCTTGCTCAGTCCGCGGACGGCGAGGACTTCGGCGGGGGGAGCCACCTGTGCCTCCAGGAAGAAAGTGGTGATACGGACGGACAAGGGCCCGGAATCCGGGCTCCGGAGCGGATCAGTAGGCCTTGCCGAGGTCCTGCTCGGCGTTGTCGGCGTCGTAGGCGCTGTCCTGGATCACGATGTCCTGGGGGACTTCCTTGCCCTGGGTGAAGGTGTCCAGCGTCTGGAACGCCAGCGGGCCGAACCTCGGGTTGGACTCGATGACGCCGCTGATCCAGCCGTCGACGACGCCCTGGACGGCGTTGCGCGTGCCGTCGACCGTGACGATCTCGATGTCGCCGGCCTTCTTGCCGGCGCCCTTGAGCGCGGCCACCGCGCCCAGGCCCATCTCGTCGTTCTCCGCGTAGATGCCCTTGATGCCGGGCTTGGACTGGATGAGCTGCTCGGTGACCTGCTGGCCCTTCTCGCGGGTGAAGTCACCGGTCTGCTCGAAGACGACCTTCAGATCGGGGGCCTTCTCGGCGACGCGCTCCTTGAAGCCCTGGGTGCGCTCGGTGGTGACGTTGTTCCCGGCCGAGCCCAGCAGGATGGCGACCTCGCCCTTGCCGCCGGTGGCCTCGATCATCTGGTCGGCGGCACGGCGGCCCTGCTCGACGAAGTCCGAGGCGATGAAGGAGACGTAGTCCTTGCAGGCCGTGGCGTTGATCTTGCGGTCGATGGTGACGATCGGGACCTTCTTCGCGGCGGCGGCCTGCAGGACCGGGTCCCAGCCGTCGGAGTTGAGCGGGGCGATCACCAGCAGGTCGGCGCCCTTGGCGAGGAGGTCCTGGACGTCGCTGATCTGCTTGGAGAACTGTGACTGGGCGTTGGCGGTGAGCAGCTTGACGCCTCTCCTGGCAGCCTCGTCCTTGATGGACTGCGTCTCCGCGATGCGGAACGGGTTGGCCTCCTTCTCCGACTGGGAGAAGCCGACCGTGGCGCCCTTCAGGTCGATCTTCTCGCCGCCGTAGGCGTCGATGGTGCAGGTCTTGCTGCCCGGCTTCGGTGTGACGACCTTCTGGCCGGCGTCGGCGGCGGCCGGGGACTTCTTGCTGTCCGAGGCGTCGTCCTCCGACTTGGCGCAGGAGGTGGCGGTCAGGGCCACGGCTGCGGCCAAGGCCACGACCACGGGACGGGCGAGAAGGAGAGAACGGTGAGTGGTGCGCTGCATGGTGACCCCGATCCGGGTGACGCTGAAAGGGAACTGGGGAGCCGAAGGACGCGCAGACATGGTGCTGCTCCCCCTGTGCAAAGCGGCGTCCGGTGCGCCGCAAGGAGGTTTTACATCGTTGGAAGGATGCTGTAAACCCCTTGCGCACAAGGTGCGAAGCGAACGGAGCGGGGAGGTGGCGGCCCGCTCCCGCGCCGCCCGGGCCACCGCCCGGTCCGGCAAGCGCTTGCCCGTACGCCGCGCATCGCCCGCACACCACGCATCGCCGTCGGCGCACGGCATGTGCACAGGGGGACCGGGCTCCTGCCCCGCGCCCACGAAGCTCCGTCGGCGCACGGTGCGTGTACCGGGCAGGCCGGGCTCCGGCTCCGGCGGTCCAGTGGCGGACCCGGTCCGTGGACCCCGCGATACCGGTCGCCGGCTTGAACACTCGCTCGGGCGGCGGGTGGGCCCCGGCGGTGCCCGCCCGCCGCCAACCGCGGGCAGGCGTGCCTCCCCCGGTGCCTCAAGTGCCTGGGAGATACCCCCAGCGGCACGGGTGGACGATGGGGGTGCCTCCCGCTCAGGGGCGCCTCCCCCGCTCGAACGCGGCCGGGAGCGGGGGAGACGCCCCGTAGGCGCGGGGCTGTGCGAAACCCCTCCCGGCCCGCCCAGGCGCACCCGGCAGGCACCCGGCCCGCCGGCTCCCGGCGTGTCGGCCGCTCGTGGGGACGGAAGGCCGCGCGCCGGTTCCGCAGGCGTGCAGCGCGCCCACGCGCTCACTCGACCCGGCCCCGGCCGATTCGGCGTGCTGCACCGTAGGCGCGTTCAAGCGCGGGCCGGCCCCGCCTCCGCGAGCGCCGTCGTGGTGTTTCCGCCCGGCTGTCGGCGTGCCGGAGGACGCCCTCGCTCAGGGGCTCCGGCGTGTCGGTCGCCCCGGGGCGGTACTGCCGCGGGCGTGTCGCGAGCACTGCCGACGCGCAGGCGCACGTCGCGGCACCCCCGGCGCAGGCTCGTTCCGAAGTCGCGGGGAGCGCCCGTGACGTGCCCGGGGACGGCACGCCCGGTACGTCAGACGTCCGTCGCCTTCCCCGTCGCAGCCCGTCCCAACGTGCTCTCCCGCTCGGCGAGTCGATAGTCCGCCCAGATCCGGCGCGGCTGCGGCGCCCGGTCGTTGAGGCGGGCGAGTACCGACTCCACCGCCAGTCGGCCGATGGCGGCCTTGTCCGGCGACACGGACGTGAGCGTCACCGCCCCGAAGCGTCCCTCGATCACGTCGTCGAAGCCGACGACGGCGATGTCCTCCGGTACCCGCAGCCCCCGTTCGTGCAGTACCCGCATCGCCCCGATCGCCATCGGGTCGTTGTAGGCGAACACCGCGTCGGGCCGCCGTCCGCTGTCGAGGATGTGGTTCATGGCCAGCGCCCCGTCGGCGTGTCCCCAGCCGTCGGTGGCGGCGACGAGCCCCTCGTCGGCCGGCAGGCCCGCGGCGGAGAGTTCCTCGCGCCAGCCGCGCACGCGCAGCTGCGCCGGCTCGCTGCGTCCTCGCCGGGCCCCGATGAACGCCACCTCCCGGCGCCCCCGACCGATCAGGTGCCGGACGGCGGCGCGGGCCGCGGCCACGTTGTCGATGGCGATGTGGTCGTACGGCAGGTCGTAGTCCCGCTCGCCGAGCAGCACCAGCGGCACGTCCTGGGCGCGGTCGCGCAGGTCCTCGGTCTCCAGCTCGATGGGGCTGAGGATGAGTCCGTCGATGACCCGGGCCCGGAAGCCCTGGCTCACCAGCAGTTCCTGCTCGCGCATGCCCCCGGTGTGGTCGAGCAGCACGATGTAGTCGTGCTCGGACGCGGCGTCGATGACGGAGGCGGCCAGTTCGGCGAAGTAGGGGTTCCCGAGTTCGGGCAGGGCGAGCGCGATGATGCCCGTACGCCCCTTCCGCAGATGCCTGGCGGCGAGGTTGGGCCGGTAGCCGAGTGTGTCGATGGACCGCTGGACACGCTCGCGCATGGCCGGGGTGACGTGCTGGTAGTTGTTCACCACGTTGGAGACGGTCTTGATGGAGACCCCCGCGTGCGCGGCGACGTCCTTGAGGCTGACCCGCACGGCAATCCCTTCGTGAGCGGCCCGACTCGGTCGGTCGGTGCGGATGCGCGCCGTCACCATGAGCCGTGCGCCGAGCCGCTGGACTCAATTTTTACAACGTTATACATGCCGTCCCGCGACACTGACAAGGCGTGAACAGGGACGTGTCGAGAACGGCCCCGCAGTCCTGGCCGGGCCGGATGGTCTCCGGACGCCGGCGACGGCGCCTTCACCGGAAGTGTCGTCCCGGAGGGCCCGCGCCGTCCATCGACGTGGTCCCGCGTCCACGGCCGGGCCGTCGGCCGGAGCGGCCCGGCCCCCTCAGCCTCCCGAGCTCTCCCGCACGATCAGCCGGTGCCCCGCCGTCTCGTCGACCGCCGGTCCGCCCGGCCCGCCCGCGTCGATACGGTCCAGCAGCAGCTCCACCGCCCGCCGCGCGATGCCACGCTTGTCCGGGGCGACCGTGGTGATGGTGGGGATGCTGAACCGGGTGGCCTCGATGTCGTCGAACCCGACCACGTCGAGGTCCTCGGGCACCGACCAGCCGTCCTCGTGGAGCGCCCGCACCGCCCCGAGCGCCAAGTGGTCGTTGAGACAGAGCATCGCGTCCGGCCGTTTCGGCAACCGCATCAGCGCGCGGGCGGCGGCGGCCCCGTCGGCCCAGCGGAACGCGGGTACCGGAAGGACCAGTTCGTCCGGCAGCGCCACCCCGGCCGCGGCCAGGGCCTCCTGGTGGCCGACCGTGCGCAGCCGGCTGGTGTTCCGCGACCCGTGCAGATCGCCGCCGATCACCGCGATGCGCCGGCGGCCCCGCGCCAGCAGGTGCTCGGTCGCCTCGCGCGCCGCCGTCACGTTGTCGATCGCCACATGGTCGGCGCTGCCGGGCAGATTGCACTCACCCAGCAGCACCAGTGGCAGCCGGGTGTCGCGATCGGCCAGGTCGCGGGGGAGCAGGGCGAGCGGCGAGAGGATGACGCCGTCGGTGAACTGGGCGTCGAACCCGCGCACCGCGGCCAGTTCCTTCTCGTGCCGTCCGCCGGTCTCGACCAGCAGCGTGGTGCTGCCCCGGCGTTCGGTCTCCGCCATGACGTGCCGGGCCAGCTCGGCGAAATAGGCGACGTCCAGGTCCGGCACGGCCAGCGCGATCATGCCCGTACGGCCCCGGCGCAGTTGCCGTCCGGCGATGTTGACCCGGTAGCCGAGGGCGTCGATGGCCTCCCGCACCGCGGCCCGGGTCCGCTCGGAGACGTGCTCGTAGTCGTTGAGGACGTTCGACACCGTCTTCGCCGAGACGCCGGCGTACTCCGCGACGTCCTTGATCCTGGGCCTGCCCATGCTTCCCTTCTCGCCCCTCCCGCTGCCTCTCGGGATCGTAACCGCAGCTCCGGCGGGCCCGGTCGCGGGCGGTGCGAATCGTCCTGTCGAAAACTTTCCGCCGCCGCCATTTACATCGATGTAATCGTATGGTCGCATGACCCCGTACGCAGCGCACCTGTACTGATGAGGAGCAGCATGAGCACGCCCCTGCCCCCGGACGTCCCGCGTCCGGAGTACCCCCGGCCCCAGTTCGTCCGCGAGGCATGGCTGAACCTCAACGGCCGCTGGCAGTTCGAGACGGACCGCGGGGACAGCGGACTGGAGCGCGGACTGCGCGACCGCGACCTCGCGGGCGAGATCCTCGTGCCCTTCTGCCCCGAGTCCGAACTGTCGGGAATCGGCGACACGGACTTCATGGAAGCCGTCTGGTACCGGCGCACGGTGACGATCCCGGCCGAGTGGTCCGGCTGCGACGTACTGCTGCACTTCGGAGCGGTGGACCACGACGCCACCGTCTGGGTCAACGGCACCGAGGTGGCCCGTCACCGCGGCGGGTTCACCCCGTTCACCGCGGAACTGCGCGGGGCGGCCGGGCCCGGCGAGGAGGCCGTGATCGTGGTCCGCGCCCGTGACACCCGGCACGGCCCGCAGGCCCGCGGGAAGCAGGCCACCTGGTACGCCAACACCCACTGCCACTACACCCGGACCACCGGGATCTGGCAGACGGTGTGGCTCGAACCGGTGCCGGCCACGGCCCGCCTCAAGCGCCCGCGCATCACCCCCGACCTGGGCTCGGGCTCCTTCCACGTCGACCTCCCGGTCACCGGCAACCTGCCGGGCCACCGGGTGCGCGCGGTCCTCACGGACGAGCGCGGCGAGGTGGTGTCCGCCTCCGCCCGCGCCGACCTCGACCTGTGCCCCCGGCTGGTGCTGACCGTGCCCGAGGACCGGCTGCGCACCTGGTCGCCGGCGGCCCCGCACCTGTACGGCCTGCGCCTCCAGCTCCTCGACGCGGCGGGCGGGGTCGTCGACGGGGCGACGTCGTACGCGGGGCTGCGGTCGGTCGCCCTCCACGGCAAGCGGGTGCTGATCAACGGCGAGCCGGTGTTCCAGCGGCTGGTGCTCGACCAGGGGTACTACCCGGACGGCCTGATGACCGCACCCACCGACGCCGACCTCGTGCGTGACATCGAGCTGGGCCTGAAGGCCGGCTTCAACGGGGCCCGGCTGCACCAGAAGGTGTTCGAGGAGCGCTACCTCTACCACGCCGACCGGCTCGGCTACCTGGTCTGGGGCGAGTTCGGCGACTGGGGCTGCGAGACGGGCGTCCGCGACGACAACCAGCGCCCCGACGCCAGTTACGTCGCCCAGTGGCTGGAGGCCCTGGAGCGTGACCACTCCCACCCGTCGATCATCGGCTGGTGCCCGCTGAACGAGACGTACCAGAACCTGCACGACCGGATCACCGGGCTCGACGACGTGACGCGGGCGATGTTCCTGGCCACCAAGCAGGCCGACCCCAGCCGCCCGGTGATCGACGCCTCCGGCTACGCCCACCGCGTGCCCGAGACCGACGTCTACGACTCGCACTGCTACGAGCAGGACCCGAGGGCCTTCGCCAAGGCCATGGCCGGACTCGCCGAGGACCGCCCGCATGTCAACACCGCCCCCGACGGCCGCGACTGGTCCGTGCCCTACCGCGGACAGCCCTACTTCTGCAGCGAGTTCGGCGGGATCTGGTGGGACGCGGCGGTGGCCGCGACCGCGGCCGGCGACGAACGGGGAACATCCTGGGGTTACGGCGAACGACCGCGCACCACCGAGGAGTTCCTGGCCCGATTCGCCGGACTGGTGGATGTCCTGCTCGACGACCCGGACATGTTCGGCTACTGCTACACGCAGCTCACCGACGTCTTCCAGGAGCGCAACGGCGTCTACGGCTTCGACCGCGGCGAGAAGTTCGACACCGCCGTACTGCGCCGCGTCCAGCAGCGCACGGCCGCCTGCGAGTCCGCCGGCTGACAGCACCGCGCCCGGCCGCCCGGTGGACGACCGGAACCGGACCCCCTCCTCGGATCATGTCGTCCGCAGCGTCCGGCGGCGATGTACATCGATGTAGAGAAAGGTAGTGCCATGGTCGACCTGCCTGGCCCACGGGCCGCCTTCGCCGGGCCGGAAGGCAACCGCGCCGCGCCGTCCCGACGCGGCCTGCTCCGCGCCTCGCTGGCCTCCGCCGCCGTACTCCTCGGCGGCGGAACCCTCGCCGGCTGCGGCTCTGCGGCAGCCTCGTCGGACCCGCGCACCGTGCGCATGTGGGACCTGTTCAGCGGCGCCGACGGCGCACTGCTCGACGAACTGATCGACATCGCACGGCCGGACATGTCCGGCACCCGTGTGGAGCGGACCGTGCTGGAGTGGGGCACGCCCTACTACACCAAGCTCGCCATGGCCTCGGCCGGCGGGCGCGGGCCGGACGTCGCGATCTCCCACATGTCGCGCCTGGCGGGGTACGCGCCGCTCGGACTGCTCGACTCCTGGGACACCGGCCTGCTGGCCGAATTCGGCGTCCGTGAGCAGGACTTCGCGGAAGCGGTGTGGGACCGCACCCAGTACCGGGGCCGGACGTTCGCCGTGCCGCTGGACACCCACCCGTTCATCGTCTTCTTCCACCCGGACCCCGTCCGCGAGGCCGGACTGCTGACCGGTGACGGAGCCCTGGACCAGGACGCCTTCTCCACACCCGAGCGGTTCCTCGAAGCCGGCCGGGAACTCGCCAAGGCCTCCGGGAAGCAGGGAATCTCCTTCGGCTACGTCAACGACACGGCGCAGGGCTGGCGGCTGTTCTACGGGCTCTACCGGCAGACCGGGAACGACTTCGACCTGCCCGTGGGCGGCACGGTCACGGCGAACGTCGACGCGATGACCGAGGTCATCGCCTTCATGCAGAAACTGGTCGACGGACGCGCCAACCCGCGCCGCCTCGACTACCCGGCGGCCCTCGCCGACTTCACCAACGGGCAGACCGCGATGATCCTCTCCGGTGAATGGGAGCTCGGCACCTTCCGGACCGCCGACCCGGAGGTCGGGGCGGCGCCCTTCCCCACGGTGTTCGGCACCCCGGCCGTCTACGCCGACTCCCACTCCTTCGTACTGCCGCGCCGCCCCGAGCCCGACGAGGCGCACCGCAGGCGCACCCACCGGGCGGTGGCCGCGATCCTGAAGGCCGGCCAGGTGTGGGCGAAGGCCGGCCACATCCCGGCCTACCAGCCGGTGACCCGCACCCGGGACTACGCACGACTGGAGCCGCAGGCCCGGTACGCACAGGCGGCCGACCACGTCGTGCTCGACCCGCCCGTCTGGTTCGCCGGAGCCGGTTCCGACTTCCAGAACTCCATGTCGCAGGTGCTCCAGCAGTCGATGCTCGACGGCCTGGCGCCCGACCGGGCGGCCCGCGCCATGGTCGAGCGGATCAACACCGCCCTGTCCCAGCCCAGTCCGGCCTGAGCCGCCGCGAAGGAGGCAGCAGATGTCCACTCCACTCGCTTCCCCCGGCCGGCCACCGGCCGACCGGACCGCCACCGGACCCGGCGCGACACCGCGCCGCGTTCTTTCGCCGGGGCTGCTCTTCGCCCTGCCGTTCCTCGTCCTGTTCGTCCTCTTCATGCTCTGGCCGTTGGCCCAGGGCGTCTGGATGAGCCTCACCGACACCTCGCTCTCCGCCCACGACCCGTCCTTCATCGGGCTGGACAACTACACGGAGGCCCTCGGCGACGCCGAGATGTGGCGCGCGATGGGGCACACCGCGTGGTTCACCGTCGTCTCCACCGTGCCCCTGGTGGTCGTCGCCCTCGCCATGGCCCTGCTGGTGTACACCGGACTGCCCGGACAGTGGGTGTGGCGGCTCGCGTTCTTCGCCCCCTACCTGCTGCCGGTCGGTGTGATCGGCCTGCTGTGGCTCTGGCTCTACCAGCCGGACCTCGGCCTCTACAACCATCTGCTGCAGGCGGTCGGGCTGGACGGCTACGCCTGGCTGAGCGACGAGTCCGTCGCCCTGTACGCCATCGTGATCGCCACCCTGTGGTGGACCGTCGGCTTCAACTTCCTGCTGTTCCTGGCCGCGCTGCAAGCCGTGCCCGACCACCTGTACGAGGCGGCCGCCCTGGACGGAGCGGGCGCCTGGCGGCGGCTGTGGCACGTGACGCTCCCGCAGCTGCGGCGGATCATCGGCGTGGTCACGGTGCTGCAGATACTCGCCTCACTGAAGGTCTTCGACCAGGTGTACCTGCTCACCAAGGGCGGGCCCAACGGCTCCACGCGTCCCGTCGTCGAATACCTCTACGACGTGGGCTTCACCGGCTACCGCCTCGGCTACGCCTCCGCCATCGCTTACGTCTTCTTCGCCCTCGTCGTCCTCGCCTCCGCCGTGCAGTTCGTCGCCCTTCGCCGCAGGGAGAAGTGACATGACCTCCATCGACGTCCCCACACGGCCCGCGCGCCGCACGGTCTCCCCGCTCCCCGCCGCGCGCCGGGCCCGCCGCGACCGCCCGGTACCGCAGCGCGGACCGAACCTCACCCTCGGCGCCGGCCGGCTGTCCCGCACCCTGGCACTGGCGGCCCTCGCGGTGATGGCGCTGACCTGGCTGCTGCCGATGGCCTGGGCGCTGCTCACCGCCTTCAAGTCCGAGCAGGACGCAAGCGATCCGGTCCACTGGATCTGGCCGCAGGGCGGCTTCACCCTGGACGCCTTCCGCACCGTGATCGAGCGCGGCGACCTGCCGCTGTGGATGCTGAACAGCCTCTTCATCGCCGCGGTCGTCACCGCCATCACCGTGGCCGTGTCCGCGATGGCCGGCTACGCCTTCTCCCGCACGGTCTTCCGCGGTCGCCGGTGGCTGTTCGCCCTCACCGTCGCCTCGGTCCTCGTCCCGCCGCAGATACTGATCGTTCCCTGGTTCCGGCAGATGCTCACCCTGGACCTCGTCGACACCTACGCGGCGGTGATCCTGCCGCAGACGGTGGCGCCGGTGATGGTGTTCATCCTGAAGAAGCACTTCGACACCATCCCGCGCGAGCTGGAGGAAGCCGCCCGCATCGACGGCGCCGGCCACGCACGCGTCTTCTGGTCGGTGATGCTGCCGCTGTCCCGCCCCATGCTCGCCGCGGTGTCGATCTTCGTGTTCATCGGCGCGTGGAACAACTTCCTGTGGCCCTTCGTGTCCACGTCCGACCCGGCGCTGATGACCCTGCCGGTCGGCATCACCGCCGTGAAGGACGCCTACGGCGTCAACTACGCCCAGACGATGGCGTCCTCGGTGCTGGCCGCACTGCCCCTGGTCCTGGTGTTCGTCTTCTTCCAGCGGCACATCGTGAAGTCGGTGGCGACGACCGGTCTGGGCGGCCAGTGACTCCCGGTGACGTGCCGCAAGGGGACCGCGGCCGGGTGAGGCGTCAGCGTCGGGGCACGGCCGGCGATCGCCGCGGATGGCGGGTGTGTCTGCTCGGCGGCGCGGTGTTCGCGGGCGCGTCGCACGGGGACCTGCTGACGCTGGTGGCGCCGAGCGCGCTCACCGGAGGGTTCGGCCAGGGGCTCGCGTTCCGCGGTGCGCTGTCCGCCGTGAGCGAGGCGTCCCCGCCGGACCGGCGCGCGGCGGTGATCTCGACGCTGTTCGTGGTGGCGTACCTCGGCGTTTCGGTGCCGGTCATCGGTGTCGGGCTGCTGACCGGCCCGATGGGCCCGGAGGACGCGGGGCTGGTGTTCATCGCCTGTTCGGGAGCCCTCGTCGTGGCCGCGGCCGGCTACCTCCTGCGCAGGCCGGTGCCGGCGGGGACGTGAACACCGGCCGGGGCGAGTGCGCCTCCGGCGCCATCCGCGTGACCGGGTCCTGCTAGGACTTGATGAACTCCAGGATGTCGCGGTTGAGGACATCCGGATGGGTCGACAGCATGCCGTGGGGGTACCCCTCGTAGGACTTCAGGGTGCCGTGCTTCAGCAGCTCGACCGTCAACGGTGCGGAGTCCTCGTAGGGAACGACCTGGTCGTCGGTGCCGTGCGCGACGAGGACCGGGACGTCGATCTGTTTGAGGTCCTCGGTGAAGTCGGTCTCCGAGAACGCCTTGATGCACTCGTAGTGGGCGTTGGCCGCCCCCATCATGCCCTGCCGCCACCAGTTGTCGATCAGCCCCTGGGAGACCTCCGCGCCGGGCCGGTTGAACCCGTAGAACGGACCCGACGGCACGTCGATGAAGAACTGCGCGCGGTTGGCGGCCAGGGCCGCGCGGAACCCGTCGAAGACGTCGATCGGCAGACCGCCGGGATTGCTCTCGGACTTGACCATGACCGGGGGCACCGCGCCGACCAGCACCGCCTTCGCGACCCGGCCGGGTTCGGCCCGCGCGACGTACCGCACGACCTCTCCGCCGCCGGTCGAGTGCCCGACGTGTACGGCCCCCCGGAGATCGAGGGCGCCGGTCAGCGCCGCCACGTCCGCGGCGTAGGTGTCCATCTCGTGGCCGGTCGAGGTCTGACTGGAGCGCCCGTGACCACGCCGGTCGTGAGCGATCACGCGATGGCCCCGGGACAGGAAGAACAGCATCTGGTTGTCCCAGTCGTCGGCGCTGAGCGGCCAGCCGTGGTGGAAGACGATCGGCTGCCCGTCGCGCGGACCCCAGTCCTTGTAGAAGATGGTCGTGCCGTCGGGGGTGGTGACCGTACCCATGGGTGATCCCTCCGCGTGATCCGGATCGACGGCACTCACCTTACGCGCCGGCCCGGCGCGCCTCATCTCCTGTATGCCCGCTGAGAGGCGGTTAGGGGCGTTCTATGGTGGTTCGATGTTGCTTGTTGCCAGATGGGCCCTGTTCTCGTCGGGGTGTGCGCCTGTCCTGCTGATCGCGGGCTGGATGGTCGCGGCGTCACTGGAGGGCCCCGCCTACGACCCCGCCACCCAGATGATCAGCGTCCTGGCGGCCTACGGAGCCGCGGGGTCCTGGGTGATGACCGCCGCGCTGCTGGCGCTGGGCGTCTGCCACCTGCTCACCGCCTGGGGGCTGCGGGCGGCGGCGACGGCCGGACGCGTGGCGCTGGCCGGTGGCGGAGTGACGGCGCTGGTGGTGGCGCTGCTGCCGACGCCGAGCAGCGGGGGGCCCTGCGCCATGGTTCGGTGGCCGCGGTCGGATTCGCGTTTCTGGCCCTGTGGCCGCTGCTGGCCACCGACGGCGGTGCCGGTCCATGGGCGCTGCGGCCGGCGGCCTCGGCCGCGGCGACCGCCTTGATGGTCGCCGGCGCCACGTGGTTCCTCCTCGAGATGCACCGCCAGGGCGCGGTCGGCGTTGCCGAACGCGTGGTGACGGCCCTTCAGTCCCTGTGGCCCTTCGTGGTCGTCACCTCCTGCCTCCGCCATGTCGGGGGCGGTGACGAGCCGCCCGCGGGTCAGCCGGACTGACGGGGGTCGGTGAGGTGCGGGCCGGTGGGCGGCCGGTGCGGCAGCGTGCGGGCGTCGACGGCGAACAGACCGTCGAAGGCGAGTTCGAGGCAGCGGCGCCGGGCCCGCGGCCCGAGGACATCACGAACGCGGTCCTGTACGCGGTCATCCAGCCCGGCCACGCCGCCGTCGACGAGATTCTGATCCGGCCGACCGACCAGGCCCGCTGACCGGACCGGGCCCGGTCAGCGGAAGCGCGAACTGCCCACCGGGCCGGAGGACCGGAGGCGGTCCCGGTCTCCTCGCAGCCATGTGCCGCGGACGGCCGAGACGAAGTCCGTGAGCCGTTCGACCGGATCCGCGGGCGTCTGCCCGTCGCCCTCGTCCGGCGTCGGGTCGGCGCCCACGATCTCCGCGGCGATCTCCGCCTCCGGCCGCTCGTCCGGCTCCCCGGGCTCCACGCCCCCGTCGGCGCTCTGCCGGAGGCCGGCTGCCCACGGGGCCACGGCCGACTGGTGGAGCAGCGTGACGCTGTCGGCCGTGACGGCCGGCGGGTCGGTCCAGCGGGAGGCGTGCTCGTGCAGCACCTGTCCCGGCGTCCGGTGCCGGAGCTGCTCCAGTACGCGCGGGCCCTCCTGCCCGTCGGCGGTCGCGCCGAGGTCGTGGGCGACGACGACGGTGTCCCGCCGGCCGGCCTCGTAGGGCTCGGCCGGCAGGTCCAGCACGTCGGCGGCGGCCAGGCCCAGGATCCTGCTCCCGCGGTCCGGCAGCAGCGACACCGAGCGCGGTCGTACGTCGGCGGCGGCGAGCACCGACCGCAGCCGCAGCAGACCGAGCAGACACTGGCCGTGGGTGTCCTGGACCCAGGCGTACCGGCCGGTCATCCCGGCGTCGTACCCGTACGGGGACAGCGTGCCGAGTACGGTGCCGCCCATCACGTACTGCCAGCCCCGCAGGTCCGCGTGGTCCAGCGGGCCGGCCCCGCCGGCGCTCGTGGCGCGCTCCAGGACGCGGTTCTGCCGGCCGTGCGCCTCCAGCCACATGGCGTCGTCGGGGGCGGGCAGCAGTGCGTGCTGACGTCGGGCCAGTCCCAGGTCACCGGCCAGGACGGCGTTGAGGACCAGCAGATGGCGGTCGGGCCAGTCGGCGAGGCCGTCCGCGTGCGCCAGCAGCGCGTCGGCGGCGTCGCGGTGCCGGCCCTCGTCCTCGTACGCCGACACCAGTTCCCGCAGCACCGCGGGGGAGTCCGGGGCCAGCCGCAACGCCTCGCGCAGGGCGGGGACCGCCAGGTAGGACACGCCGCGTTCCACGCACGCGTACCCGTAGTCGTACAGCGTGCGGGCCCGGCCGGGGCGCGCGGCCAGCGCCGCGGCCGCCTCACGGAGGTCGTCGAACCCGGCCGCCCGGGCGGCCCGCCCGACGACGAGGGCGACCTGATCGAGGGGAGCGGAGCCGGCCTGCCGCAGCCGGCGGAGCGCGCCGGGAACGTCGTCCGTGTCGAGACACTCCCAGGCCTCGGACAGGTCCGGGGAGGTGGGCCGGCGGTTTCTGCGCGAGAACATGCGCAGCATCCTCTCCGGCGCTCACGGCGGGCCTCAACCGTATTGTTCCGTGTCCCGGGCCGGGCCGGTGTGCCGGCCGCTTCAGCGGGGCGTGCCCGTGGGGAACTCCTCGCTGCCGAGCACGCGCAGCAGCTCCAGCCGCTCGCGGGCCTCGGCGTCCGCCGGTGTGAGCACCAGCAGTTGCTGTCCCTGATCGGGGGTGACCAGGGTCTCGCAGTCCATCAGCACGCGGCCCACCCGTGGATGCAGAAACGTTTTGCGGTCGGCCCGCCGGACCGCCACCTCGTGCTCCGCCCAGAGCCGGCAGAAGTGCGCGCTCGCGTCCCGCAACCGTTCGACGAGTCCGGTGACCGTGGAGTCGCCGGCCCGGCGCCCGGCGACCGCGCGCAGATCGGCCACGAGCTGACGGGCGTAGTACTCCTCCTCCTCGGCCGGGCCGACGGCGCGCGCGGCCGGTTCGGTGAACCAGCGATAGACGATGTAGCGGCGGTCGCCGGAGAAACCGGTGAGATCGCGCATCAGCAGAACGGACGCCCGGTTCTGCGCCAGCACTTCCCCCAGGTCGGACAGGACCAGGGCCGGCGTGTCGCCGAGCAGGTCGAGCATGCGTACCAGGCCCGCCCGGGCGAGCCTGGCCACTCCGTCGGCGGGCGGGGGCCGGTGACCGGCCAGATGGAACAGGTGGTCGCGCTCGTCGTCGGACAGGCGCAGCGCACGGGCCAGCGCGACGAGCAGCTGCGTCGACGGCTGGCTGCTGCGGCCCTGTTCGAGGCGTACGACGTAGTCCACCGACATGCCCGCCAGCATCGCGACCTCCTCCCGGCGCAGACCGGCGGTACGGCGTCGGGGGCCGTCGGTGATGCCGACGCCGGCCGGGCGGATCGCCTCACGGCGGCGGCGCAGGAAGTCGGCGAGTTCCTCACGTTGCATGACCTCATGGTCCCTCGCGGCGCACCCGCCGATCCAGGGAGCGGCTCTCCCATGATGAACGCTCCGCTCCCGGTGGCCACGGCACCGGCGCAAGGTGGGTGACGGACCGACCACGAGGGAGAACACGATGCAGACACGCATTCTGGGAAGCAAGGGTCCGGCCGTCTCCGCGCTGGGCCTGGGCGCGATGAGCATGTCGGGTGCCTACGGCGCGGCCGACCGCACGGAGAGCATCGCCACCGTGCACGCCGCGCTGGAGGCCGGCGTCACGCTGATCGACACGGGCGACTTCTACGGCATGGGCCACAACGAGCTGCTGCTCGCCGAGGCCCTGCGCGGACGCGACCGGGACAGCTACCGGCTGAGCGTCAAGTTCGGCATGCTGAGCGGCCCGACTCCGACCATGGGCGGGTACGACGGCCGTCCCGAGGCGGTGAAGAGTTTCCTCGCCTACTCGCTGACCCGGCTGGGCACCGACCACATCGACATCTACCGTCCCGCGCGGCTGGACCCGGCGGTACCGATCGAGGAGACGGTGGGCGCGATCAAGGAGCTGATCGACGCCGGGTACGTACGGCATCTCGGCCTCTCGGAAGTCGACGCGGCGACGATCCGCCGGGCGCACGCCGTGCACCCCGTCGCCGACCTGCAGATCGAGTACTCACTGATCTCACGCGCGGTCGAGGCGGACGTCCTGCCCACGCTGCGGGAGCTCGGCGTCGGACTGACCGCGTACGGTGTCCTCGGCCGCGGCCTCATCTCCGGCCACTGGTCCGCCGGCCGTGGCGCCGGCACGGGTGACCACCGGGCGCTCAGTCCCCGGTTCTCCGGCGGTAACGTGGAACACAACCTCGCCCTCGTGGAGGCCCTGCGCCGGGTCGCCGAGGCGAAGGGGTGCACCGTCGCCCAGCTGGCCATCGCCTGGGTCGCCGCACAGGGCGAGGACATCGTGCCGCTGGTCGGCCCCCGCACCCGCGAGCGGCTGACCGAGGCGCTGCCCGCGGTGGCCCTCGGCCTCACCGCGGACGACCTCGCGGAGATCGAGAAGGCGGTACCGCGGGGCGCGGCACGCGGCGACCGCTACCCGGCCGTGTTCATGGCCGGCCTCGGCGTGGGCAACTGAGCCCGGCTCTCCGGCGGGCCCCGGGCGGACGGCCGGCGCTCCCGCCGTCCGGAGCGAGGCTTCCGGCCCGCCGGGGCACGAGGCCGTCCGCGCGGCGCGGTATTCTTGGGAATATACCCCATAGGGGTATAGGTTGCTTCCGGTGGGCCGGCGCCGGCCCACCGGGACGCCGAACGGGGATGGAGGCCATGGACCACAGCACACGTCACACCGCCACCGGGCACGGCCACGCGTCGTGGGCGATGGCGGCGAAAGCGACGCTCCACTGCCTGACCGGGTGCGCCGTCGGCGAGATCCTCGGCATGGTCGTCGGCACGGCCCTGCTGTGGGGCGACGTACCGACCATGATCCTCGCGATCGCCCTCGCCTTCGTCTTCGGCTACTCCTTCACGCTCTTCGCGGTGGTGCGCGCGGGCTTGTCCTTGAGGGCCGCGGTCAAGGTGGCGCTGGCCGCCGACACGGTCTCCATCGCGGTGATGGAGCTGGTCGACAACGCGATCATCGCCCTGACACCGGGCGCGATGGACGCGCAGCTGTCGGACGGGCTGTTCTGGTCGGCGCTGATCGGCGGCTTCGCCGTGGCGTTCGTGGTCACCACACCGGTGAACAAGTGGATGATCGGCCGCGGCAAGGGCCACGCCGTCGCCCACGCCCACCACTGACCGCGGGATGCCCCGGACCCTGTCGTCGGATTCCCGCCCGCCCCGCGACGCCGTGCACGCCTTCTCGCCGCACCGGGCCCCGACCCGGGTACGACCGATACGAGGACCAGGGCCGGGCACGCCGGAGGCACGTACCCGACGCCGCAGGGCCCGCCCTCCGGGCGGACGGCGGGAATCCGACGGCAGGATCTATCGCTCGCGGTCCAGGACGCGGCGGGCCGCCTCGGCCTCCGCCGCCGGCGGGGACAACTCGTCGAGGGAGTCGAGCTCGGTGTCGGCCTCCAGCTCCCGCTCCCAGGCCGCCGCCAGCCGCTCCTGTTCCTCGCGCGGTCTGCCGCTGACGGCTTCCCGGTGGTGAGGGTCCAGGGCCGTGAGGAATCGTCCGACCGGGTCCGTGGGCATGCCGTGCTCCTTGTCGCTCGGGAGGGCCGCGCTACCGACCCAGGATGGCCAGCCGGCCCTGGGACGGCCGCCCGACACGGCCTGCGACCACCCTGATGGCCCCGCTCCGCCGACGGCGGCCCGCACGGGAAGCGGTCCGGATGACGACAGCCTCCGGTTGCCCGGCTCCCGGGTCACCGGTGGGCAGGGGGTGGAGCCGCTGCCCCGCGCCACGGCGGTGCCCGCCCCGGGACGAGGACCCCGGGACCCGTTGTCAGAGCCCTGCTCTACAGTTCCCGTCACTTGATCATTGCGGGTGCGGGAGGCACGCATGGGGTGGGTGTCGGCAGGCGGCTACGAAGTCGCCCTCGACGACGGCAAGGTGGTGTGCCGCAACGCGGCCGGACGGCGGCTGAAGTCCGTACCGCCCAAGATCGCCGACGATCCGGCGGTGGTGGGGCTGCGTCAGCTCACCGAGTGGCTGGAGCGGCACGAACGGCAGTGCCTGGCCGATGTGGAGCGGTGGATGGTGCGCTCGCTGCCGGTGCCGTTCGCGGTCCTGGCGCGGGTGTGGCCGGACCCCGCCTGGCAGGCCGCACTGCGCGACGTGGTGGTCACGGGCACGGACGGCGCGGTGGCCGGATTCCTGCGGGATGCCGACCCCGAGCGCGGACTCGGCCTGGTCGACCTCGACGGCGACACCGTCCGGCTCACCCCCGCCCTGGTCCGCTTGCCGCACCCCGTGCTCCTCGACGACCTGGAGGAGCTGCGGGAGTTCGCCGTCGAACTCGGCGTCGAACAGCGCGCCCAGCAGCTGTTCCGCGAGGTGTGGCAGCGGCCCGCGGCACTCGACGCCGAGGCTGCCTCCGTCGAGGACTACGCGGGCGGCGCCTTCAGGGAGCTGAGGTTCCTGCACGGCCGCGCGACCCAGCTGGGCTACCGCGTGCGCGGCGGCCACGCCGTGTGCTCCGTCGTGGAGGACGGCCGCGCCGTCGAGGCCCGGGTGTGGGTCGGCGACTACGACGGCTACGAGGAGACGGAGACCGGCCCCCTGGTCTTCACCGACCCGGCCGGCCGGGTGCTGAAACTGGGCCGGGTCGGGCCGGTGGCCTGGTCGGAGGGCATGCGCATGGCGGCCGCGCTGTACGCCGGGCGCGACATCGAGGACGAGGAGCGTGCGGCATGACGACGTACGACGGATTCACGTACGACGAGACCACCTCCGCCGCGTTGCTCGACGCCGGCGCCGTACTGCCCCCGGGCACCACGGACCGGGAGGACGCCGACGTCCTCACCGTCCGCACGTACACGCACACCGCGCTGGACGAGCGGAAGGTCGTGCGGCTGGTACCGGGCACGCTGGGCGAGGCGGAGGACCTCGCCCTGGACTTCCTCGGACTGGTCCGCGAGCCGGAGACCCGCGAGGTCGGGCAGGTGCGCCGGGAGACCCTCGGCTTCCCCGCGTGGGCGCTGGTCAACGACCCGGCGAACGGGCACCACGCGCTGGCGCTGGTCAAGGACGTCGAGCGGCTCGCCCGGCAGGCCAAGTCCCGCCCCGGCACCGCGAAGGAGGGCTTCGAGGCGCTCGGCGAGCGGCTCGGCCGGGCCGTGCCGCACTTCCTGCCCACCTTCCACGAACAGGCCGCCCGCGTCTTCCTCCAGCACGAGAACACCACCTACGCGGCGGCGTTCTTCGGCAAGGCCCGCGAGGCGGAGCGGGTGCACGCGCTGACCGTGGACGAGGAGCGGCAGCGGGCCGTGTTCCTGGAGTTCGCCTTCGCCGGGGCGCTGACGGTCAAGGCGCTCAAGGAGCATGTGAAGGCCCTCGCGGCGCGGCTCACCCCGGCCGAGGCCTGGGCCCAGTTCCGGCAGCTGACCGTGGAACGCTGCGCGGCCGGCATGCCGCCGTACGCCTCGCTGCCCCAGGACGCCCGCGCGCTGATCAAGGCCGCAGGACTGGACCGGGTCACCGAGGAGTGCGCCCTGGTCGCGGACCTGCTCGCGTCGCCCGCGGCGGTCCGGGCCCCCGCGTCCTTCTGGAACACCTACCGGGCCACGCTCGTCCTCCTCGCCGGGCAGCGGCCCGCCGTACGGGGCCGGCTGCTGGAGATCATGCCGGCCGGTCTCGGCCGCTCCACCGAGGACGACGAGTTCTGGCTGGCGCTGCTCGCCGAGACCGGCGCCGACCGGCTGCTCACGGGCGAGGACGGGGCGGCGGACGCGGTCGACGCGGCGGACTGGCTCAGCCGCTGGGCGCTGCACCGCAAGCACGGCGGCACGGTCAGCGGCCGCTCACCCGCCACCCTCGCGCTCGTGGAGCGCATGGCCCCGCGCCTGCGTGACCGTGGCCGCCCCGTCGACCTCTTCACCGGCCGCTGGCACGCCGGCGCCGACCTCGACCTGCTGGACCTGTGCGTGGCGCGGGACGTGCCGCTGGCCCCGCCCGGGACCGACACGGACGTCCACCTCGACCTCGGCCGGTGGCTGGGGGACACCCGGTCCGGGCGGCGCGACCTGACGGCCGTCGCGGCGGACCGGCACGGCCGCCGCATGCTCTACGACGCCGTCGGCAACTACCACCGCGGGCACACCGGCCGAGGGACGCTGGAGGGAATCGCCGGCCACCTGGTGCTCGCCGACGTGCTCCGCGAGTGGCTCGACGACGCCGTCGGCGAGCTGGACGGCGCGGCCGGTCTGGCGGCGGCCCGCGCGGCGTTCGAGCGGCTGAGCCCGTTCCGCGGGATCGCCGCACGGATCAGCCCGGGGGCCGTCGCCCGGGCCGCCGCACTCGACATCGCACCGCTGCTCGGCAACACCCTGCGCGCCGGCATCCCGGACGAGCTGGGCTGGCCCGCCCTCGACGAGGCGCTGCGCCGGCTCGACGCCGAGACCCGGCGCGACAGCGAGGACACCCTCGCCGTCCACGAGGCCTGGCCGGCCCTGATCCTCTCCCGCCGGCACAAGGCGATCGTCGTGGGACCGCAGGACGTCCTGCTGGAACACGATCTGCGGCTGCCGGTCGAACTGGACCGCTGGCAGCGGCCGTCGTTCCGCTACACGGACGGCGAACTGCTGGTGATGTGGCGGCAGGACAACAAACAGTACGGCTACTGGTCGGCCCGCCCGACCGAGGTGTTCCCGCTGGGCGGCGAGAAACTCCCGCACTGGTACGGCAGCGGCGACGTCGGCGAGACCTCGATCCCGCTGCCGGACGGCGGGCGCGTCACCGGCGGACGCGCCCTGCACGCGGGCGACACGGTCCTGCCGCCCGCGCGCCGCGTCCTCGGGGACGGCACCTCGTACTGGCGCCAGGGACGGCAGGGGCTGCAGCAGGTGTGGCTCGAGTACGACCCGGCCACCGGCACGCACGGACGTGCCTCGCTGCCCGCTTTCCTGCGGTCCGGCATCCGCGACGACGCCACCCTGCTCCAGCAGCACTGCGCGGTGCTGCCCCTGCAACCCGGCCTGGAGCACAGCCCGTTCGGCACGGACGGCACGGTCCTCGGCCGCTGGGTGCGCACCGAGGGCGACGGCGACGAGGCCCGCACCACCGTCGGCACGCCGGACGGCCGGACCGTCACCCTGCCGACGGCACACGGCCGGATACCGGGCGTTCCGGTCGGCGCCCTGCGGCTGCCCGGCGGCGTCGAGCCCGCCGTCGTCGCCCACCACCGTCAGATCGCCCTGTACACGACCGACGACACCACCGGTGTGCGGGAACTGGGCCGGCTGGCGCCGCTGCGGCGCGGCGGCGAGTTCGCCGCCGGTACACGACTCGTGCCGCCGGTCGACTTCTGGCACGCGCTGCGACCGCGCGACGAGAGCGCGTCGGGGATCCTGCGGGCGCTGAGCGACGAACAGGCCGAAGAACTGCTGCGCGCCGGGGCACAGGCACTGGCCGAGCGGCAGGCGAGGGTCGCGGCGGAGTCACCGGCCGGCTCTCCGCGGGCCGCCGGGCCGCGGAACCCCACGGGGGCCACCACCGACAAGCCCGCCGTCCCGACCGCCGACGAGGTGGTGCGGGAGGCCGTCTCCCGCACCCTGCCCGCCCTCACCGAGCCGCATCTGCTCACCGGTGTCGCCGCCCTCGTGCACGCGGTGCTGCGCCTGGCAGCGTCCGTCGCCACCTTCGTGACGCCCCCGGTCGAGCGGCCCAGGACCGAACGCAGGCGTGTCGAGGGCATGTTCGCCGACTACCGTCCCGAGGACGGCGACGAACAGACGTTGCGGGAGGCGACCTCCGGTCTCGCCGAACTGCACGGCTGGTGGGGCGGCGGACGGAGCTGGAGCACGCTGCGTCAGATCCGCGCCGTGAACCACGTCCTGTCCGGCAAGCCCGCCGACGGCAAACCCCTGCCCGCGTCGTCCCGGCTCGCCGGGGCCGCCGACGGGTGGCGCAGCGACGAGTTCACCGTCCCCGGTATCGGTGCGGTGTGGCCCTCCGTGCTCGACGTGCTGCGCCCGCTCGCCTACCGCGCCGCCTCACCCGCGCTGACGGAGACGCACCGCCGGGCACTGCTCCTGCTGTTCGAGGCGATCACGGAGGGACCCCTGGCCTCACCCGGGGGCGCACTGCGCGAGGTGACGCTGAGCGAGCCGCACGACAAGCAGGAGCGCGTCGGCCAGGTGCTGCGCCGGGAAGGCCGTACCGTCGTCGTCCTCGGCTGCCAGAACGCCGACCACCGCACCGGACGGGTCAACTGGCTCGCCCTGGACCACGATCCGGCCGGCGGCTTCGGCGCCGTCGCACACTTCACGCTGGAGCGGGAGACCGCGCACCCGCCGGTGTTCCCGGCCGACGCACTGGCCGCGGTGACCGGGCTCGTCCGGGACAAGGGCGCCGCGCCCTGGCAGCCGGAAGCACCCGCCGCCCTGGCCGCCGCCACACGGGACGGGCTGGGCCCGGTGCAGGCGGCACTGCTGCTCGCCGGGCGGCCGTCGCAGCTCACCGACGAGGTGATCGCCACCACCGGTCTGAAGCCGCGCCAGAAGCAGCTCGGGGACGCGCTGCTGGGCTCGCTGGAGCCCGGCGACCGCCTGGCGCTCATCGGCGCGCTCCTCCCCGGGAACCCCGGTGACCTGTGGACCGCCGGACCGGACACGGACGCGGCGGGCCGGGTGTGGGCCGAGCGCCTCGACGGGGTCGTCCGCCTGCCCGAGGACCTCGCCGGAGAACTCTCCCTGGCAGGGCTGCCCACCGGCTCGGCCAAGGAGGTGCTCAACCCGCACCGCACCCCCTGGATCAGCCGCACCACCGTGCAGCGGCCCGACAAGGACGGCACCCTCGTACCGGAGGACCCCCGGGCCCTGCCCGGCCGGTACCACCTGACCCGCGCCGTGGCCGCCCTGGCCGGGCTCGCCTACTCCCTGCCGTACGGACACCCCCTGCGCGCCGCCCTGCCCGACGGGCTCACCGCGCTGCGCCGCCGCGTCGCGGACCCCGGGCTGCTGCTCGACCTCGACCTGGAGCGGACCGAGAAGGGCACGTCGACCGCCGCCGAACTGCGCAAGGCGTACGGACTGCCCGCCACCGGCGGCGCCGACGCGCACGGACTGACACCCGTCGGCGAGGCGCTGGTGCTGCGCCCCTGGTACGGGGACCAGGAAGCCGTCCTGGTCCGCACGAGCGCGCTCAGCACGGTGGACGACCCCCTGTTCGGACTGATCGAAGGGCTCGTCGGACCCGGGCGGCGCGACGGCATGCACGCGTTGCGGACGATCCTGGGCGACGGACTCGCCCGCGCCCTCGCGGCCGGAACGGATCCGGAAGGACCCACCGGCTACGCCCAGGACCCGACCCTCAGCGTGCCCGGCCTGGTCGCCGAGGTCGCCGGGGCCCACGGCCTGGGCGAGGACGCGGCGGCGCTCTACCTGCAACTGCTGGCCCTGCCCGACCCGACGGACCGCAACCGCGCCCGCTGGACGGGCTGGAAGCCCGCCCGCACGAAGCAGGCCCGCACCGAACTGGCCGCCACCGGCCTGGTCGTCGAGGCGAAGCGGGCCCGCGCCGGACGCACCCTCTTCCTGCCGTGCGGCTGGCTCGACCTGAAGTCCCCCGCCCAGCCGGTGGAGGTCTGGAAGCAGGGTCTCTACCCGGTCCACGACCGCGCCGGCACGGTACCGCTGCTGCCGGTGCCCGAGCTGTTCACCCGCGCCTGGGACCGCGTCCGCGCCGGCGACGCACCCGCCTACGAGGAACTCACCACCCGCGCCACCCGCAAGGGCCGCCGCCGATGACCACCGTCCACCCGCACCCGGAAGAACCCGCGCCGATGACCACCACCCCGTCCCCCTCCCCGGCCCGCCAGATCGTCCCGCCCGAGGACCGGTACGCCACCGAACTCGCCTTCCTCGCCGCGTACGACGACGGGCCGCGCCCGCCCGCCTGGCGGCTCAGCCCGCGCGCGGTCGTCACGTTCGTCATGGGCAGCGGGGGCCGGGCCCTGAAGCTGCCCGACGGCGCCGAGGCGCCCGGCGGAGTCCCGCGGCGCCTGGTGATCGAGGACAAGTTCGTCGGCGACCGGGCACTGGTCGAGCGATGCGTGGTGACCCTCGCCGGCGAGCGCGGTCTGCTGCTCGTCGGCGAGCCCGGCACCGCCAAGTCGATGCTGTCGGAGCTGCTCTCCGCCGCCGTGTGCGGCACCAGCGGCCTGGTCGTGCAGGGCACCGCCGGCACCACCGAGGACCAGCTCAAGTACGGCTGGAACTACGCGCTGCTGCTGGCACAGGGCCCCACCCGCCAGGCGCTCGTACCGTCCCCCGTCCTGACCGCCATGTCCCGGGGCGCGATCGCCCGCGTCGAGGAGGTCACCCGCTGCCTGCCCGAAGTGCAGGACTCGCTGGTGTCGTTGCTCTCCGAGCGGCGGATCGCCGTGCCCGAACTGGCCGGCACCGAGGACGCGCTGGCGCACGCGGCACCCGGCTTCAACCTCATCGCCACCGCCAACCTCCGCGACAAGGGCGTCTCCGAGATGTCCGCGGCCCTCAAGCGCCGCTTCAACTTCGAGACCGTCGGCCCCATCGGCGACCTCGACGCGGAGACCGCGCTGGTGCGCGGCCAGGCGCGGGCGTCCGTGGAGCACGCCGGGGCGCCGTTCCAGGTCGACGACGCCGTGCTGGAGGCCCTGGTCACCGCGTTCCGGGACCTGCGCGAGGGCCGGTCGGCGGAGGGCTGGGAGGTGGAACGCCCGTCGACGGTGATGAGCACCGCCGAGGCCGTGTCCGTCGCCGGCGCGCTCGCCCTCGCGGCGGCCTACTTCCCGGGCGACCGCGACGTCCTCGGACTGCTGCCCGGGCATCTGCTCGGCGTGGTCCGCAAGGACGACCCCGCCGACGCCGCCCGGCTGCGCGGCTACTGGGACGGCCCCGTCCGGCGCCGTGCCGAGCAGGGCTCCGCCACCTGGCGCACCCTGTGGGACCTGCGTACGGTCCTGGAGGGCTGACGACCGTGTCCCTCTCCCACGGGGCCGCCCCGGCCGTCCCGCCCGACGAGGCGCTCGCCGCCCTCACCGGCCCGTCCGCGCCCTACCTCGTCGGCGTACGGCACCACGCGCCCTCCCTGGCCGCCGCCGTGCCGGCGCTGCTGGACGAGGCGAAGCCGGAGGTGCTGCTCGTCGAACTGCCCGCGGAGACGCAGCAGTGGCTGCCCTGGCTGGGGCACGAGGAGACGCGGGCCCCGGTGGCGCTCGCCGCCGCACCGGGCGAGGGCGGCGACGGGGGACCGGCGTTCTACCCGTTCGCCGACTTCTCGCCCGAACTGGCCGCCGTGCGCTGGGCCGTCCGGCACGGCGTACCGGTGGTCGCCTGCGACCTGCCGCTCGCCGACCGGGCCTGGGCCGGAGGACGCCGGGAAGCGGGGACACGGGCCGGCGGCCCCGGTCTCGCCACCGCGCTGCGGACCCGGCTGACGGGCCGCCCCGGGGAGGACCTCTGGGACCGGCTCGTCGAGGCGACCGCCCCCGGCTCCCCGCCCGAGGCCCTGCGCCGGGCCGCCCTGCTCACCGGGTGGGCCCTGCGTGAGGACGCGGTCGCCTCGGGCGGCGTACCGGAGCTTGACCTGCGGCGCGAACGCTGGATGCGGGCCCGGCTGGCCGAGGCCACCGCACAGGGCGAGCGGGCCGCCGTGGTGGTCGGCGCCTTCCATGCCCCGGCGCTGCTGCGACAGGACGCGGGGGAGGAGGAGGCGAGGGCCGCGGACGCCCGACGGCCCGTGTGGAACACCTCGTTGATCCCGTACACCTACGCCCTCCTCGACGAGCGGTCCGGCTACCCGGCGGGCATCCGGGACCCGGAGTGGCAGCACATGGTCCTGCGCGCGGCGGGCGACCCGGCCGCGCTGGAGGAGGCGCTGACCCGCACGGCCGTGCGCGTCTGCGCCGAACTGAGGAGCCTCGGCCACCCCTCGGGGCCGGCCGACGCCCGGGAGATCAGCCGGCTCGCCTCGGACCTCGCCCGGCTGCGGGGCCTGCCCGCGGCGGGCCGCGGCGAACTGGTCGAAGCGGTCCAGACGGTGCTCGCGCAGGGCGAGCCGTACGGGCGCGGCCGGGCCGTGGCACGGGCGATGGAGCGGGTACTCGTCGGCACGCGCACCGGGCGTCCCGCCCCGCGGGCACCGCGCAGCGGACTCGTCCCCGCGGTCGAGGCCGAACTGGCCCGGCTCGGCCTGCCCGGCCCGGAGGCGGGCGGCCCCGGCCCCGCGCGGGACCTGCGTCTTGATCCGCTGCGGTCCGACCTCGACCGGCGCCGTGAACTGCTGCTGCGCCGGCTGACGGTGTGCGGCGTGCCCTACGGGGAGGCCAGGGAGGTCGTCGGCGCGGGCGGCGCCGAGGCCCTCACCTCCCGCTGGGAAGTGCGCTGGACCCCCGCCACGGTGGCCGTGCTGACCGCGGCCGGCGTGCGCGGGGTCACCCCCGCGCAGGCCGCCGAAGGAGTCCTGCGCGAACGGCGGCGCCAGGAGTGCGACGAGGGCGGGCCGACCGCCGCTCAGGCCCTCGAAGGGCTCGAACGGGCGGCGCAGTGCGGCCTGACCGGGCTCGCGGACGAACGGCTCGGTGACGTCGCCGACGTCCTGCCCCAGGCCGGTACCCTGCCGGAACTCCTCACCGGGCTGGCCCTGCTCGACCGGTTGCGGGCCGGTCATGTCCCGGGGCTCCCCGCCGGGCCGGGCCGTGAGCCCCGTGCCGCCGCCGCGGAGCTGCTCACGGCGGCGGCGGTGCGGCAGGTCGAAGGACTGACCGGGTCCGAGGACCCCGCCGACGCCCACGCCCTGCTCGAGCTCTCCCATCGGGCCGACCTGCTGGGCGGCATCCGGCTCGCCGACGCCCTGGGCCGCCTGTCCGCCGACGGCTCCCCGCTGATGCGCGGCGCCGCCGGGGCCGTACGCGTCCTGCTCGGACACGAGGAAGCGCGGGTCTTCGGCGACCGCGTGGCCTCCTGGGTCGACGGGGCCACCGACCCCGACTCCCGTGCCGCCCTCACCGCCCGGCTCGGCGGACTGCTGACCGCCGCCGGCCCTCTGCTGGAGGCGGCGGCCCCCGCGCTGGAGCCGCTGCTCACCCGGGTGACCGAGCTGCCCGACCGGGCGTTCCTCGACCGGCTCCCCGCACTGCGCGGCGGCTTCGACACCCTGAGCCCCGCGGCCCGCGACCGCCTCCTCGCGGCCGTCGAGGAACGTCTGGGCAGCACCCACGTCGCCGACACGGACGACGTCGCCCCGGCCACGCTCGCCACCTGGACCGAAGCGGACTTCGCGGCCCGCGGGACCCTGCGGTCCCTCGGCCTGCTGCCCGCACCGGGCGGCGGCTCGTCGGAGAGCGCGCCGGAGCACTCGGAGAGCGGTGCCCCGACGACCGCCGAGGAGCATGTCCTCGCCCCCGTCGACCGCTGGCGCCTCCTCCTCGGCCGCCGCGCCGACCGACTGCCGCCGTCCGTGTCACCGCTCGCCACCGCGCTGGACGAGCTGTACGGCAGCGGACGCGGCGAAGGCAGCCGGGGGGACCTCACGGGCCGGGGGACCGGTGGTGGACGGGAGGCGCCGTATCCCGGGGTGCGGGAGTGGTCCGAGGAACTGGCCGCGCTGTTCGGGCCCGGCATCCGGGAGGAAGTGCTGGCAACCGCCGCCGCGTCGGGCCGCAGGGACGTCCTCGCCGAGCTGGACGCGGACAGCGTGCGGCCCTCGGTGGACCTGCTGCGCACCGTCCTGCGGCACGCGGGCGGACTGCCCGAGTCCCGGCTGGCCGCACTGCGCCCGCTGGTACGGCGGCTGGTCGACGCGCTGACCCGGCAACTGGCCACCCGCCTGCGCCCCGCCCTGCACGGCACCGCCCTGCCCCGCCCCAGCAGACGGCCCGGCGGCGGCCTGGACCTGGCCCGCACCCTGCGGGCCAACCTGGCGACCGCGCGCCGCACCCCGGACGGCACGGTCCGGGTGATCCCCGAGCACCCGGTGTTCCGCACCCGGGGACGCCGGGCCGCCGACTGGCGGCTCATCCTGGTCACGGACGTGTCGGGGTCCATGGAGGCGTCCACGGTGTGGGCCGCGCTGACCGCCTCCGTCCTGGCGGGGGTGCCGACCCTCTCCACCCACTTCCTGGCGTTCTCCACGGAGGTCATCGACCTCACCGGGCACGTGGACGACCCGCTGTCGCTGCTGCTGGAGGTCAGTGTGGGCGGCGGCACCCACATCGCCGCGGGACTGCGGCACGCGCGCGAGCTCGTCACCGTGCCGTCGCGCACCCTCGTCGTGGTCGTCAGCGACTTCGAGGAGGGCTACCCGCTCGGCGGTCTGCTCGCCGAGGTCCGCGCACTGGTATCGGCCGGCTGCCACGTCCTGGGCTGCGCGAGCCTCGACGACACGGGCCGGCCCCGCTACTCCACGGGGGTCGCCGGTCAGCTGGTCGCGGCCGGTATGCCCGTCGCCGCCCTCAGCCCGCTCGAACTCGCCCGCTGGGTAGGGGAGAAGATCACATGAGCCCGGACCTGCCTCCGGTCGTCCCGTCCGTCACCGCCGGACTCGTCGCGGCGCTCTCGCCCCGGCTCCGCAAGCGGCTGGACGCGGGCGTGACCAAGCTGCTGGCGCGTCCGGTCGTCCGGGAGGGCGACACCATACGGATCGCCGTCGACGACGAGACCGACGTCGTCCTGCGGGCGCCCGGCGGGACGGTGACCGCAGCGGACGCGATCCGCTGCGGATGTCTGCTGGCTCCCGACTGCCTGCACCGCGCGGCGGCGGCCTCGGCCGCACCGGTCGCCGAAGAGGGTCCGGCCCCCGCCGAGGCCACGGAAACGCGGGAGGAGAGGGAGCCGGCACCGACGGAACCCGACGCCGCCACCCCCGAACAACGCGCCGCGGCCCGAGCGGTGTTCGACGCGGCCGCGGCCGTCCTGGAGGCCGGCACGGACGGTGCCGGCGCCGTGCTCCAGGCGGAACTCCTGCACGCCGCGCACACCGCCCGCCTAGCCGGCCTCCCACGGGCCGGTGCCGCGGCGGTCTCCGTGGTGACCGGGGTGCGCGCGGCCCGCTCCGCCGACCCCGGGCACCGCCTCACCGACCTCGCCGGCGCGCTGGCCGGTGTGCTGGGCATCGCCCACCGCCTCCCGCACGCCACCGGCCCCGACCTGACCGAACTGCGCGGCACGGTCCGGCAGCCGTACCGCCCGGACGGCTCCCTGCGGCTGTACGGGCTCTTCTCCGAGCCCGTTCTCACCGCGACCGGATACGCGGGCGCGGTCACCTGGACCGCCGACGCCGACGGACGCCTCTGCACGGTGTCGGACGTGGCACCGGGCGGGCCCGCCCGGGCGACCGGAGCCGCCGACCGGGCCGTACGGATCGGTGACACCGCCCTGACCCATCGGGAACTGTCACGCGCGGGGCTCGCCGTGTCCGGGGCCACCGTCTCCCCGACGGGCCGTCTCGGCGCGGGGGCGGGGGTGCGGGCGGTCCGCGCGTCCGGCGCCGCCTGGCGCGCCGAGCCGCTGAACCGGTTGTGGGCGGTACCCGCCGCCGAGCAAGTGGCCCGGGCGCTGAACGGCGGGCAGGACCTGCTGTTCCTGGAGGTGACCCTCGCGGGCACGGCGCGGGAGGCGACGGGCGACTGTCTGCTGGCCGACTGCACGGGCCTGCCCCTGCGGCTGGCCACCGCCCACGACGATCCCGCGCTCCCGTACCGCGACAACCTCCGCCTGCTCGCCGCCGCCGGGGGCAGCCGACTGCGGATCGTCGCGCGTCTGGCACCGGGGCCGTATCCCCGCGCCCTGCTGCTCGCCACCGAGCACCCCACCGATCCCGGCACCCGGGTGGACCTCGGTCTGGACCGCCTCCAGCACGCGGACCTGCCCACCGGCGCGGTCGCACCACCCGCGCAGGTCATGCCCACCGGGGACGAGGCCCCGCTGCACCTGCTGCGCCGCCGGGTCCACCAGGCGGTGCCGGGAGGCCGCCGTGTCCTCGCCCTCGCCGGGGACCGGTCGGGCGACGGCACCCGGCTGCGCCGTCTCGGCCTCGCCACGGCGGGCGACCTCCTCGACGACCTCCACGCCGCCGCCGCGGACCGCACCCGCGACACCTTCGGCCGCCTGCTCCCGGCCGACACCGGCCACTTCGCCCGGGCCTGGCTCGCCGCCGCCGTCTACACCGACGCGGTCGAACGGGCACTGTGCGCGGCCGCCTGGGGAGCCGCCTCGGCCGAGGCGCGCGGTGCGTAGGCCGACCGGCGTGCTCCGTCAGCGCGGGGCGCCGGCGGCGTACTCCCGGAGGCGGTCCGCGGCCTGCGGGCCGAGGGCGTGGGCCGCGACGCCGCCGACGTGTTCCGCATCGCCGCCGGCGGCGGTCGGCGCCTCCTGGTTGTCCTCGAAAGAGCGTCCGGTGACGCAGTCCACGAGGGGAGACGCCGCCGGCAGCACGGGCGTCGCCGCGCCTCGGGCGGGCGTCCTGCGAGAGGGCTGCTCGACGATGTCGCCGTCGTCGTCCACCGCCCCCAGGGCCCGCATGGTGGCGTCGTCGGCATGGCGCTGCGGACGGGTGCTGATCCAGCCCGGGTCGAGCGCGCCGGCCACGGCTCCGAAAGCGCCCTCGGCTCCGCGTTCAAGCGGGTCACCGGCGTCTCGCCGTGTGCGTACCGCGACCGGCGCCGAAGCTTTTGAACGCGTTCAATTCTGAGGTAGTGTTGCCTCACACGGAGCGGGAGGGCCGGAATGAAGATCGTGATTCCCGGCGGGACCGGGCAGGTGGGTACCGTCCTCACGCGCGCGCTGACCGCGGTCGGGCACGAGGTGGTGGTGCTGACCAGACGGCCGGCGGGGCCCGGCGAGGTTCACTGGGACGGCATGACCGCGGGGCCGTGGACCGGGGTGATCGACGGCAGTGATGTCGTGATCAACCTGGCGGGCCGCAGTGTGAACTGCCGCTACACCCCCGCCCGTCTCCGGGCCATGATGGACTCCCGGGTGTTCTCCACCCGTGTCGTGGGCGAGGCGATCGGTGCCGCGGAGCACCCTCCGCGGGTCTGGCTCCAGATGAGCACCGCCACCGTCTACGCGCACCGCTTCGACGCGCCCAACGACGAGGACACCGGCGTGATCGGCGGGGCGGAGGCCACCGTGCCGGGCTACTGGTCCTACAGCGTCGACATCGCCAGGGCCTGGGAGCGGGAACAGGAACAGGCGGCCACTCCGCACACCCGCAAGGTGGCCCTGCGCACCGCCATGGTGATGAGTCCCGACCGGGGCGGCGTCTTCGACGTCCTGTCGTGGATGGCCCGCCTCGGGCTCGGCGGCCCGGTCGCGGGCGGCGCCCAGTACGTGTCGTGGATCCACGACCACGACTTCGTCCGCGCGGTCGAGTTCCTGGCCGACCGGGACGATCTCGCCGGCCCGGTGAACCTGGCCGCCCCCGAACCCCTTCCGCAGCGTGCGTTCATGAGCGCCCTGCGCGCCGCATGGCGTGTGCCGGTGGGCCTGCCCGCGGCGCGCTGGATGGCCGAAGTGGGGGCCTTCGTGCTGCGCTCGGACACGGAACTGCTGCTCAAGAGCCGGCGTGTCACCCCCGGCCGGCTGCTCGAGGCGGGCTTCGCCTTCGGGTACCCGGCATGGCCGGAGGCGGCCGGTGACCTGGCACGGCGCCGACGCGACGGGCGACGGGACACGAGCGGCCCGGCGCGCGCCTCGACACGCTGACCTGGGGGCCGGGCCACAGGCGGGGCACGCGGTGGACGGTCCGGGGACGGCGGTGGTCCCCCTCCACGACATCGGCGTGCACCACCGCATGTCCGCGCTCGCCGCCCGCCCGCGTCACGTCAAGGCGTCGGCGAACAGCGGGACCACCCTGCCGAGGGTGTATCCCACCGAGGCGTCCTTCTCCGACGCGATGACACAGGACGGCCGGCGCCCCTGCCGGCGTTCGTGCCGGACGTCGACGAGATCCGCCCGCACTGCCCGCAGTCCCTGAACAGCTCAGGACCGTGGACCGCCGGGGCGGGGGGCCGTCAGGCGGCCCGGTGGACGACGAGCTTGAACTCTGCCAGGACGATGTTCCGCGCCACGCCGTCGTCATGGGTGACCCGCACGGCGAGCGGGACGGCCGGGTCGACGAAGACTCCCCAGTGCTTCGTCCAGCACTGCATGCCGGGACTCGGCGGCCGGTGCTCCGTCGCCGTGGTGTCGTGGGGCGCCGGAGTGAGGCCGAGCGGATCCCGGACGAACTGGTCCCGCAGCTCGCCGTAATTCCCGGCCTCCCACTGGACCATCGCGTACAGGACGCCCCAGCCGGCCGTGCTGGGCCATATCAGCCCGGACCGGTCGTCCGAGTCCCAGTCCGTGACCACGTACCCGTCCGGCTGGTTCACCTGATGCATGGAGAACCGGTCGGTGGACTCCGCGGACCCGAACGGGAACCGTACGACCGTGTAGGGGCTGTCGGCCGGGACCGACTGCGGAGTGTCCCGTTTCAGGGAGCACACCTGCACTCCGGGCGGATCCGTCGCGTCGATGGACATGGTTCGAGTCTGCCCGTGCCCGGGCGGTTCGATGTGGCCCGGCCGTCCGGGCGTCAGGCCGTGTGGCCGTAGGCCGGGTACGTTCAGGTGACCCGCGCCGCCTCCCCGGCCGTAGGTGGCCTCGTCGACGGGCGCCACCGGGAGGCCGGTACGCAGCCGCTCGACCAGGTCGGGGTTGGCGATGAAGGCCCGGCCGAAGCTGATGAGGCCGGCCCCCGGCCCGAGCCGGTGGCCGGCTTCGCCCCGTCCCGTCTGCTTCGGCCCCATCGGCATCACGGGATTCATGACGAGGGCCCCGGCCAGGCCCGGCGCAGGATCTCCAACCGCTCGGCTTCGCTGCCGCTGCCCTCTCGCACCGGCTGCGCATGGTGACGGGTCCCGGACAGGGGCATCCCCGCCGGGCGCGGCTTGCCGCACCCCCTGATCCAGGCCACGCCCTGCCCGGTGTCCACCCCCGGCCCGTCGTCCCCCGAGGATCTGACGACCCCCTCCACCGTCCGTCTTCTCCACGACTGTTCCGACCCGTACGCGGTACGGATCGGTTCCCCGCACTCCACGACGGATACGGCCCCACGGCGCGGATCTTCGCGCGCAGTCTGCTGGAGGAGGGCAGCGCGTCGGGTCCGGCGAAGGTGACGTCACCGTCGTTCCGTGCGGTCCGGACACCCGGGAGAGGAGTTCACCGGCGTGCGGCGCGGTTGTGGCGGACGGAGGAGCAGAACGACGCGCTGATGAGCGCGACGCCGATGAGGCCGGTGACGATGTCGTTGACCTGGTACCGGATGCTGACGAGAAGGATGAGGGCGAGCGCGCCGATCGCGTAGTGGGCGCCGTGTTCGAGGTAGACGTAGTCGTCGAGGGTGCCCTGGCGGACCAGGTAGACCGTGAGGGACCTGACGTACATGGCGCCGATGCCCAGTCCCAGGGCCATCAGGACGATGTCGTTGGTGATGGCGAAGGCGCCGATGACGCCGTCGAAGGAGAAGGACGCGTCCAGGACCTCCAGGTAGAGAAAGGTGAAGAAGGCGGCTCTGCCCGCCAGGGCGACCGCCGGGCGCCCCGCCCCGGCGTCCTCGGACCGCCGCCCGGCGTGCTCCCGGGCTTCCGCGTCGGCCAGCCTGCTCTCGAAGAAGCCGGAGAGCCCGCCCACGATCAAGTAGGTGATCAGGCCCGCGATGCCCGAGACGAGAACCGTCTGGGCCTTGTCGGCATGACCGCCGCCGTGCTGGTGGGCATGGGCGGCGAACGTCATGGAGGTGACGAGGAGGACCCCGAGGGCGACGCAGACCGACAGCATGTCGATCCTGCCGAGCCTGGCCAGCGGCCGTTCGACCGGGCCGAGCCACTTGATCTCGCGGTCGTCGAGGACGAAGTCGAGGAAGATCATCAACAGGAACATCCCGCCGAACGCGGCGATCGACGGGTGCGCGTCGGTGACGAGTTCCTGGTAACGGTCCTTGTCGGTGAGCGCGAGCCGGACGGCCTGGGGCGGTGTGAGCCGGGCGCTGACGGCGACGATGACGACGGGGAAGAGCAGCCGCATGCCGAAGACGGCGATCAGGATGCCGATGGTGAGGAAGATCTTCTGCCAGAAGGCGTTGAGCTTCTTGAGGATGCCGGCGTTGATCACCGCGTTGTCGAAGGACAGCGACACTTCCAGAACGGCGAGGACGGCGACCAGTCCCAGCGCCGTCCAGCCGTCGTACAGCACTCCGGCGACCAGGCCGAGGCCCGTGACGGCGAAGGACCAGCGGAACGTCTTCAGCAGCACACGGCACTCCCTTCTCTCTCCTCGCGCTCGTCGCCGGACGACGGGCCCCGTTCCAGTGCCCCTCTCACGGATGTCTACTACGCCGGTGTCGCGAAGGACACGGACGACACCGCTCCGGGCGTCGTCCTTCGGTGACCGCTCGTCGCCCGGCCCGCCGTGGACCGGGCGCACGGGTGCGCCGTCGTGACGCTCACCGCGCGACGTCCAGGACGAGCTGCGACGGGATGAACACCCTCGAGTGACGCCCGGGGCGCCTGCGGTGTGACTGGCCACCGGAACGGGTGATCCCTGAACCGGGTGGGCCTACCTGCGACAACGCCTGGGAATGTCCGTGAGCAGCCGCCCGGCTGCGCTGCCCGGACGACCCGTTGCGTCGCCCCTCGGCCTTCCCGCGCAGCGGCCCTGTCCGCAACGCGCGGTCCACGCCGTCCCCGACGACCGGGCCGACGCCCGTGAACAGGACGCGGACCTCGTGGAGTGACCACGCCGTGCGGGAGTCAGCGGCGCCGACGGCGTACGAGGCGGCGGAACGCCTTCGGCCCGCCGGCCGGTGCGGGCAGTGTGCCCGCCACCGCGTCGGCCAGCAGGGAGCCGACGGTCTCGGCCGCGCAGGCGCGGTTGGCGCCGATGCCTCCCGAGGGCCCGCGCTTGATCCAGCCGACGACGTACGTGCCGGGCCTGCCGGTCACCCGGCCGCGCTCGTGCGGCACGGTACCGGTGGCCTCGTCGAACGGCAGCCCCGCCTGGGCCGCCCCGCGGTAGCCGACCGCCCTCAGCACCAGACCGGCGGGGATCTCCGGCTCGGAGGTGCCGCCGGTGACCCGCACGGCACGCGTGTCCTCGCCCCCGCACACCGCCACAGGGGAGGAGAGGAAGCGGAACACGATGCGCCGCCGTCCTGCCGTACCCGGCGGCAGGGACCAGTCGACGGCCTCCCGTGCCGTACCCCGCAGCACCGCCGCCTTGTCCCGCGGACCGGCGGCATCGATCGCCGCACCGATGCGCGGATCGTGGTCGTCGATGAGCAGGTCCACCCCGGGAAGGTGCTTCAGGGCGAGCAACTCGGGCCGGGTGTACGCCGCGTGCTCCGGTCCGCGGCGCCCGAGCAGTACGACCTCGCGCACCTTGCCGCGGCGCAGTTCCGCCAGCGCGTGGCCGGCGATCCCGGTGCCGGCCAGCGTCTCCGGGTCGGAGACCAGGATCCGGGCGACGTCGAGGGCGACGTTGCCGTTGCCGACCACGACGACCCGCTCGGACGACAGGTCGACGGCGTCCGCGGCGACCTCCGGATGTGCGTTGTACCAGGCGACGAAGGTGGTCGCGGAGACGACGCCCGGCCGGTCCTCGCCCGGAATGCCCAGCCGCCGGTCCGTGGCGGCGCCCACCGCGTAGATCACCGCGTCGTGGTGGGCGGCGAGTTCCTCCGCGGTGACGTGGGTGCCCACGTCGAGGTCCAGGTAGGTCCGCGCGCGCGGATGGGTGAGGAAACGGGCGAAGGTCTCGCCCACCTTCTTGGTGGCCGGGTGGTCCGGTGCCACGCCGTACCGGACGAGCCCGCCGGCGACCGGAAGCCGGTCGACGAGCGTCACCTCGGCCCGGGTGTGCAGCAGCAGGTCCTTGGCGGCGTACATGCCGGCCGGGCCGGTGCCGACGATCGCGACCCGCAGCGGCCCGAAGTCCGAGGGCAGCACCCGGTCGAAGGACGGCTCGCCCCAGGCGTGGAAGTTCGGGCCCGGACGCGCCGGTGTCCCCTCTTCCCCGGAGGGCTTCGTCCCGTCCTGCTCGAAGTAGGCCGCGTTGATCCGCGCGTACTCCCGCTGTCCGCCGGTCAGCCGGTCGAGCGGGAGGACGGCGTCCACCGGGCAGGCGTCGGCGCAGGCGCCGCAGTCGATGCAGCTCTTCGGGTCGATGTGCAGCATCTCCGTGCTGCCGAAGGCCCGTTCCTCGGGCGTGGGGTGAATGCAGTTGACCGGGCAGACGGACACACAGGTGGCGTCGTTGCAGCAGGTCTGGGTGATCGCGAAGGCCATGGTCGTCCACTCCGCCGAGGGCCGGGCAGGTGCAGGGGTGCGGGTCGTCAGATGAGGTGGGCGCGCTGGTAGAAGAAGAGCGCGGGCCGGGTGAGCAGCCCCACCGAGGCCAGGAACTCCATCAGGCCCGAACAGCTCGCCCGCATCATCGACTTGTGGTGCTCGTTGGCCTTCGCCTCGCGGAGGGCACGTGCCTCGTCCAGGCCGGCGTTCGCGTAGACCTTCCGGTTCACCATGCTGGTGACGATGACGTAGGCCGCGACGGCGATCAGCAGGGCGTGGATCCGGCGGCGCAGCCGTCCGGCACGCGCGAGGTGCTTGCGTGTCTCGTCGCGGGCGAACTTCATGTGCCGGGACTCCTCGACGACATGGATGTTGTTGATGGTGCGGACGAAGGGCACGACCCGCTCGTCGCGCATCCAGTCGCGCTGCATGACGTCGAGGACTTCCTCGGCGACCAGGATCGCCGCGTACGCGGCCTCGCCGAAGGCGACGGTCTTGAAGAACCGGCCGAGTTCGAGCGCGAACCGGTGCGGTCGGTAGGCCGGCGCCCCGAGCTTCTTCGCCCCGCGAGCGAACATGATCGAGTGCCGGCACTCGTCGGCGATCTCGGTGAGCGCCCACTGGACGGTGTCGTCCGTCGGGTCCTTGGCATAGATGTCCCGCAGCACCATCTGCTGCAGGATCATCTCGAACCAGATGCCGGTACTGGCGACGGACGCCGCCTCCTGGCGCGTCAGCGCCTTGCGCTGCGCGTCGGTCAGCTCGTCCCAGTACGCCGTCCCGTAGAGCGTGCTCCACTCCGGGCTGGCGCCGTGGAAGCTCGTGTCGAGCGGCGTGTCCCAGTCGACCTCGGTGAGCGGGTCGTAGGAGAGCCGAGCGGACGAGTCCAGCAGTCGCCGGGCTGTGCCGTCGTCGGAGGGCCGGTTCCCGGCGGCCTCCGACGAGGAGGTGTGGATGGCCATGCTGAGGGCTCCTCGAATCGAGTCCGGGCGCTATTACCACGGGTAACGATCCCGTCTTGCTGACGAACTGTATAGCAAGAGGAGCCGTGTTCCTACCCCCGAGTAGCGAAGGGCCGCCACGGAGGTACCGCTCGACACGGCCCGGCCCGCACCGGCCTGCGGTCAGGCGCGGCGGGAGCGGACCACGAGGGCCGTACCGCCGGCGACGGGCAGGGCCGCCGCGCCGCCGAGGACCGCGGCCCGGTCGGCCGCGCCCGTCGCGGCGAGGCCGGGACGCGCGTCGTGCGCCGCCGCGTTGGTGATGACGGCACCGCCGTAGGAGTGGCCGGCGAGGACGACCGGACCCTCGATCGTCTTCAGCCGGGCGGCGAGGTAGGCGGAATCGCCGGTGAGGCCGCGTAGTGGGTTCGCGGTGGCGACCACCGGATGGCCCTCCGCCCGCAGACTCCTGATGACCTCCTTCCCGCCCGAGTCGTCCGCCCAGGCGCCGTGCACCAGTACGACCGTCGGCTTGGCACCCTCGCCGGAGCTCCCGCCGTTCTCGGACGCCGGGGACGGGCCGGCGGCCGTCAGGGCCGCGGCGGGGACGAGGACGGCCAGAGGGAGTGACCGCCGGGCGGCGTGCCGTATTCGCTCCATGACCACACTTTCCGCGAGGGGAACGACTGCTGCGACGACACCGCACGCGGCCGACCGGCCCAGCACCGTCGGATGGTCCGGGCGAGCGGACGGGCCGCCCCCGCGGTCATCTCCGCCTGCCCGGTCTCAGCTGCGGTCCCGCATTCACTCGACCCCGCTGGGAGTGGGCTGCGGTGTACGGCCGGCGAGGACCTCCCGCAGTCGCTGCGTTCCCTGCTCGACGGCCGCCGCGGTGCTGTCGTGGTCGGCGCCGTCGAGTCCGCCGTTGGTGACCGTGATCGCGTTCGCGCCGATCCGGACGGCGGCCACGTCCAGGGTGAGGGTCACGGGCTCACCCCCGCTCTCGCCCTTCACCGTCACGGTCAGTCCCTGCCGCGCGTCGCCCTCCTCGGGCAGGGACATCGCGGTGACCTGGACGGTGCGCTCACCGGTGTCACCGCCGGTCAGAGTGAACCGGTCGCAGGCGTCGGGAAGCGACCGCAGCCACTTCATCGACTTGTCGAGGTCGGCCTTCTGATAGGCGGCGACCTGGTGGAGCAGCCGGGAGTCACCCTCCTGGAACCCGTTGAGCGCCGATGCCCCGGAGGGGCGGCCCAACAGGGTCTCGTCGTACAGCGAGTCGATCAGCCTCTGGCACTCCGAGGCGTCGCTCTTCCCCTCGAGGAACGCGGCCACATCGACCTGTCCGACGAGCAGGGAGTCCCGCCAGTCCCGCGGGTTCTCGACCTGCGTCCAGTCGCCCTCGAGATCCGCCTCGGTGATCAGCGCGTTCCGCGCGCCGGTCGCGCTGAGCTCCGAGGCGGGTGACGAGGTCGGCGACGGGGACGTGGGAGACGGGGACGTCGGCGTGGACGTCGGTGACTCGGTCTGCGCTGCGAGGGCCCGCTCGACGGCCGCGGCGGCGGTCTCCGACCCGGCCGACCCACTGTTGTCCGTGCTGGAACAGGCCGCCGTGGTGAGCAGTGTCCCGGTGGCCAGTACGGCGGCCAGGACACGGGACGAGCAGACGATCGGGCGAGGGGTGGTCACGAGTGCCTCCTGAGGATGGGACGAGCGCCCCGGCGCCGACCTGCCCCGGGCGCTTTCCGCCCTTGTCCTCCCACCGCATCACCGGTTCGCCCGGGTGACCAGCGCAGCGGAGGCACATGGGTGAGAACGGGCCCCGCATCGCACCCGAGTATCCGGGGAGCCGCCGGGAAGAAGCGGCTCCGAGCCCACGCCCCCTTCCGCGGCGGTCGGGCGCCACCCCGCGCTGTTCCGTGCCGTCAGGCGCCGGCGGAACCCGCCCCTGCGCCGGTCGGACATCACGGTGACGGACGAGCGGGCGGTCAGGCGTGCGGTGAAGGCCGCCTCGTTCGGCAACGCCATGGAGTGGTTCGACTTCGGCGTCCACGCGTATCCGGCCGGCACCATCGGCCGCGTCTTCTTCCCTCCGGGAGCGACACCGCGCAGTTGCTGTCGTCCTTCGCCACCTTCGCCGTCGCCTTCCTGGTGCGCCCGCTCGGCGGCATGGTCTTCGGGCCGATGGGCGACAAGGCCGGCCGCAAGAAGGTGCTCGCGCTGACGATGCTCCTGATGGCGATCGGCACCGCCGCGATCGGCATGCTCCCGACGTACGCGGCCGTCGGCTTCTGGTCACCGTTGCTGCTGATCCTCTTCCGGTTGCTGCAGGGATTCTCCACCGGCGACGAGTACGGCGGTGCCTCCACCTTCATCGCGGAGTACGCCCCGGACAAACGGCGCGGCTGCTTCGGCAGCTTCCTGGAACTGGGCACGCCGGCCGGGTACACCGGCGCGGCGGCCCTGGTGACGGTGCTCACCGCCTGGCTCGGCACCGACACGATGGACACCTGGGGCCGGCGCGTCCCGTTCCTGCTCGCCGGGCCGCTGGGCATCGTCGGCAGCTACCTGCGGCTGAAGCTGGACGACACACCGGCCTATCTGAAGCTGGAGGAGGGCAACGTCCACATCACCGAGGCCGCGAACCCGGTGGAGATCACCGCCCGGGTCGAGGCGCCGTCCGGGTTCTCACCCTTTTGCGGTGACATCGTCCGCCCGCCGCGGGCGTGGCCGGAACGCACGGCGGACCTCGTCCACATGAGCGGACCCCCGCGCGGCGGGCACTTCGCACCGCTCGGCGAACCCGAGGCGTACGCGGAGGAATCGCGCGCGTTCTTCCGCCCCTGCCGGACGGCGGCGGACCGAGGACGCGACAGTGGTTCCCCCGCCGGGGTCACAGGCCGGTGACCTTGCCGCTCGCCGAGACTTCGTAGACGAGGGTGACCGTGCGCCGGCCGCCCGGGGCCAGCGGGACGTTCCAGCGGACGATGCCGTCCGCGTCGATCGCGTCGGGCGCGGGAGAGCAGTCGTCCCGGCGCAGGCGTACCTCCACCGCCGAGACCTCGGAGACCGGGACGCGCTCCCGGACGACGACCGTCCTGTCGTCGTGCTCGCCGGGGGCGGAGAACCTGGAGAGGTGCAGGCGGACGGTTCGGGTGAGGACGGTCCGCTGGGTGATTCCGGCGGTCTCGCGGGTCTCCTCGGTGTGCCGCAGCACCCGGTGGTCGTCCCGGCTGCCGAAGGCGAGCTCGACGAGGGCGCCGGGGGCGGTGAAGCCCAGGGTGCCGCGCCCGCTGAATCCACTGCCGCGGATCAGGTCGACCGGACCGGCGAGCAGGGCGTGGCCGGACAGGTTGTCGCACCGCACCACCTGGCCGACCAGGGGCGACAGCTCGGGCGAGCAGGCGTACTCACTTCTCGCCGGCGAGGTGAAGGAGGAGAGCGGCACACGGTGGGCGCGGCCGTCCGCGGGCACGGAGACCGGTGCGGGGGAGTGGAGCACGCGCACCTCCCCGCCGTCGTCCACGCCCGGCAGCCCCAGCACGGGGGCGGGACCGAGGTCCGTGATCTCCTCCTCGCGCAGGTCGACGTGGACGGTGCGGCGCTCCGCGGTGGAGCGGTCCTCGAGCGTCAGCCGGTCCTCGCTGAGCCGGGGCGGTTCCGCGGCCCCCGCGGAGCGGGCCGTCGACAGGGTCAGCCGTATGTCCGACCAGTCCTCGCCGGTGCGCTGCCAGACGATCGCGTCCGTGTCCAGCGTGAGGGAGTCCCCGTCGAGCGCCGCCCGGTAGGCGGGCCGCCACACCGCGCACGGCGTGAGATGGCTCAGCCGCAGCCCGGCCTGCCCGGCGGCCGAGGCATGCACGGTCAGCTCGATGTGACCGACCAGCTCGGCGGGTTCCGTCTCGGAGAGCTGCATGGCCCGCTGGGCCTCGGAGAGTTCGGCGGCCACGCCGGCCAATTCGGCCTCCACCGCGCGCAGTCGCTCGCCGTGGCAGTCGCGTTCGCCGTCCACCCGGTCCAGTTCCCGGGCCCAGCGGTCCCGTTCCGCCTCCCCGAAGCCGGCGCCCTCGCCGATCTCCCGCAGGAGATCCGTGGCGAGACGGCCGAGCAGATCGAGGCGGGTGCGCAGCCGGTCACGCCGCTGTTCCAGGGTCGTCCGCTCCTCCTCCAGGGCTGTCACACGCCGGCGCAGCGCGGAGTCGTCGTCGGTGGGCCCCGGCCCGCGCGGCGTCCAGCTACGGACGATCCGCGCATCGAGCACGGTCGCCGGGCGGTCGGCGGTCAACTCGGCATGGAGGGTGCGGTCGACGGCCAGCGCGCTGACCGGTCCGAGACGCAGTCGCTGTGTGCCGCCCCGCAGATCGAGCACGATCGCACGCTCGACGTGAGCACGGTCCTCCGTACAGGTGACGGCGGTGACGGGGAGGGGGATGAGCTCCGATGGCGTAGACATGCTGTGTCAGCTCCTGCGGTTGCCGCCGGTGAGGGCCTTGCCGGCCGGGATCCGGATTTCGTAGCCGCCGTCGAGAGCGGCGGTGCCGCCGGCGGGCAGCTCGATCCGCCACAGGCGTGTGCCCGGCGCATGGTGCTCCGGGCCGGCGTCGCCCTCGGGCGCCGTCCAGCCGGCCCGTTCCTCGATCCGGACGTCCGCGTCGGAGGCGACGGGCACGCGCTCGCGCACCTCCACGGAGACGGGCACCGGAAGCCGGTTGGCCAGCTCCACATGGACGCGGTGGTCGAGCACCGTGATGTTGTTGCGCAGCCCCGCGGTCGACTCGTGCAGATTCACCCGGCGGGTGACCCCGATGGCCTCGGCCGGTCCGAGCCCCACCCGGCACACACCGCCCGGGGCGAGCGTGGGCAGCGCGGCGGTCAGCAGGAAGTCCTCGTTCACGGTGACCTCCACCGGGCCGGCCAGCAGAGCCCGACCGGTGGCGTTGGAGAGCACCAGTGTCGTGTACACGGTCTGCTCCACGGACGGAACACAGAGGTACTCGGTGCGCAGGCCGACCTGGATCTCGCCGACGGTGACGGTGTGCCAGGTGCCGTCCGAGGGAATATCGGCGGGGGCGGCGGCATCGAACCGGTGGTCGAAGGAACCCGCCGACTCGCGGGGCCGCACGGCGTGCCCGGGAAGGGGCAGCGCGCCCACCGTCTCGGCGCGACGGCGGTACTCGGCGGTCACCGGGTCGAAGCCGGAGCCGGGGAACAGCCTGCCCCGGCGGCCGCCCTGTTCGTCCGGGCCGCACAGGACGAGCGCGGAGTAGTCGAGTTCGGCGCCGTCCGGCTGCGGCGGACCGGCCACGGGCGCCGGCGGCGCGTACCCGGCGACGGCCGCGGACGCGGCGGGCGGTGGCGGCGCCGCCCCGGGGGCCGCGGGTACAGCCGGGGCGGCGCCGGGCGCGGCGGGCCGCGCTGCGGTACGCGGTCTGCCGCTCGGCCGGGCCGGGGCCGGCGTCATGGCGCCGCCGAAGGCCACAGGGGAGGCGCTCTCCGGCAGCGGCACGGACGGCGGTGGCGGAACGGGACCGGCCACGGCCACGGACGCACCCCTCGTGTCGGGGCGGGGGCCCGCCGCGTCGTAACCGGCGAAGAGATCGGTCAGCCCTGTCGGGTGCTCACGCCAGCCCGAAGGCGCGGGGGCGGGCTGGCTGCGTCCGATGCGGACCGAGCGAAGCCGGGGCAGGTCGGTGCGACGGCGCAGATCGGCGGTGGCCAGGGCGATGCGCACCCCGGTCCAGTCCTCACCCGTGCGCTGGGCGACCGAGGCTCGCAGCACCAGGGATCCGTCGCTCTCGCCCTCCCGATGGGTGAGCCGGTAGGCGGGTACCCAGACGGCGCCGGGCACCCCGTACTCCACCTCCAGCTCCACTTCCGCGTCGCCCGCGCCGTCCAGCGTCAGGACCGCGCACATCGAGCCGGCCACCGGTGCCGAGGGCACGTCGGTGGAGGCACGGGAGAGCCTGTCCGCGGCGACCGTGAGCTCGTGCTCGACCCGGCGCAGCTCCTCCTCCAGCTCGCGGAGCCTGCCGTGCAGCCCGGTCAGGCGTTCGTCGACGAACTCGGAGAGCTCCAGCCAGGCGTCGACCGGAGTACGGCGATGCGGGTCCTCCCGCCTGCGGGCAGGCGGCACCGGACGGAGTGCTCCGACCTCCTCGATCAGACCCAGTTGCCGGTCCCGGCGGCCCCGCGCCGCCGCACAGTCGTCGTGCAGCCGCTCCACTTCGCGCCGCAACTCGTCGGACGGTTCCGTGTCGAGGAGTTCGGCCTCCACCTCCACCCGGGCCTCGGTGACACGTACCCCGGACGCTCCGACGACGCGGGCCCGCAACGAGCCCGGGTCCAGCGAGCGGGGCAGTCCCGCCACCCGCACGCGTCCGCCCGCCGGTACCGTGCCCCGGGCCAGGCGGCGGCAGAGCGCGCCCTGCGCGTACACCACCACCGAATCGAGAGCCGATGCCCACCTCGGGGCCGTCCCAGCCGTCATGCGCTCCCCCACCCAGCCGTGTCCGTGCCGAGGGCAGCCTACGCGGTGACCTGTCGCCGGTCCTGCCAGGTCCCGATGCCGGCACCGACCACACGCGCCCGGCCGCCCGTTGCGGGGGCCCGGAGAAGGTCCGGGCCGGACGACGGCCGGTTCACCGGGTGACTGCCCGCCGTCGGATGCCGCCTCACCAGATCAGGCACCAGTACGTGCCGTAGTGCCCGATGCCGATACGACTGTTCCACGGGACCAGGCCGGGGTCCGGCTGACCCACGGCCGCCATCGAGCAGGCGGGGTCACCGACCGCGCCGGCGTCCGCCATGCGGTGGGCGGCGGCCGTCGCGGCCGGGGAGGTGTGCCACGTGGTGGTCGCCCGTTTGCCGCCACCGGTCCTCGGCGTCGGCCCGGGTGTCATGACGGACGGCGTCGGTACGTGCTTCGAGGGCGCCGGTCGCGTCGTCGGTGTCCGTGTCGGCGCCGGGCGGGCGGATGACGCCGAGGGCTTCGGCGTCGCGGACTCCGGCGGGAGTTCGGGTGTGACGGACTTCGACGGAGGTGGGGGCATGGTGGACCGTGGGGAGGCTGAGGGCTTGGTGGACCGTGGCGAGGTTGGGGGTGTGGTGGACCGTGGCGAGGACGTGGGCGCCGGGGAGCCCGGTGAGAGCCGATGGGGCACGGACCGCGTCGGTGGCGGTGGCGTTGCCGGTCCCGCCTCCGGAGTGCGCATGGCCGACGCGCCGGTCGTGGTCCGCTGGGGCACCGGCCGGCGGCTGGGCGGCGCCGGCCGAGTCGTGGGCCTCTGCTCCGGAGGTGCCGGCTCGGCTGTCGTCCGCCGTGCCGGCGGTAGCGGCTCGCCGGTCGGTCTCTGTGCCGGCGGGGTCGGTCGGGCCGTCGGCCGCCGGCTCGGCGGGGCCGGCGGACGGGGCCGGGACGTCGTCGGCCCGGGTGACAGCGTGGGCGTCGGCGTCCGCCGTGCCGTGCTCGAGGGCTCTGTCGCGAACGTCCAGGACGGCAACGGGTTCAGCGTCGGAAGGGACAGGTCGTTCGAGGCCGAGGGCGTGGGACCGGGCGTGCCGCCGTCCTGCGCCACCAACGCCCACACGCCGATGCCACCGAGGACGAGCACAGCGGCGCCACCTACGATCCACGGGGCACGCCGGGGTGGGCGTCGGTGACGGTTCATGGTCTTTACTGTCCTATGTGACCTGGCGGGGCGCCTGTCACGTCGTCTGGACGTCGTGCTTTTCGCCCGTCCGAGTGATACGGAGGCCTTTCCGGCTTCCTTCCGAACGGGGTGGATCCAGGGGCACCACGCCGACTCGGGTTCGAGTCCGGGGTCATGCGAAGGCTTTCAGCGCAGCCGTCGGACGGCCGGACGCCTCGAAGGTCCTGACTTTCGCGCAGCGCGTCACCAGGGTTCTGTTCGCCCTGTCGGGTGTTGTGCGAGGAGTGACGGCAATCGCGGTTCGGGACCACTGGGGAAGGCGACAGCCTCCTTCCCTTTCCTCTGGCTGGAGGAAAGGGAATACACGCTGCCTATTCGAATGATCCGGTCCGGGTGACCGCCAGGAAAAAAGGGGAGCCGGAAAGGTACGGCACTGCGAAGGCCCGGGACGATTCAGGTCTTCACCTGTCCGGCGTTTGTGTCACGGACGCCCGGACCCTCCCCTGACGAGTCCCGGTCCGAGCCGTTTTCCGGGGTGGCGTTCTTCCTCGCGGGACGCGGATCGCCCGTCATCGCGGGAGTGCGCGGCAGGTTCGCCGAAGACCCGCGTATCGGCGTTTTTCCCGGGTTTGCGCGCCACACCCGTCGGGCGCATGGTGGAAGAAGAGCGACTGCGACAGCCGGTGGCGCACGATCCGGGAAAGGCTCGTGGCTCCCAGGCAGGGGCGTCGCTGTGCCGACCGGCGGGTCACTCCTTACCGGCTTCCACGCCGGTCCACCACGTCCGGTGCCGGTACGGCGACATCTCGCGCGTTCGGCAGACGATCCCGCACCGTCATCCGGCGCCTTGCCGAGCCCCGTGGAAGGAGAGTGCCATGCCCGCGACAGCGCCGTTCCCAGGAGTGAGATTCTTCCACAAGGGACAACGCAGCCCCATGATCGCCTCGATGGGCAAACGCCTGGTGGCGGAAGGGTGCGGGAAGTACCGGACGGGTCCGGGCCCCGAGTGGACCGACGTCGACCAGCAGTCGTACGCCGCCTGGCAGCGCAAGATCGGGTTCGAGGGAGCCGATGCCAACGGCATCCCGGGCAAGGCGAGCTGGGACCGGCTCCGCGTCCCGCCGGCGACACCGGCCCCCGGTGGTGCCCGCGTCGCCTCCCCCGTACCGGGGCACGGCGTCACGACCCCCTACGGGAAGAAGGGGCCTCACTGGATCCTGGGCCGTCACACCGGAGCGGACTACGCCGCTCCGAAGGGGAAGTCCTGTGTCGCGGTGCGCAACGGTTCCGTCGTCCGCAGCGGACGCGACCGCAGTTTCGGCGCCTTCCTCGTGCTGCGCGTCGGCGGGTTCGACTTCTACTACTGCCACCTTTCCGAGCAGACCGTGAAGGGGGGGCCGGTCAAGGCCGGCCAGAAAATCGGAGAAGTCGGCTCCACCGGGAACGCCACCGGCCCTCATCTCCACTTCGAGAAGCGCCCGGCCGGCGGCGGCTTCGGCTCCGACGTGCCCCCCGGCTGGTAACCGGGAGAGCCCGTCGGCTCATCGGTGGTTCTCGCGGGCCGACGGGCGGTCCGTACCGGTGGCCCCGGGCGGCTGCAAGGCGGGTGGCGCTCGCGGGGTGCCGGAAACACCGCCACCTTCGTCATTTCACCGCCCTCACCGTCCTGCGGTCCACCAGCCCGCCGTCACGGGCCGAGCGGGCCGACGACCGCGGCGTGCTCCCCGCCCGGAACCGAGCGGAGGGGCGGGCGTCGACGGGCGTCACCGGCGTACATCAGCCGATCCGGGCCGCGTCCTCGGCCGGACGGCGGTAGATGCCGTCGCTCCGGTGCAGATGGTGCAGGTCGACGAGGTGACGACGCAGGGTCACGTGGTCGAGCCGGCCCCCTGTGCACCAGGCGCGGAGTTTTTCGTCGACTTCGTTCTCCGCGTACTCCCGGCCCGGCTCGAAGGTGCGTTCCGCGATGTGGCGCAGTACGAGATTCTTCCGGTTCCACTGCGCCGGCAGCTTCACCAGCCGTCCGTCCCGTACGAACGTGCGGAGCACCGTCTCGACCCGCTCGTCCCCGGTGCCGTGGTCCTGCGCGGGCCGCGGCCCGGCCGCCTCGCGCGCCAGGCGGCGGAACGAGTCGTAGGACACCGCGAGCCCGTCGGCGTTCGCTGCGACGGCCTCCCGTTCCTCGAGCCGCCGCAGCGCGAGGAGGGCCTCCTTGGCCGGCAGCCCGGTCCGCTCGACGACCTCGGCGGTGCTCGTCGCGCCCAGCGCCACAGCGCCGAAGACCCGCACCCGGGTCTCGTCGGCGAACAGCCCGACCACGTCTTCGCCCGTCATACCCCGTCTCCGTCCTTCCGGGGGGCGACACCCCCGGATCCTGTCCTCGGGACGCTACCCCCACGGCACATCGGACGCCCGTCGTTTTCCGCGTGCTCCCCGCCGGCCCGGCCCGGCTCCTTCTTCCGCATCCGCCACCCGAGCGGGCCCCGGCAGAACCGTGCGGGCTCACGGGCGTCAGGTGCGTCAAGCGTGACGGCGGCCGAAGCGGAACGCGGTGGAGAATCCATGAGGTGCCACTGCCCGGCTTCATCGGAGCACACTTCACCGAAGCCGTAGGACGATGTGGGATCTTCACCCGCATGGGCATATGGGAGAAGCAGGAGAACGGGAGAAGGCACATGCGGCTGGACACACGGGCGGCGGCCCGACCGGCAAGGAGGTCACGATGACAGGGTCCGAGCGCACGGAGGCCCACGCACTGGCCGCGCCGACCGCTTCCTCCGCGCTGGAAGCCATCGGCACGGGCGCCTACGTCGTCGACGAGCAGGGCTGCATCATCGCCGTCAACGCCCGCGCCGAGGAACTGCTGGGCCGGCCCGCCGCAGAGCTCCTCGGCCATGACGCGCACGACCTGCTGCACCGCGGTCCGCAGGGGCAGCAGCTGCCGAGGACCCAATGCTCGATGCGACAGGCATTCCACGCCGGACGCCCGGCCCAGGCCGATGAGGACTACTTCGCACGCGCCGATGGTTCGGTACTGCCGATCTCCTGGCTGATCACCCCGTACGGCATCGGCGACCGCCGAGCCGCCACGCTCGTTGTCTTCCACACCTCTGAACCCGCGCGGGACACCGGCCCGCGACCGGAGCCGACGGCCCAGTCGCTGCCGGAACTGCAACGGCTGGCTCTGCTGGCCGAGACCACCGCGCAGCTGACCTCCACCCTCGACGTCGACGAGGCGCTGCGGCGGCTGGTGGCCCTGGTCGTGCCCCGGCTGGCGGACTGGGTGGTCGTCGATCTGATCACCGAACGTGACGAGGTGTGGCGTACCGTCGTGGTCCATGCCGAGGGCGGCACGCCGGTGCGGCACGAGGACCTGCAGGGGCCGATGCCGCCGATTCCCGCGGAATCCCCGATGCCCCTGTCCAGAGCCCTGCGCGGCGTCGCCTCCACCCTGGCCGGCCCGCGGACCTACCAGGGGACACCGGATTCCGGCATCGCGGTCGAGCAGGGCCGTCTGTTCCACGCCACGGGGATGCACTCCGCGGCCATCGCGCCGATCCGCGGCCCGCGCGCGGTCCTGGGGGCGCTGACCCTGGGCCGTACCGAGAATCCGGCGGCCTTCACCCCCGTGGACCTTCCGCTGATCGAGGACATCGCGCGCCGGGCCGGCATCGCCCTGGACAACGCCCGCCTCTACCAGCGCCAGCGCAAGGTGGCCGAGACCATGCAGAACCACCTGCTGCCCCAGATGCCGGGCGTCGAGGGCCTGCAGATGACCGCCCGCTACCTGCCCGCACCCGACGCCTCACATGTCGGCGGCGACTGGTACGACGCCTTCCCCTTGTCCGACGCGTCCACCGCCCTGGCCATCGGTGACGTCGTCGGCCACGACCTGGAGGCGGCGGCCGGCATGGCACAGGTCCGCAACATGCTCCGCGCCTACGCATGGTCCCAGCACGAGCCCCCCAGCCGTATCGTCGAACGGCTCGACGAGGCGATCCAGCACATCACCGACGTCACCATGGCCACCATGATCTTCGGCCGGATCGAAGCGGCCCACGACGGTCACCGGCAGTTGTCCTGGACCAACGCGGGTCACCCTCCGCCACTGCTGATCAGCCGGGACGGCCTGGCGAACTACCTCACCGATGGCCACGGCATCCTCCTGGGCACCCAGGCGGGCTTCCGGCGCCCCGACGCCACAGCGCTGCTCCCGCCCGGGGCCACCCTGGTGCTGTACACGGACGGCCTCATCGAAGCGCCCGGCCAGAGCCTCGATACGGGTCTGGACCGGCTGCGCCGGCACGCCGCCGCCCTCGCCCACCGCCCCCTCACCTCGTTCACCGACCAGTTGCTCCACCGTGTCCGTCCCGCCGACAACGACGACGACGTCGCCCTCCTGGCCCTGCGCGTCCCCGAAGCCTGAGCCCACAGGAGAGCCTCGGAGAGCCGGTCGGCTCAGGCACGGCGCGCCTCGGCCGTGCGGACGGGCGCCGGTGGAGGACCGGTGGGGCGGCGGCTGCCGGACGAGGCCGGCGGTGCCGTCCGAGACCCCGACTCACGGCAGGGCGACGCCACTTACGGTTCGGCGGTACGGGTGGTGAGGCCTCGTCGGTGAGGGCGCGGACCACGCGGCAAGGGGTGCCGAGCGCGACGGTCGTCGGGGGAGTGCTGCTGCTGACGACGCTGCCGGCGCCGATGACCGACCCGTATCCGATGCGGACGCCCGGCAGGACCACCGCGTTGCTGCCGATCCCCACCTTGTCCTCGATCACGATCGGCTCCGAGAACCGCCCGAAGTCGGTACGTCGTGCGGGATGCACCGGGTGTCCCGTCGTGGTCGGCGTCACGCCGGGAGCGAGCATCACACCGTCACCTGTGCGGATGCCGACGTCGTCGACGAAGGTGAGGTTCACGTTCCCGAAGAAGCCGTCGCCGATGACGGCGCCGCTCAGCACACGGGGCCGCTGGATCGTCGACGCGGACGGGGACCGGTTCACATGCGGTCCGGCAACTGGCACGGTGCCGGCGGCACATCGAACGGCACCGGCAGTGCGGACGAGGACGCCGAGCACCACGCGGGGGAGAACGCCGGCCGGATACCGCTCGGCCTCGACCGCACCCCCATGGCCGAGATCATCGCCGGCTCCAGGGAGATCGGGATCAACAGCGTCCGGCTGCCCTTCTCCAGCGAAATGATCCACGACACACGCCCCGTGACCGACGACGCCGTCGCCGCCAACCCTGCCCTGAGGGGGAGGACCCCGCTCCAGGTGTACGACACCGTGGTCCGCGAACTCACCGCCTGCGGCATCGTGGTGATCCTCGACAACCACACCGACACCACCCGTTGGTGCTGCGGAGTGGACGGCAACGAGCGCTGGAACGCGAGCCGGCCCACGGAGGCGTGGGAGGACGACTGGCTGTTCATGGCCCGCCGTTACCGGGACAACGAGCGCGTCGTGGGCGCGGATCTCTGCAACGAGGTCCGCCGCGACGTCTGGGACGGCCCCGACTGGGGCCTCGGTGACGACCACGACTGGTTCACCGCCTCCCACTTTGTCCCATGCGAGGAAGAAGACGCGGGACTGTGCGCGAAAGGGGTTACGCGTTCACGCGAGGCCCGCTAACTTCCTTGAAATGAACCGGTCATAACCCTGTCCGGGGTGACGGGCCGGTGTTCGACGGCGCGACGGCGCGCGCCCGTACTCCTTCACGGCAGGCCCCCGTGGCCTGCCGCCACCCCCCCCATATTCCTGGAGACTTCCGTGCGCACGAAACCGCTCGGACACAGACGTGTCCGCATGCTGCTGACGGCCGTGGCGTGTGCCATGGGCCTGGCGCTGCCCGTGGGCCCGGCCGCCGCAGCCCCCACCGCCGCCGCCCCGGCCGGGCCCGGCGCAGCCGCGGCGGCCGAGGACTTCCAGCAGGTCACCCTCGCCAAGGGCGTGGCCGAAACGGGCGAGCCCATGACGATGGCCGTCCTGCCGGACCGCTCGGTCCTGCACACCTCACGCGACGGCACCCTGCGACGGACCGACGCGGCCGGCACCACCACCGTGGCGGGCAGGCTGGACGTCTACAGCCACGACGAGGAGGGCCTGCAGGGCGTCGCGGCCGACCCCGGCTTCTCCACCAACCGCTTCGTCTACCTGTACTACGCGCCCGAGCTGAGCACCCCGGTCGGCGACGCCCCCGCCGACGGGACGGCATCCGACTTCACCCCGTTCGACGGCGTCAACCGGCTGTCCCGGTTCGTCCTGCGGACCGACGGCACCCTCGACACGGGGAGCGAGAAGAAGATCCTCGACGTGCCCGCCTCCCGCGGCCTGTGCTGTCACGTCGGCGGCGACATCGACTTCGACGCGGCGGGCAACCTGTACCTGTCGACGGGCGACGACACCAACCCCTTCGCCTCGGACGGGTACACCCCCATCGACGAGCGCGCCTCCCGCAACCCCGCCTACGACGCCCAGCGTTCCTCGGGCAACACCAACGACCTGCGCGGCAAGATCCTGCGCATCAAGGTGAACCCCGACGCGACGTACAGCATCCCGGCGGGCAACCTCTTCGCGCCCGGCACCGCCAGGACCCGACCCGAGATCTACGCGATGGGCTTCCGCAACCCCTTCCGGATGAGCGTCGACAAGGCCACCGGCACCGTCTACGTCGGTGACTACGGCCCCGACGCGGGCACCGTCGACGCTTCCCGAGGTCCCGCGGGGCAGGTCGAGTTCAACCGGATCACCAAGGCGGGCAACTTCGGCTGGCCCTACTGCACCGGCAGGAACAACGCCTACGTCGACTACGACTTCGCCGCCGGAGCCTCGGGCACGGCCTTCAACTGCGCGGCACCGAAGAACACTTCGCCACGCAACACCGGCCTGACCGATCTGCCGCCCGCCCAGCCCGCCTGGATCCCCTACGACGGGGCCTCCGTCCCCGAGTTCGGCAACGGATCCGAGTCGCCCATGGGCGGACCCGTCTACCGGTACGACGCGAACTCCACCTCCGAGGTGAAGTTCCCCGCCGAGTACGACGGCGACTTCTTCGCCGGCGAGTTCGGCCGCCGCTGGATCAAGCGGATCGAGACCGGCGGCGACGGGGCCGTGCAGTCCATCAACTCCTTCCCGTGGAGTGGCACCCAGGTGATGGACATGGCCTTCGGCCCGGACGGCGCCCTCTACGTCCTGGACTACGGCACCGGCTACTTCAACGGCGACGCCAACTCGGCCCTGTACCGCATCGAGCACGTGACCGGCGGGCTCGCCCCGGTGGCCCAGGCCAAGGCGGACACCACCTCCGGCACAGCACCCCTCACCGTCGGCTTCTCCTCGGCCGGCAGCTCCGACCCGGACGGGGGCGCGCTCACCCACGCCTGGACCTTCGGCGACGGCGCCACCTCCACCGCGGCCGACCCGTCCCACACCTACACCGCCAACGGCCAGTACACGGCGACGCTGAAGGTCACCGACCCCACCGGCAAGTCCGCCACGGCCTCCGTCCAGATCACCGTCGGCAACACCGCCCCGACCGTACGGCTCGACACACCCGCCGACGGGCGGATCTACGACTTCGGCGCCGCCATCCCGTTCAAGGTCACGGTCACCGACCCCGAGGACGGCACGATCGACTGTGCCAAGGTGAAGGTCACCTTCATCGTCGGCCACGACAGCCACGGCCACCCGCAGACCTCGGCCACCGGCTGCACCGGCACCCTGCGGACCCTGGCGGACGGCGAACACGACCCCAACGCCAACATCTTCGGCGTCATCGACGCCGAGTACACCGACAACGGCGCGGGCGGCCAGCCCGCGCTCACCGCCCACGACCAGCACATCACCCAGCCCAGCCACCGGCAGGCCGAGCACTACGGCGACTCCGCCGGCGTCCAGGTCGTCAACCACGCACCCGCGCACGGCGGCAAGACGGTCGGCAACATCGAGAACGGCGACTGGATCTCCTTCACGCCCTACAGCCTCGACAACGCCACCGGCTTCACCGCCCGTGTCTCCTCGGGCGGCAGCGGCGGCACCCTGGAGGTCCGCGCCGGCTCCCCGACCGGCACCCTGCTCGGCACGGCCACCGTGCCCGTCACCGGCGGCTGGGAGACCTTCCAGGACGTCACGGCGCCCCTGAGTAACCAGCCGGCCGGCACCACCACCCTCCACCTCGTCTTCAAGGGCGGCAGCGGCGCCCTGTTCGACGTGGACGAGTTCTCCTTCACCACCTCCACCGGCGGAACCCGCACGGGTGAGGTGAAGGGGGTGAACGGCAAGTGTCTGGACGTGGACGACGCGGGTACGGCGGACGGTACGGAGGTGCAGGTCTGGACGTGCAACACGTCGGCGGCGCAGCGGTGGACGGTGGTCGGTGACGGTTCGCTGAGGGCGCTGGGCAAGTGTCTGGACGTGTCCGGTGGCGGGAGTGCGGACGGTACGAGGGTCCAGTTGTGGACGTGCAACGGCACGGGGGCGCAGCAGTGGGCGGCCCGGTCGGACGGCACGGTCCGCAATCCGCAGTCCGGCAAGTGCCTGGACGCCTCGGGCGGTACGTGGAACGACGGTACGCCGGTCCACCTGTGGACCTGCCACACCGGCCCCAACCAGAAGTGGACCCTGCCGTAGAAAGGAGGCGACCCACGATGCGCACCCTGTTCAAGACAGCGATCGGCCTGTGTGCCGGCGCCGTGCTCTGCCTGACACCCCAGGCCGCGGACCTGCCCGGCGCCGCACCGGCGGCTCTCGACACCGCGGCCCGCACGGCCACCGCGGCGGCCGACCCGGCGTACGAGATCCTCGTCTTCTCCCGGACGGCGGGCTTCCGCCACTCCTCGATCGACGAGGGCGTCACGGCCCTGCGCGACCTCGGGGCGGCGAACAACTTCACCGTCACCGCCACCGAGGACCCGGCGGCCTTCACCACCGCCAACCTGGCGCGGTACCGGACCGTGGTCTTCCTGTCGACCACGGGCGACGTCCTGGGCCCCGCCCAGCAGACCGCCTTCGAGCAGTACCTCGGCACCGGCGGCGGATACGTCGGCATCCACGCCGCCGCCGACACCGAGTACGACTGGCCCTTCTACGAGGGGCTGGCCGGCGCCCTCTTCCAGTCCCACCCCGCCATCCAGCCCGCGACCGTCAAGGTCGAGGACCGGGCGCACGACGCCACCGCGCACCTCGCCCGCACCTGGCAGCGCACCGACGAGTGGTACAACTACCGCACCAACCCCCGCACCACCGCCCACGTCCTGGCCTCACTGGACGAGTCCAGCTACTCCGGCGGCTCCATGTCCGGCGACCACCCGATCGCCTGGTGCAAGGAGTACGCCGGCGGCCGCGCCTTCTACACCGGCGGCGGCCACACCGAGGAGTCCTACTCCGACCCCGCCTTCCGCCGGCACCTGCTCGGAGGCATCCGCTGGGCCGCCGGCACCACCAAGGCCGACTGCCGCCCGGAGACCGGCTACACGCCCCTGTTCGACGGCACCGGCACGACCGGCTGGAAGCAGGCGGGACCGGGCGGCTTCACCCTGGCCGACGGCACCCTCACCTCGCACGGCGGACTGGGCCTCTTCCGGTACGACGCGAAGGAGTTCACCGGTGACTACTCCCTGAAGCTGGACTGGAGGGCGAGCGGGGACGACAACTCCGGTGTCTTCGTGGGCTTCCCGTCGTCCGACGACCCCTGGTCGGCGGTGGACAACGGCTACGAGATCCAGATCGACGCCACCGACGCGGCCGACCGCACCACGGGAGCCGTGTACGGATTCCGGTCCGCCGACCTCGCCGCGCGCGACGCGGCGCTGAATCCGCCGGGAGAGTGGAACACGTACGAGATCCGCGTCACCGGAGAGCGGCTGGAGGTCTTCCTCAACGGCCGGAAGATCAATGACTTCACCAACACCGACCCGGCGCGCAGCCTGGCACAGGGCCACATCGGGCTCCAGAACCACGGCGACGGTGACGAGGTGGCCTTCCGCAACATCAGGGTCAAACAGACCGGATCCCCGTCCGAACCGCGCTCCGGTGAGGTGAAGGGGGTGAACGGCAAGTGTCTGGACGTGGACGACGCGGGTACGGCGGACGGTACGGAGGTGCAGGTCTGGACGTGCAACACGTCGGCGGCGCAGCGGTGGACGGTGGTCGGTGACGGTTCGCTGAGGGCGCTGGGCAAGTGTCTGGACGTGTCCGGTGGCGGGAGTGCGGACGGTACGAGGGTCCAGTTGTGGACGTGCAACGGCACGGGGGCGCAGCAGTGGGCGGCCCGGTCGGACGGCACGGTCCGCAATCCGCAGTCCGGCAAGTGCCTGGACGCCTCGGGCGGCACGTGGAACGACGGTACGCCGGTCCACCTGTGGACCTGCCACACCGGCCCCAACCAGAAGTGGACCCTGCCCTGATCCCGGCGGCTCGCCCGGCCTGTCCACCGCTCGGTGCTTTGGACGGGAGGTGGGCGGCAGGTCTCCGGGGGTGAACGGCGCCGGCGCCCCGGCGGCACTGTGGGTGGTGCTCGCCCCGGGGCGGCACCGGGAGAGCCGGCCCTCGTGGTGCTGATGCGGGCCGCCGTGACCTCGCGCGGGCCGGTGGCCGTCCTGCCGCTGCCGCCACGGCAGGGCGGCCGACAGCCGCGGCGCCCGCGCGAGGTGCGCGAGACCCTCCGGCGCCTCACCGACGGTGAGGCGCCGGAGGGGCGGGACCACCGGCGCTCCTCGTGCGATGGGTAGTCTGCCCCCATGTCCGAGCCGCCTCCCTTCAGCCCCACCGTCACGCTGCTCACCGTGGGCCGGGTGTGGGAGGCCGCGTTCGCCGAAGGGCTGAAGCCGCTGGGTCTGACCACACGCAAGTACGGGCTGCCGGGGCACGTCCGGGGGGTTCCTGGCATCTCGTCAGGCCTCGGCCCAGGGGCAGTGACGGGCCCGCGTACGGCGATGCCCCCGCACCGGCCGGACGGTCCTGCTCACGGATGATCCGGCAGCCGGAGCCACTCCTCCCAGGTCACGTCCCGGCCGATGAAACGCGGCCGCTCGAAGGGCCAGTCCTCGGCGATCCAGCGCGGCACGAACGCGTCCAGTGCCCGCTCCAGCGCCCCGCCCACCTCGTCGTCCACCACCCACCAGGAAATCTCGGCGTCCGCCCCCTGCTTCTCGGGCGGGTCGATGTAGACGCAGCCGCGCAGGGCGGTGCGGTCCGCGTTCTCGATCGTGTAGTTGAACGATTCGTGCGCCTCGATCTCCGCGGCGTGCCGCTCCAGATCGGCGAGGTTCGCCTCGTACGACATCGTGGTGGACGGCCAGCCCCACGCGGGGCCGAAGATCGACCACAGCCGCTCCCGCGAACCCATCACCGTCGGGTAGTCCAGCGGCGCGTCCGCGCCGCTGATCGGGCGCAGCCGGTGGCCTCCGCCGTCGGGTATGCCGACGTGGAGGGGGTGGACGAAGTCATGCGGAAGCCAGGTCATGGGCGTGAGCCAACCAGGCCGGGAAGCGCTGCGCAAAGGGGTATCGCCGCAGCCGGCCGGTGTCACGTGGCACGGTGGAGTCCGTCCCGCGCGCCGGCCGCCGCTCCCGGACCGGACGCGGCGGGAGGCATGGGCGGCAGGCTCGCGGCGAGGCCCGGCAGCAGGACGGGCTCCAGCCGGACCCGCTCCTGCCTGCCCAGGTAACCCTCCAGCTCCGGCGGCCGGTAACCCGCGTCCCGGTCGTAGCGTTCCTTGGCGGGCACCGCCAGGAACTCGTTGCCGTCGGGCTCGCCGCGGTCGTCCACCGCCCTCCCGAGCGGCCGGTGCAGCGGCCCGGCCAGTCGGTACATGCCCGTCCGTGAGGTGTGGAGAGTGCCCGAACCGTCCGGCCGTACCCGGAAGTCGACGCATTCCTCGGGCTTCATCACCCGGGGCCCCTCCGCGCTGAGCGCGTCGGCGTCGAACTCCAGCCCATGTCTGCGGGCGTGGTCGACCATCCACAGCAGGGCGATGTCGGACAGTCCCGTCTCCCTGTAGCCGCCACCGACATCGCTGTGCACCCCGGCGAACCACACCTGCTTCAACTCCTGTCCCCGCGCGGCGGATTCGGGATGCTGGTGCCACAGCGCCGGCCGGAACGCCGAGCGCTGCTCGTCGACGGCCAGCGCGTGGAAGGCCGCCTCGACCCGGTCGCCCAGCTCGGTGTCGTGGAACGCCCAGCGGCGGTTGAACCGGTTCGCCGACGGCTGCAGCCATGTGGTGTCCGGAGCCGGGACGCCCAGGGCGCCGACCGTGTCCCACACCCCGACGAACCTGATCTCCGTCTCGTGCGCGTACGAGCGGCGGAACAACGTGGCGGCCGCGCCGTTCGGTTGCTCGATGCGGTCACGGTACAGAGCCCAGGCCTCCGGGATCCGGTCGGCGTGGTCCCGGCGCAGGACGCCGCTGTTGTGCACCAGCCCCGCCAGGCTGCGGGCGGTGAACGCACCGCGGCTGAAACCGAAGAGGAACAACTCGTCGTCGGGCTCGTACGTCTCGACGAGGAACCGGTAGGCGTCCACGATGTTCCGGGACAGTCCCACGCCGAACGCGCCGCCGCGCAGACGCTCCCACCGGTGGGTGCCGACCCCGCTGTGGTAGTAGACGCGCTGTTCCTTCCCGGCGGCGGACTTGGGGCGCACGGACAGGGCGACCTTGGCGACGTTGGTCTTGCTCGGCTGGTCCGCGAAATTCCATGTGCCGTCGCAGCAGACGACCAGACGCTTGGCCATGACCATCCCCCCTCGCGAGAGCGTGGAGCGGCGCACAGCACCACTTCCAGAATCCCACCGTCCGACGCCCCGCGCCATGCGACACATGCGAGAACGTCACCAGGAGGGCCGTCCCGGCAGTGGCGGTCGCCCCGACCGCCGTGCTCGCGGGACCGAGCCTGCCGCCGACTCCGTTCTCCGTTCGACGCAGCGGCCACTGACGGGCGGGACGGTCGTCCCTGGCATGGCGCCGCCATCATTGCATCGATGTAAAACGCTGCGTGGTCCATGCCCTGCCACGGCCTTCCGGCCGGGATCCGTTCCGGGAGAGGACCCCCTGTGTCCACCAGGCCTCTCCCGCGCCCTCGCGGACACATCGCCCTGCTCGTCGCCGCACTCCTCGGGCTCGTCCCGGGTCTTCTGCCGGCGGCCGCCGCGGCCTCACCGAGGCTCCCGGGCCTCCCCGCCGTCGTCACCGAACGGGCGTTCCCCGGTCCGGTCGAGCCCGGCCGGGTGACCGTCGGCCGGGACCGTGATGTCGCAGATCACCCTGCCCATGCGTTCGGTCCTCCTGTCGACGTGGGCGTGTCAGTGGTGGTGACCGTGGCGGCCGAGGGTCTCCACGGGGGTCGCACCGGGACGGGTCCACTGCGGTACGGGGCGGCTGGTCGGGCCCCACGTGGCGTTCCCGTCCGCGTCCGAGCGCCAGGACCAGCACGGGCTGCCTCCCTCGGGCCGGCCCTCGGGGTTGTCCTCCCACGCCTCGCCGCGGCCGAAGGCGTACGCCCGCAGTCCATGGCGAAGACCGTCATCGCCCTGGAGAGGGCCGGCCCGGTCGACCGCAGCCGGGACCCCGACGACGGCCGCCGGCAGCTCGTCTCACTCACCGGGCGGGGCCGCGAGCGACGCCAGGGCGACCGCGCCGCCCGTCAGGCCTGGCTCGCCCGCACCCTGCAGGAACACGGGACCGAAGAGGAGCTGCGGGCCGTCGTCACGGCCATGGCACTGCTCGACCGGGTGGCGCAGGCATGACCCGCCTCGCCGCCCGCGGCCAACGGCCCCGCAGGGCCGGCCCGGGCGGCTTCGACCGGCGTCCGATCGCACCGATGATCCTCGGCTCGATCCTCAACCCGGTCAACTCCTCGATGCTCGCGGCCGCGTTGGTCCCCATCGGACGCGCCTCTCGCGTCCGCGACCACCGCCGTGATCTTCCGGACGGGCGCGACCGGCGCCGGACTGCATGACCTGGCAGGGCCGCTGCTCGGCGTGGCCGCCGTCTTCCTGCTCGTGTGCGTGGCAGACCGCTCGCTGGGCCGCGTCGGGACCGACCGTCGAGCCGGCGCCGATTCCTAGCGCTCGGTCTCGGTGAAGCGGTCCAGTCCGAGCACGGCGAGCAGTTGCAGCTTCTCGTGGCCCTCGGTGCGCGGCGGAGCCGTGAGCACGAGCAGTGTCTGGGACTGGTCCTCGGTGAACAGCGCCTGGCAGTCCAGCTCGATCGCGCCGAGTTCCGGGTGGATGAGCGTCTTGTGGTCCTCGAAGCGCTGCGCGACCTCATGCCGCCCCCACAGTTCGGCGAACTCCTCGCTCGCCTTCCGGAGGGCGCGCACGAGTTCACCGGCCCGCGAACGCGGGCCCCGCAGCCCATGGGCGGCGCGCAGGTTCGCGACCTGGGCGCGGCTCTGCCGGTCGTGGTCGGACTCGGGGTAGCGCGATCGTTCCGTGGGGTCGGTGAACCAGCGGTAGATCGCGCTGCGGGCGAGCCCCGTGTGCTTCGTCGCGTCCCCGAGCAGGGCGGCGGCCATCCTGTTCTGCACCAGCGTCTCGCCCAGGTCGGTCAGAACGAGCGCCGGGGTGTCGTCGAGCCGGTCCAGCACCCGCAGCAGCGCGGGAGCGACATGCGGCGAGGCCGACAGCGGCACCGGTGCGTTGTGCCCGGCTATCCGGTACAGGTAGGTGCGCTCGTCGCCCGTCAGCCGCAGCGCCCGGGCGAGCGAGGCCAGCATGTGCTCGCTGGGCTGCGGCCCGCGCTGCTGCTCCAGCCGTGTGTAGTAGTCGGTCGACATCACGGCCAGGGACGCGACCTCCTCACGCCGCAGACCCCGGGTCCGTCGGCGTGCGCCTGTGGGAAGACCGAGGTCCTCCGGCCGCAGTGCCTCGCGGCGGCGGCGCAGGAAGTCGGCCAGAGCTGCACGGTCCATGGGGTCGATTATCGTCCGGCACCGGTGGGCGAGCCAGGGATCGCCGATCCCCCGACAACCGGTCTCTGCCCCCGCGGCGGCGGACCGTCGACGATCGGGGCATGAACATCTCCGGAAACACCGTCTTCATCCCCGGCTCCACCAGCGGTATCGGTCTCGCCCTCGCCCTCGAGCTGAAGGCCAGGGGGAACACCGTCATCGTCGGCGGCCGACGCACCGAGCTGCTGGAACGGATCGCGGCCGGGCACCCCGGCATCGACACCGTGCAGATCGACACCACGGACACCGTGAGCATCGCCTCCGCCGCGAAACAGGTGCTGGACCGTCACCCGGACCTCAACGTCCTCGTCACCATGGCCGGCGTGATGCGCGTCGAGGACTGGCGCGACCCCGCGTCGTTCCTCGCCTCCGCGGAGTCCACGGTGACGACGAACGTGCTCGGTCCGATCCGCCTGATCGCCGCGTTCGTCGAGCATCTGCAGGCGCAGCCGGACGCCACGATCATGACCGTCTCCTCGGGTCTGGCCTTCGCGCCGCTCAAGGTCACGCCGAGCTACAACGCGTCGAAGGCGGCGATCCACATGCTCAGCGAGTCCATCCGGCTGCAGCTCGCCGACACCTCGGTGAAGGTCGTGGAACTCGAGCCGCCGTCCGTGCGCACCGCACTGCTGCCCGGGCACGAGGACAACGAACACGCCATGCCGCTCGATGAGTTCGTCACAGAGGTGGTCGGTCTGCTCGAAGCTCGGCCCGATGCGAAGGAGATCCAGGTCGAGCGCGTGAAGTTCCTGCGCTACGGCGAGGCCCGCGGCGACTACGACCAGGTCGTCGAGACACTCAACGGCGGCGACCCGCACGGGAAGTGAGCCGGCGCCGCTCCGTTGGCCGCCAGTACACGACGCGTTCCTGGAGACGACGGGGGCGACAGCGCGCGGGCCGGGCGCGGGCGAGGGCCGTGTTCACCACCACCGGGTCTACGCCGAAGGCGATCCGGACAGGCACGGCCCCGGCCTCGCTCAGGTGTTCGCCGGGCAGCGCGCCGCCTGTCCGGTCGTCGTGGTCCCTGACGGACGGTGGGAGCGGATGCCGGCCCGGCCGGCCACCCGCTTTCCGGACCGTCGTCCGTCCGCTCGCTGTCCGCCAGGGGGCACGGCTCCTCAGCTCATGCGGATCACCGTGTACGTCTCGCCGTCCCTCGGCGGCCGTGTCCAGGAGCGGGTGGTGAACGTGTGCAGCCGCCCGTTGACGATCGCGTGGCGCGGCAGATGCGCACCGAACTCCCCGGCCACCGCCTCCAGCAGCGGACGTTCCACCTCGGCGGCGTCCTTTGGGGCACCGAAGAACCGGCTCGGGTCCAGCGCCCGCGGTATGTCCCCGCTGCGCCGGACCTCTCCGTCCGCGTAGGCGAACGCGTACTGCTCGGCGCCGTCGCGCGCCACCGAAAGGTGGAAGAACTGCTCCCCGTGCCGTGCTCTGAGGCCGCTCCACACCACCACCGCGCGGGTGCCCGCGCCGGCGGCCGGGGCGGGGGAGACGAACCGCTGCCGGTCGAACGAGGCAGGGTTGCCGTCGAAGGCGAAGCTCCAGCCGGTGCCGGCCCGGCCGACCGCCATAAGAGCCCTGTCGTCGTAGGACGAGAACTCCCTCCGGTTGTGCAGCAGTCCGCGGCGCGCGTCCCAGAGGGTCATGGGTTCGTTCAGCACCGCGCCGTCCCCGTCCGCCAGACGAGCGGGCAACTCCTCCGGCTCCGCCCCTTCCACCAGGACGAACCGGTAGGACGTACGGTTGTTGCCGGGGTCGGGCTCCGCGAGCCACGCCAGGCCGCCCGGGTCGAGCCCGGCCGTCGGCACCGGTGCCTCGCCCGCCTGCCCGCCCCTCGGAGCGGACAGCAGTTCGCGGCCCCGCTCCGGGGTCAGCAGCGGCCCGAGCATGGGGTCGGCCACCCACCCCAGCGGCGCCAGGAGGTCCGGTCCCAGCGGCTCCCACAGGGGCAGGGCGTCCACCAGGGTCCGCCATGCCCTGTCGGTGTCCCCCCACCGCGCCAACTCCCGAGCCCGCTCCACCGCCTCCCCGAACGGCCCGGACGCCGTGTACCGGTACGTGCCGCCGCGCACCTGCTCCAGCGTCGCGTACGCCAGTGACACCAGGTCCTCATCGGCGCCCCGCAGGTGGAACCTCAGCGTGGAGTCGTCCCGGTACGAGTGTGCCGCGTGCTCGGCGACCAGGGGTGGCAGCAGCTCGGGCGCGTACCGTGGGTCCGTCACCAGGCCGTCGAAGTACACCATGTAGGTCTGCCCGAGCAGTCGGCGTATCTGGTCGCCCAGCCCGGCGGCCCGCGGCCTGCTGTACTCCTTGGCCTCGTCCAGCGCCTTCCCGGCCCGCTCCCAGCCGCCGCGCAGCGCCTCCAGCCGGGCCTCCTCCACCAGGGCGTCCAGCTTCCGCGTCGTGTCGTTGACGAACTCCGGTTCCCCGTCGTTCGGCCGGGCCCGCAGGCTGTGGAACTCCCGGAACATGTCCCGCATGAACGAGCGGAAGCTCGCGTGCCGTCCGGGCGAATCGGCCCGCCAGCTCGCCCACGTGTACACGGCCCACTCGCCGTCCTCGTCCACCTCCTCGGGGTCCATCAGGACGTAGGTGGCATCGGACTCGACGTCGAGCTGCAGCCCGCGCCGCCAGATGTCCGCCTCCCGCCGCTCCTCGGGCCCGGCGTCCTCGTCCAGGTACTCCTCGAACACGACCGCGAGTCCCGACTCGTCGTTGTGCCAGTGCGCGTCCGCGGTCCCCGCCAGCAGCGACACGAACCCGCCCGCGTGCCGCCAGCCGTCGCTGACCTCGAGGAACTTCCGGTACGAGGGCGGCATCCGCCGGCCGAGACGCTCCTCCATGGCCGCGATCCGCTCCTCGGACGCGGGCGGGAACCCCAGCCACCGCGCCTGCCGGGAGGCTTCGTCCTCTTCGCCCCGCGCCTCGCCGTCCGGCAGGGAATCCGCCCACTCCCCGCTCCACTTGAGCAGGAAGGACCGCCAATCGAAGGGTGATTTCTCCGTCATGCTCCGATGCTGTCACCCGCCACTGACATTGATCCTGATACTCAGGTTCCGGTGGTCATGGCTCTGCCACTGACTGACCTCCTGCTGGACTGTCTTCTGGCTGTTCAGTCCCGCCGGAGTCGAGGCTGTCCGGCAGGGCGAGTGCCAGGAGTTCTCAGTCGAGGGCGATGTCTCCTGAGCGGGAAGGCACGGCGTCCAGGGCGGAGAGCCCCGTCGAGCGTGACCGCTCCCGCCGCCACGTTCTCCTCCAGGTGTCCGGGGTGGGCCGTGCCGGGGATCAGCAGGACGTCGGGGGAGACGCTGCGCAGGGGCGCGGAGGCCGGTTCGCTGCGCTCGGACGTCGATCCTGACGACGTCACGATGATGCTGCTCGGCGTCTTCCTCTCGACCACGGCGATCGACTCACCAAAAGAGGACCGGCCCGCTCCTCGATCTGCTGGTCGAGGCAGTGCGCCCGGCCCCGGGCCGAACGGTCACTGAAGCCCCTGGCACGGGCCGCTCGGCTCAGGGGCGGGCCGCGGGAGAGTCCTGCTCCAGGCGGGTCCGCAGTGTGGTGGTGAAGTCCTCGGCGCGGGCGAGCCGGACGCGGAGTTCGGCGACCTGTTCGCCGGCGGCCCGCTCGTAACCGCGGATGCGCTCCAGCAGCGCCTCCCGCTCCTCGACGCCGAGTTCCGTACCGGCGTCGAGGCGGTCGGTGGCGTCCAGCAGGTCACGCATCTGCTCGAGGGAGAAGCCGAGTGGCTTCATGCGGCGGATCACCATGAGCCGTTGCACGTCGTTGTCGGTGTAGAGGCGGAAGCCGCCCTGGGAGCGGGCGGAGGGGGTGACCAGCCCGGCCTCCTCGTAGTGCCGGATCGTGCGCAGGGACAGCTCCGTACGTGCGGCGACCTCGCCGATCTGCATGTGCTTGCCGTCCGCGCCCGTCATTCCGGTCCTTTCTGTGCCGCGGTGAGCCGCCTTCGCACGCCTCGCCGACCCCTACTCTAACGTTAGGGTAGAGTTGCGGATGGTGAGGGCGGCCTCGTCGCTGTCCTGCCGTTGCCGTGTCGGGGCCGATGGCGCCTCCGGCGAGAACGTGATGTCTGGCAGGAGACAAGTGTGCGCGAGCCCATGATGCCCAGCGCTGCCGCCTGCCCGCCGTGATGCCTCACCCCCGGATCTGACCCCGGCCGCGTTCTGGCAGGCCCTCGCCGGATCCCCCTTCGACTTCGGCTCCGTCTCCCACGGGCCGCCTGCGGGGTGCCGGCCGGCACCACCGTGTTCCTCCCGCACGCCCGCCGAGAAGGGTGTGCCCGAGCACGACAGGTACCTGTTTCGTTGTCCTCTTCTGTTTCCGTCCTGTCCCAGGCCGCGCGTCTGCGTGGCCTGAAGCCCGACTGGCTGCGCGATCCGAAGGTCTGGCGCACCGAGGTGCTGGCCGGCCTGGTGGTCGCGCTCGCGTTGATTCCCGAGGCGATCTCGTTCTCGATCATCGCCGGTGTCGACCCGACCATCGGCCTGTTCGCCTCCTTCACGATGGCCGTCGTCATCTCCGTCGTCGGCGGCCGGCGGGCGATGATCTCCGCGGCCACCGGCGCCGTCGCCCTCGTCATCGCTCCGCTCAATCGCGAACACGGCCTCGGTTACCTGATCGCCGCGGTCGTCCTCGCCGGCGTCTTCCAGATCGTCCTCGGCGCGCTGGGGGTGGCCAAGCTGATGCGGTTCGTGCCGCGCTCGGTCATGGTCGGCTTCGTCAACGCGCTCGCCGTCCTGATCTTCATGGCCCAGGTGCCGGAAATGCGGGATGTGCCCTGGGCGGTCTATCCCCTGATCACCGGCGGCCTGGCCCTGATGGTGTTCTTCCCGAAGGTCACCAGGGTGATCCCGGCGCCGCTGGTCTCCATCGTCATCCTGACCGTCATCACGGTCGCCGCCGGCATCGCGGTGCCCACCGTGGGCGACAAAGGCGCCCTGCCGTCCTCCCTGCCCGTCCCGGGCCTGCCCGACGTGCCGTTCACGATGGACACCCTGACCACCATCGCCCCCTACGCGCTGGCGATGGCGCTGGTCGGCCTGATGGAGTCGCTGATGACGGCCAAGCTGGTCGACGACATCACCGACACCCACTCCTCCAAGACCCGCGAGTCGATCGGCCAGGGCATCGCGAACATCGTCACCGGCTTCTTCGGCGGCATGGGCGGCTGCGCCATGATCGGCCAGACCATGATCAACGTGAAGGTCTCCGGAGCCCGCACCCGCCTGTCGACCTTCCTCGCCGGCGCCTTCCTGATGGTGCTGTGCATCGTCTTCGGCCCCGTCGTCTCCGACATTCCCATGGCCGCCCTGGTCGCCGTCATGATCATGGTGTCGTTCGCGACGTTCGACTGGCACTCCATCGCCCCGAAGACACTCCGGCGGATGCCCGCGGGGGAGATCACCGTCATGGTGGTCACCGTGGCCTGCGTCGTGGCCACCCACAACCTCGCCGTCGGTGTCGTCGCCGGCACGATCACCGCCATGGTCGTCTTCGCCAAGCGCGTCGCCCACCTCGCCGAGGTCACCGCCGTCACCGACCCCGACGGCACCACCGTGGTCTACCGGGTCACCGGCGAGCTGTTCTTCGCCTCGTCCAACGACCTCGTCGGCCGGTTCGACTACGCGGGCGACCCGGCGGAGGTCGTCATCGACCTGAGCTCGGCGCACATCTGGGACGCCTCCTCCGTCGCGGCCCTGGACGCCATCGAGACCAAGTACGCCCAGCGCGGCAAGGCCGTCGAGATCACCGGTCTCAACGGCCCGAGCGCCCGGCTCCACGGCAAGCTCAGCGGCGAACTGACCGCCGACCACTGACCGCGCACGGCCGGCGCCCCTCGCCAGGTGGGCGCCGGCCCCTCGGTCGTGGCTGTCGCCCGCTCACACCCCGGACGTGGGTGAACTTCCGCCGCCGGGCCGGGAAGCCGTACACCCGCGCGGCCAGAACCGGAACGGCCCGGTATCGCCGGTGCCGACCGGACGACCACATCCTGCCCTGCCGTGATCAGCACCCGCAGGGCGTCATCGTACGGACGGCGACCGAAGCGGAACGGACCGAACGCCGCGCAGCCGCGGGTCGGGCGGTGGGGTTGCTCGAAGGAGTGCCGGACCACGGGGCCGGCTGTCACGGGGTGCCGGCACCCCCGCTCGCCGCACTCGCATCCGGGCAGTGGCGTCTTCGGCCCCGGTGCGACGGCGGACCGTCCGAGGAAGTGGTCCTTCACCGGGCCGAACCGAAAGAACTGCGGAACGAGACGGCGACTGTCCACCGGCGTACCGGCCTTGTGCGACCGAATAATGGGAACGTTCGCTCGTCATGGACGGCACGGTCGTCGTGCGGGAGGCGCGGGCGATCGCACCTCTGCCGTGAACCACCGTCCACGGCAGACGAGTCGGAGCGACAGCCGACTGCGGGACCGATCACGATCGCGTGCGGTGAAGCCGCGCGACGGGGGTACCGGCTGGGTAACGCGTGACGGTACGGCTCAGGAGGGCGATGGTGGAATCGATGAGTCAGTTGCGACAGCTCAGAGCCGTGTATGCGGGCGGCGTGGGCGCCTGGACGCTCTGCCTGTTGCTGACCCTGGTCCAGGAGAACGGGTCGGCACGGCAGATCGTGGTGTTGCTGGGCCTGCTCGCCGCCTTCCTCGTCCTGCTGCTGTGGTCGACCTGGTGCCTCTGGGAAGCCGGGATGCGCCGTTCGCCGGACCGGACGGGAGGCACGGCGAACGCGCAGCTCGAGCAGTCCTGACGAGCAACGGCAGGTCCGGCGCGGGCCGTGGGACGGGGAGAGAAACGGCCTGGGCTCCGGGTCACCGGTACGTCCGAGTGCCATGAGCGTCCGGCAGCCATCGGGGCTTCCGGGCGGGCCGCGAGTCGGCGGGACAGCACCACCGACGGGTGGCCGGCGAACCGGACGATGACTTCGGCAGGCGTGACAGCGCGTCGGAGGCAGACCGGCCGCGCAGGCCACCGGCAGTCCGGCTGCTTCCCGGACAGTGGGTCCGACGGCAGTCGGACCACCGCTTCACCAGGGCCCCGGGGATCCGCGGCCGGTCGTACCGGCAGAAGGGGCACGACCGGTACGACACCCCCGGCTCACCCTCTCCCGTCGGCTGCTGACCGTGCGGGAACGCGTTCGCCCGGCGCTGGACGGCCGTCCACCCGGGCCCTCGCTGTCGTGAGTCCTTGCGCGGGCCAGGGACGTGGCCTCCGGGGAGTGCTGCCCGGTCGTCCACGTGGTCAGGAGGAACGGGCGTGCGGGCGCCGGGATGCCCGGCGCGCCTCCGTCGGTCGGTCCGTAGGAGCCGTACAGCCCGATCGCGCCCGAGACCGAGTCGTCGGTCGGCGCGATGACCGCGGCCAGGTGGGCGCCGGCCGACCCTCCGGCCACGGCCGGACGCGACGGACCGGCGCCGAGCCCGTCGCGTGGTCGCGCAGCCGGGCGATCGTCTGTTTCGCGTCCTCGAGCGAATCGGTGTACGGGGCCCGCAGCCGGTAGTCGGCGCTCGCGCGGACCCACCTCGCGCCCAGGACAGGCGACCGCGGGTGTCTCCCCCGCTTCTGACGGCTGACGCACCATCGCACGCGACACCGCCGCGAGAGAAGGGCCTCTCAGCCGATGCGAGCTCCCGCGCCGCCGACCCGGACGCGCGGGTCGCCCGCGCGCAGCGTCACCGTGAGCTCCCCGGGGCGGCCCAGGTCCTCGCCCTGGTACAGGGTGAGAACGGCGTCCTCGGGGACCAGGCCGAGCTCACGGGCGTACGCGCCGAACGCGGCGGCCGCGGCGCCGGTCGCCGGGTCCTCGACGACGCCGCCGACGGGGAACGGGTCACGGACGTGGAAGACGGTGGCCGACTCCCGCCACACCAGCTGGACCGTGGTCAGATCCAGTCGGTGCATCAGGGCTTCGAGGCGCGCGAAGTCGTACGCGAGATCCGCGAGGCGAGCGCGCGTCGACGCGGCGAGGACGAGGTGGCGGGCGCCGGCGAACGCGATCCGGGGCGGGAACGCCGGATCCAGGTCGGCGGCCGGCCAGTCGAGCGCGGCGAGCGCCTCCGTGAGGTCGGCGTCGGCGATCCCCTCGACGTGCGGTTCGACGCTGGTGAGCGTGGCCCTGACCGTCCCGTCCTCCTCGGTCACCTCCACCGGTACGGTGCCGGCGCGCGTCGCGAACACCAGTTCCCCGGGGCCGACGCGCTCCGCGAGCGCGACGGCGGTCGCGACGGTGGCGTGCCCGCAGAACGGCACCTCGGCCTTGGGGCTGAAGTACCGGATGCGGTACGCCCGCCCCTCCTGGCCGCCGAGCCCTTCCGGGGGCGCGGTCAGGAACGCGGACTCCGAGTAGCCCAGTTCGGCGGCGAGGGCCAGCATGTCCTCGTCGTCCAGAGCGGTGGCGTCCAGAACGACACCGGCGGGGTTTCCGCCGTCGGGACTGCTGGAGAAGGCGGTGTATCGCAGGACCTCGGGCCGCTGCGCATTCGTCGTCATGCCCGCGGCAACACGATGTGAGCCCGCGGCTATTCCCGGACGTGGGGAGACGGGGACGGCCGCTCGCGCAGAGCCCGTGCGACGGAGCAGACCGACGCGTGGCGGGGGAGGCGCGGCCCACGAGTGATCGGTTGCCTGCCGGCGGTGGCGGTGGATGCCATGTCCGGCATGGCGGATGTCCGTCCCCGGGTTCCTCTCGTCGTGGGCGAGGCAGTCCCGGACGTCCCCCACCGTGATGCCGTTTCCCGCGGCGACCTCCTCCGGGACCAGGAGCGAAGCCGATTCGAGCAGCTCGATGACGTCCACGACGTCGTTGTCGACCACCTGCCGGGTCGCGTCGTTCCTGCGCTCGGGGACCGGGTGGACGGTCCGGCCGGCCGAGCACGTGTTGCTGACAACGCCGTCCCATAAGCTCGTGCGTGGAAGCGTCGGATGTCAGGTGTACGACGTACATGGAGGAGGCGACAGTGCTCGGAAGGAGCGCACGGTTGCTCACGGGTGCCGTGATCGTGGCCTGCATGGTGCTCCTCGGTTCCAGTGCACCGGGGGGAGCCCCCTTCGCCAGGCCGCTGCCCGTCGACGCCGCCGAGGACGTCGTGCCGAACCGGGTCATGACGTGGAACATCTGCAACCCCTGCGAGACGAGCAACGTCGACCGGGCGGCGGAGATCGCCACGTACGCGCCCCAGGTCATCGGTCTGCAGGAAGCGTGCGTGCGGGACGTCGAGAGGATCCGGGACTATCTGCGGCGTCTCTACGGACTGGTCTACCACGTCGAGTACGGGACGGTTCTACGGAACTGGGGCCGTTGCGGGGGAGTGCCGTGGAGTCCGGGAGCCTACGGCCAGGCGATCCTCTCGGCGGCACCGATGACGGACCGCGTCAACGTGGAGTACCCCGACGGAGGATCCGAGGACCGCGGGTACATGGCAGTCACCACCCTGGTGGGCGGCCGGTCCGTACGGGTCTTCAACACGCACCTCGCCCAACGACGTCAGGAAGCGGTAAGGGCGGACCAGGCCGGCGTACTCGCCGCGGTCATCGCCCGGCACGACCGCGCAATCGTTCTCGGAGACTTCAACGCCGTGCCGGACGCTCCCGAACTGACCCGGATCTGGGCACTGGCCGAGGACACGGCCCCCCAGTGCCGTCCCTCGCCCGTCGGCACCTGCGAACCGACCACCGACTGGCACAGCAAGTTCGACTACGTCTTCCTGCGAGGCCTCACCCCGCTCGAACACCGCGTGGAACCCACCCCGTACTCGGACCACCACATGCTGCACACCGACGTGGCCCCGCCCCAGTAGGTTTCCGCCGCCGTCGGCGTCTTACTTCCGCCGGATCCTGACATGTCTGTGTGGGTGCCCCCGCCTTCAAGCGGGGGCACCCACACAGACATGTCGGTTTCTCCTGCGTCAGGTCGCTTCGACCGCCGGGCTGTTATGCGTGGGCGTGTCCACGACGATGGCCGCGCCCGTGTCCGCGGCCGGTGAACAGCCGGTACAGCGCCAGCAGAATGACGGATCCGGCGATGGCCGCGATCCAGGTGGACAGCTCGAAGAAGCCGTCGATCGAGTCGACCCCGAAGACCACCTTGCCGAGGAACCCTCCGAGGAGCCCTCCGGCGATACCGATGAGCATGGTGATGATGATTCCGCCCGGGTCCTTGCCCGGCATGAGCGCCTTGGCAATGGCTCCGGCGAGCAGGCCGATGACTATCCACGCGATGATGCCCATTACAGACCCTCCTTGCTGTCGGTTCGTCGTACGTGTGTCCCCGGATCGGCTTTCCTAACTAACCCGTGCGCAGTCGGCATGAGGGAGCTCATGTTGATGTCCCGTTGGTGGTACAGCGCCGCTTCATGCCGTCGGCGCGACTCGTTCGAATTGAGCCCAGCATCCCCAACATCCGCTGGAAAAGGGCGTTCTCACACTTCTCCGAGGGGCACAGGGGCCGCCGGTTCGCCGTCGCTCGATGGGCGGGCGGCAGTCGTCGAGGAGACGGGAACTCACATGCGTCGCAGGGGGACGAAGGCCGCCGCGATCACGGTCGCCGCGGTCACGGGGGTGCTCTGACGAGGCGTGGGGACGACAGCGAGCCGTCGGGTGCGAAGGACGGCGCGTCGTCGAACGCGAGCAGGAGCGACGGGGGCCAGGAACAGAGCACGGCGGCGGTGCGAACGGCCCACGACAAGACGGCCGAAGCCGAGCCGGCTCGGATGACCATCAGGATGAGGCTCGCCGCGGAGGGCGAGACGGTCACGCCGCACGGCAATGGCGCTCCGGAAACCGGTCCTCACCGCTCGGCTTCCTGACCCTCCCCCCCCTGCGCGGCATCCGTGGTCGCGCAGGGCGTACGGAGCCCTTTCGAGCAGCTGCCACCTGCCTGGCCGGGGAAGTGTCCGGGCAGGTGGCCTCGTCGGCTCAGCGCATCCGCCCCGGGGCACCGGGCGACGGCGTTCGGCGGCCGCGAACGCCCGGTGGTCCTTCCTTTGGCGCCCAGGGTTTCCTCATCGGCGCATGCGCCGGTCGATCCTTTCTCGTACCTGGTGCCACAGTTGCGGATGAAGGCCGGGGTTCATTCCCTCGGCGGCGAACACGCCGTCAGCGCTGCAGGGTCAGCAGACCCGGACGGTAGGGCAGGAGGCCGTAGTCACCGCCGGAGTTGGGGCTGCGTCCCTGGTAGAGCAACTGCAGATGGCAGGGATCGACGGTCATGGTCTGATCGGGGCTGGTGCGGATCAGTTCGCCGTGGCTGATGTCGTTGGTCCAGGTGGCGCCACTGTTGGCCTTGCCGGCGAAGGGGTTGCTTTCGGTCGCGGCCTGGGGTGTCCAGGAGCCGTTCAGACTGGTGGCCGTGAACGAGCGGAAGTAACGGCCCTGCGCGCCGATCGCCTCGACGATCATGAGGTAGCGGTTCTGGCCCTGCAGCTTGTAGACCTGCGGGGCTTCGAACAGGTTGTTCGTCGTATCGCTCATGATCACTGTCGAGGTCGAGCCGAAGCTGCCCGGGAAGTTCCCGATCGGCATGGAGGCCCGGTAGATCTTGCCGTTGTCACCGGCGAAGAACAGGTACATGTTCGTGCCGTCCCCGATGAGGGTCTGGTCGATGGGCCCCGTTCCGGAGCCGGAGATGCTTCCGGAGAAGAGCACCTGCTCGGATGACCAGCCATTCGGGTTGGTGGGGTCGCTCGACGTCCGGTAGGAGAAGGCGGTCCCGCCCCACTGGTAGGCGAGCACCCAGATGTTCTTCGGCGCGAAGTAGAAGAGCGTGGGTGCGACGGTCGAGTTGGACATCGTGTTCTGGCCGGCCGAGGCCATCTCCGACCAGTTGGTGAACAGGCCGAAGTTCATCGAACCCCACCTCGTCCCCGTGTCGTGCGTGGTGGCGTAGACGAGTTGTCTGCCGTTGTAGGGGGCGACGGTGAAGTCCTTGAGCGAGACCCACCCCTGCTTGGGCTGCGCCAGCGCGCCCGTCGACGTCCAGCGGTAGGCCGACGGGAGATCGCACGAGCCGGGGGTGTCGGCGCCGACCTTGACGAGCTGCCACTGCTGGTTGGTGCCGCCCCAGTCGTCGTACTGCACGATGTTCGCGTTGTCGGCGGTGGAGCCGCCCTGTACTTCGAGGGCCTTGTTGCTGTGGCGCGAGACGAGCCGCACGTAGCCGTCCGAGCTGTCGGCCAGCCGCCACTGCTGGTTGGTGCCGTTCAGGTCGGCCCACTGGACGATCGAGCCGCCGTTCGCGGTGGACCAGTTGTGGACGTCCAGCACCTTGCCCGAGTGACGGGACTTGATGCGGTAGTAGCCGTCTCCGGAATCGACGAACTGCCACTGCTGCTGGTTCTGATCGTTCCTGGCCCACTGGGTGATGCGGGCGCCGTCGTCGGTCGCCATGTTGTAGACGTCCAGGGCCTTGCCGCTGTTGCGGTTGACCAGCACATACGAGGCGTTGGGGTCTACGGTCGCCGCAGCGGCGGGCTGGGCGCCGAGGAAGGCGGCCACGAGCAGCAAGGGCGCAAGGACGGCGAGTAAGCGTCTTGGACGGACCGGGGGCAGGTGGCGAAACCACATCAGAGGGCCTCCTTTGAGGGGTGGGGGAGGGGTGAGGTGACCCCGATGAGCCGCGGAGCGGACGTGCCGCGGGGGCGGAGACGACCTCGAAAGTTTCGAAGAATTCCCGGATGCCTTGACGCCACAAGCTAGGAATGTGGGGCCCTCCGGTCAAGGCCTGTCGCCGATCTGTCCACAAACGGCGCCTCCCCTTCGGACTTGGCGAGCTGTCGCGCCGGCCGGAGAAGCCCGGAGTCGCGATACCGCTCGCCAGTTCAAGATGTCTGCGCGGAGGGGCGAAGTCGAGCAAGCGGCTTCCGTGCACTCGTCCCGGCCCCGGCTCTACGGCATCCGCCGACAGTGGTGCCGGGGTACCGGCCGGCTCACCGGGATTCCGGAAAGTTTCGAGCAGGTAATCGAAACTTCTTCTGTGAGGAGTATTGACGATCCCCCGTCAATACCTCAATCATCTCTGTCTGGGAAACCGGCCACGGTTCGAAATGCCGAACCGCGGCAGCCTTGAGCAATCTGTGCCGCATGGCGGATCCGCGCACGGCCGCACAACGGATCCGCACCGAAGCACCTGCGCCACCCCGTTTCGTTCCGGTGAGGTTCGCACCAGCGCATCCTGGCTCTTCACGCGGTTGGAGAGGTGCGTGATGCCGCGTGGCGGTCCCCCGGCTGAGCCGCGATGGAGTACCCCCATGTCCGTGTCGAAGCACCGCCCGCTGCCCGCCGTACGTCACCCGACGGCCGACCGGGTGCCGTCCGTGCCGGCTGAGATCGTCCCGGACCCATGACCGCGGTGTCCGGTGATTCCGTGCTGCCCGGGTTCCGGCCCGCCCCGTCCGTCTGCCGAGCGGGAGCGGACGACGCGTTCCCCCGCGCTTCAGTCCTTTCGTGATGTCCACCTTGGAGGCACAGTCATGGGCTCGTACGCCCTTCCCAGACCCGTTGTCCGCCGGAAGATCCGCGGCCTGCTGTTGGCACTGGTCGCCGGCGTCCTCGGTACGGTCACCGCACTGGTCGCGCCGCCGACCGCACACGCCGCCGAGAGCACGCTCGGCGCCGCGGCGGCGCAGAGCGGCCGCTACTTCGGGACCGCCATCGCCTCGGGCAAACTGGGCGACTCGACGTACACGACGATCGCGAACCGTGAGTTCAACTCGGTGACGGCCGAGAACGAGATGAAGATCGACGCCACCGAACCGCAGCGGGGCCAGTTCAACTTCACCGCCGCCGACCGCGTCTACAACTGGGCGGTGCAGAACGGCAAGCAGGTGCGCGGCCACACCCTGGCCTGGCACTCCCAGCAGCCCGGCTGGATGCAGAACCTCAGCGGCAGCGCGCTGCGCCAGGCGATGATCGACCACATCAACGGCGTGATGAACCACTACAAGGGCAAGATCGCGCAGTGGGACGTCGTGAACGAGGCGTTCGCCGACGGAAGTTCGGGAGCCCGGCGCGACTCCAACCTGCAGCGCACCGGCAACGACTGGATCGAGGTCGCCTTCCGCGCCGCGCGCGCCGCCGACCCGTCCGCCAAGCTCTGCTACAACGACTACAACGTCGAGAACTGGACCTGGGCCAAGACCCAGGCCATGTACAACATGGTGCGGGACTTCAAGCAGCGCGGCGTGCCGATCGACTGCGTCGGCTTCCAGGCGCACTTCAACAGCGGCAGCCCCTACAACAGCAACTTCCGCACCACCCTGCAGAACTTCGCCGCCCTCGGCGTCGACGTGGCCGTCACCGAACTCGACATCCAGGGCGCCTCGCCCACGACCTACGCCAACGTGGTCAACGACTGCCTGGCCGTCCCGCGCTGCCTCGGCATCACCGTCTGGGGCGTGCGCGACAGCGACTCCTGGCGAGCGGGGGACACTCCGCTGCTGTTCAACAACGACGGCAGCAAGAAGTCCGCTTACACCGCCGTCCTCAACGCGCTCAACGGCGGCACCACCACGCCCCCTCCGACCGGCGGACAGATCAAGGGCGTCGGCTCGGGCCGCTGCCTGGACGTGCCCAACGCCGGCACCACCGACGGCACCCAGCTCCAGCTCTGGGACTGCCACAGCAACACCAACCAGCAGTGGACGTACACCGACGCCGGTGAGCTCAGGGTCTACGGCGACAAGTGCCTGGACGCCGCCGGCACCGGCAACGGCGCCAAGGTCCAGATCTACAGCTGCTGGGGCGGCGACAACCAGAAGTGGCGCCTCAACTCCGACGGATCCATCGTCGGCGTCCAGTCCGGCCTCTGCCTCGACGCCGCCGGGAGCGGCACCGCCAACGGCACCCTGATCCAGCTCTACTCCTGCTCGAACGGCAACAACCAACGCTGGACCCGCACCTGACAGAACCTGCCACGAACGAAAGGGTGAATCGATGAAGACCTGAGGTGCGGCTTCCCCGCCCCTCCACGAAGACATCGCCGGTGGTCCCGGGTCGCCGCCCCCACGGCGGCGACCCTCGCGATCGGCATGCCCGCCGTGGCGAACCCGGCGCCCGCCGAAGGGGATTCGCCGTTCGGCCCGTGGTCGGCCCGGGGCGAATCCCCTTGGCGTCCGCACAGTGGCGCAAGGTGTCGGGTCGATCGCGTAGCGGGTTTATTGCGCCGGGTTGCCTGGCGTGCCCCGATGACAACCGTCCTGGAGGAGCGCGGCGGCCTTCTTCTCCAAGGGCTGCAGGATGTGTTCCCGGAGCAGAAACCGATCAACAGGACCTTCATCAGCACCTGGCAGGACGAGCGGGCCGTGGATGCCGGCAAGGCGGCACGCCTCGCCGAAAACGCTCCGTGAACGCTCTCGTTGCCGACCGCGGTCAAGCTCGCGTTCGGCAGCCCCGTGCCGACCGCCCAGCCCTGCTCGGACTGCGTCATCGAGTCGAGCTGTCGGCCTCGGACAGCCGAGCTGCCACGGACACGAATCCGGCAGGGAAGTCCGTCGGCCCGGCGAGCCGACGAGTGCTCCACGGCATGTCGTATCCCTCCCGCGTTCGAGGGGCGTATGTGGCGCCTCGACATCAGTTCGGCGCCACATACGCCCCTCGGCGGCGATGACGCGGTTCCGCGTCATGGGAAGCCGTCAGGGGAACAGCCGGTCATCCACCGTCACTTCGAGAGGAAATCGCGCAACGCGGTGTTGACCTCGTCGGCGTGGGTCCAGAGCAGACCGTGCGGCGCTCCCTCGACCTCGACATAGTCGGCCTCGGGGAGCGCCTTGTGGAATCGGCGCCCGGTGGCGTCGATCGGGAGGATGTTGTCCTTTGTTCCGTGCAGGATCAGTGCGGGCTTGCCGCTCGCGCGGACCGCCTCGACGTCGGCGCGGAAGTCCTCGATCCATGCCGGTACCACAGCGTACGCAGCCACTGGAGCGCTGCGGATCGCGACGTTCCAGCTACCGGTCACGACCTCCTCGCTGATACGGGTGCCAAGGTTCTCGTCGAGGTTGTAGAAGTCCGCGTAGAACTGCCTGTACCAGGCGTACCGATCCGCCTTTGCGGTCGCGGCGATGCCGTCGAAGACCTCCTGCGGCACCCCGTCGGGGTTGTCGTCGCGGGCGACGAGAAACGGCTCGAGCGAGGCGAGGAAGGCGAGCTTCGCGACACGCTCATGACCGTAGCGGCTCACGTAGCGGGCGAGTTCCCCGGTGCCCATCGAGAAGCCGACAAGGACGACATCCTGAAGGTCGAGGGTCTCAAGGACCGTGTTCAGGTCAGCGGCGAAGGTGTCGTAGTCGTAACCGGAGTTCACCTTCGACGACTGGCCGAAGCCACGACGGTCATAGGTGATGACCCGGTAGCCCTGGGCCAACAACTCGCGCGTCTGACGTTCCCAGCTGTGTCCGTTGAGCGGGTAGCCGTGGATCAGGACGACCGGCTGCCCGGAACCCTGATCCTCGTAGTAGAGCTCGACCGGCGTACTGTTCTCCGTGCCGACGGTGATGTAACCCATGATTTCTTTCCCTTCTGGCCGACGAAACGAACGTCGGCCCATATCTGTGTGTGAGAACTTTGCGTTATCGGAGGCGGGTCAGGGGATTCGCCGTTCCGCCTCCGGTTGGCTCCTGTGCTGAGCCGCCCCGCGGCGGAATCACAGCTTGATCCACGTTGTCTACGACTGTGACCCGGCCACCATCGCCGGGGTCGGGGTCGGGCATGATCGATTCCGGGTCGACGAGGTGGACCTCGTGACCGTCCAGCGTCAGTCGGCGCGCGACCTCCAGCAGCATGCGCCGTGCCACGTCGTCGATCGAATGGACCCTTGTCAGGTCCAGAGCCACCCTGACGCCCGAAGGTGAAATGTTCATGGCTTCCCGCACAACTCTCTCGGCTCCGGCAAAGCCGATGCCACCTTGCAGTTGCAGGATCCGGAGCGCGTTCGGTCCGCTGCCAACGACATGGTGGGACCGCACGACGGCACGCGCGGCGGCGGGGACCTCCATCACATGCAGACCCATGTCCGAAGAGAATCGTTCGAACAGCGACACCCCGCGAACGCTGTTCCCGTGAGCATCCAGTCGTGGTGAGAACGTGGCAATGCCGATCTGTCCGGGGAGCGCGCCGATCAGGCCTCCGGCCACTCCGCTCTTTGCCGGAATACCGACCTGGGTCGCCCAGTCACCAGCGGCGTCGTACATTCCACAGCTGAACATGACGCTCAGCACCTGACGCACCACCGGTTCCGGCACCACCTGCTCACCCGAGAGGGGATTCATCCCTCGGTTGGCCAACGTCGCGGCCATCATGGCCAGATCTCGCGTGGTGACGAGCACGGAACACTGGCGGGTGTAGCCGTCGACGACGGCCCTTGCGTCCTTGGTGAGGATGTTGTGACTGCGGAGCATGTGGGCAATGGCGAGGTTGCGGTGCGCGTGCTCCATCTCTGACACGCATACCGCCTCATCCACCTTCAACCGGCGGCCGGCGAACGCCGAGAGGCCGTGGAGCACGCGTTCCACACGCTCTGTCGGATTCAGGTCCTTCGCGCCGACCAGCGAATGAACAGTGATCGCGCCGGCGTTGATCATGGGATTGAGGGGGCGCCCGGTATCGCTTTCGAGTGAGATCTGGTTGAACGCCTCCCCGGACGGCTCGACACCGACTTTGGCGAGCACAGGGTCGAATCCGCGATCAGACAGGGCCAGTGCATATACGAACGGCTTGGAGATCGATTGGATGGTGAACTCGATATCGATGTCACCGGCACCGTAGACCTCTCCGTCACTCATGGCGAAGGCCGCGCCGAGGCGCTCGGGGTCCGCTGCCGCGAGCTCGGGGATGTATCCCGCCGTCTCCCCGGACGTGTCCGACTCCACATCTCCCAGTACCTCGGCCAGATAGTCGGGAATGATGGGCCGCATTCGTCCTCCATGCGTAGGTGCAATCTCCGTGCTATGACATCAGCGCCGCATCCGCCGTGGTGCGAGGCCGTTCCCGGCGACACTTCACCGCAGCACATTGGCGATGCATCAGGGAGATGGCCTCACACTTCGCCGAGCGCGGCGCGCGTGATCACTCCTATGTCGTCAGGTATCGGCTGGCGGAACATGCCACCGTTCGCGACAAAATCGTCGCCATGCACCCGCAGGTGGCGAGCGAACATCGGGCACAAGGGCACGACGGTGACATTTTCGCGAATGCTGTCCGTGAGCGCCTTGCTCACCAGCAGCGCAACCAGATCACGTCCACCGAACTCCTGGCACACCTCGGTATGAAAGAATACTCGTTCTTCGCTTGCACCAGGTATGACGACGAAGTCGGCCGTGCCGACGGGTGTTTCGTCGGCGCGAACAATGGTGTAAGAGCTGATCGGGTGGGAAAGACCGAGCTTGACCATCACGGTTGCACCGGTGCTGCCGGTCAATCCTTGAGTCATCTGATTGCCTTCTCTCCAGAGGGCGTCACGGCGTGGCCACAGTTCCCCGGTCCGGCCGAGGCGCTCCTGGTCTTCTGTTACGAGTGCTCAAGAAGTCTTGCCGGAGCAGGGGCGGAGGTAAGCACGTGAAGCCGGTCGGCGTCGACATTGGCTCCGAAGGCAGGAGTTCCGGGCTCGAGCCGGACGCCCGCTGCGAGGTCGCCGATGGTGAGGGGGTCGAACCCGAGCGTGTCGATCAGCGCAGACACGACGTCCAGATCCTCGGGCGAGTCACCGGCGATCGCGATCGCCTTGCGCCCGAGACCGCCTGCTGGACGAGCCCCGTCCTCGAGGTCGTGGTAGCCCATGTGATTGAGGGCTTTCACCACACGGGCGCCCGTCAGGAACCGCTGAACGGCTTCGCTCGAAGAGGCGTCGGGCGGGAGGATCGCGTCGCGGGGGCCATCGACCTCCCACCAGTGGTTCATCGCGTCGATGACCAGCTTTCCCTCCAGCCTCGGGACCGGGAGGTCGCGGTGTCTGCCGAGCGGGAGAGCCAGGACCACCACGTCGGCGGCATCCGCGGCCTGGGCCGGCCACACGGCGGTCGCTCCGGGGGTGAGGATTCTGGTGGTCAGCGCGATCTTGGAGGGATCGCCGGACCCGGAGATCAGGACCCGATAGCCGGAGGCGACCGCCAGGCGCGCCAGGACGGTGCCGACTTTTCCGGCTCCCAGGATCCCGATAGTGGTAACGGGGGTGGTCATCGCGCCGCTCCCACCGTGGCCGCGGGCTGCTCGGCCAGGAGCTCGCGGACCCGAGGGATGACTTGGGTGCCGTACAGCTCGACCGAACGCAGCCGTGCGGAGGCCGAGACGGTGCCGGCGGCGGAGTAGATCATGTCGAACCGGCCCGCGTCCAGTGCCCGGACAGCATGAGCGATCTTGGCCGCGACCGTCTCGACCGAGCCGACGTACAGCGACCCGTGGTTCACCTCGGCGTCGAATTCTTCCCGGCGGAGCGGCGGCCAGCCGCGCTGCGCCCCGATCCGGTCGCGGATCTCCTTGTACCCGGGGTGGAAGAGCTCCTTGGCCTCTTCGTCCGTGGAGGCGACGAAGCCGGGCGAGTGCATCCCGATCGGCTGTGCGGTCGTGCCGAACTCCTGGCCGGCACGCCGGTACAGATCCACGTAGGGAGCGAACCGGTCAGGGGCGCCACCGATGATGGCGAGCATGAGCCCGAAGCCGTACTGAGCGGTGCGGAGCACGGACTGCGGTGTCCCGCCAACCCCTACCCAGGTGCTGAGGCGTCCCGAATCCGTCTTCGGGTACACCTCTGCATTCTGCAGGGCGGCACGCGTGGTGCCCTCCCAGGTGACCGGCTTCTCGTCCAGGAGCCGGTGGAAGAGGTCGATCTTCTCCTCGAACAACACCTCGTAGTCCTTCAGGTCGTACCCGAACAGGGGGAACGACTCGGTGAAGGAACCGCGGCCGAGGATCACCTCGGCGCGGCCGTTGGAGAGCGCGTCGACCGTGGCGAACCGCTGGAACACCCGCACCGGGTCGTCCGAGGACAACACCGTCACGCCCGAGGCGAGCCGGATGCGCTTCGTGGCTGTCGCGATGCCCGCCAGTACTGTCTCAGGGCTGGAGATCGCGTACTCGGGCCGGTGGTGCTCGCCCAACGCGACCACGTCGATACCGACCTCGTCGGCAAGGACCGCCTCGGTCACCGCGGCGCGGATCGCCTGCGCGTGCGAGACGATCACGCCTCGGTCGTTTCGGGGCCGGTCTCCAAAGCTGTCGATACCGAACTCGATTTGCGAAACATCCATCGTGTTCACGTCGCTCAACGCTTTCGTTGTGTCGGGTGTGGCGGTGCGTGCTTCGTGACGAGCGGGCGGGACCTCCGTCCCGGGCGACCTGCGTGAGTTCCCCGCCGGCCAGGTCCCGCGCCCACACCACCTCCGCCGATCTAGTTGATATGTGAACCATGACACCTCTGTGGTTTATATGTCAACTAGATCGTGTCGCGGTGGATGCGGCCCCGCACGTCGCCGGTCAGGATGGGTCTGGCGTGTCGTTGGCGGCTGCGCGGTGGGCGCGGATGGAGCCGTTGGCGCCCGATCGGACGCCGCGTCGAGTTCCCGGGTGCCATCGATGGCCCAGTTCCTCGGCCTCGTTCAGCCGTATGAGTGACGCCTTGGAGCCGGTCGTCCTCACGTACGCCACCGCCCTCGAAGTGCCGGCGATCACCGGTACCCCGATCGTCACGCTGGACGCGGCCGTCTGCCCCGCCCCGGAGCCGGACCCGACGACAGCGCACGGTTGGCGGACTCGGAGCTTTTGCGGGATCTCCCCTGAGGCACTCAGGTCCGGGGAGAACCGGGGCCGCTCGTCACCGAGGCGGCGGCGCGGCACGGGCTCACCCGCGTGGCACCCGAACCGCTGCTGGTCCGCTTGCCCGGACAGGGCCTGCCTGACGAAACGACCCCTGGCGCACTGCGGGTCCGGGCAGTCGGCGCCGATGAACCGGGCGTGCGGGCTGGGACGTTGGTGAAGGAGTCAGAAGCGCCGTACGGGATGTTCCGCGCCTTCGCCGGTCCGTCGCTGACGAAGGCCGGCGGATGCGCGGCCTGCCTTGCGGAGTTGGACGGCGAGCCGGTCGGCACCGGCATGGCGGCGGTGACGGGGAACGTGACTGGTCTCTTCGAGATCGCGACGCTTCCGCGCCATTGCCGGAACGGCTACGGGCGTATATTCACGACGGAACTGGTCCGCTCGGGATTCGCCGCGGGCGCCGGCACCGCCTACCTGTACGCGGGCTCGATGGGGGAGCCGCTCCAGGCCTCCGCGGGTTTCCGTGCCGAGGAGCACTTGACGGTGCTCACGACTCCGTCCGGCCGATCGTTCAAGAACCCACCCCGACATGACGAGAGGAGTGTGACGACCATCATGACCACGATCTCCACCGCGCTGGACCGTTACATGGGGCTGTCCGACCGGGCGGTCCATGACGAAGCGGCTCTGGACGAAGCGCTGGCGCTCTTCGCGGCGGACGCGACCGTCGAGATCGGCCCGGAGCCGGCGCACGGCAGTGCGGCCATCGCCGCCTTCTACCGTGCCCACTTCGCCGCCCACGCCGAGATGAAGCACTTCTGGAACACCACGGTCCTTGATGACGGCACCCTCAGGGCCGAGTGGGTCTGCGCGGCACGCAAGACGGACGGCAGTCTCATCACCGTCGCCGGGGTGGAACACGCCACGCTCGACGCTCAAGGGCTCATCAGTCGTCTCCGCAACGAGTTCACCCGCCTCCCCGGCTGAGCCGGCCCGGTCGTCATGGCTCCAGGCCGACTCCGCGTCGGCGGTGGACACGGTCACTCCGGTGAGCATGTGGACCAGGGTGTCCAGGGCCGGTGGAGCAGTGCGCGGTCTTCCGGGCCGATCAGCCGTCGGCATGCGGACAGTCGAGGGTGGTCCTCCTGACGGTTGATCGTTGGATCATCCGGCGGTCCGGGGCGGAATGCGCAGGCTGATGATCTCTCCCGGTCCCGGATCGGGGCCGGGACCGTGCGTTGCGGAGGCTGTGCTGCGTAGCGAGATGCCCGGACGGCGACGATCGCAGTGGCGTATGGGCGTCACCGCCGGTCATCGATGAGGCATCTGGAGACGGTCGGGGTGTTGGGGCCGGAGAAGAGCCGGACGTTCCATCACGTCGCCCGGATGGTGAAGCGCGGTCTGGTGGTGCGGAACAAGTGTCCCGAAGGCGGCCGTGGCGCGTTCGTGGGCTGTTACCCGGACCGCCTCCGGGGTCTGTGGCAGGGCGTGGAAGGCATGGGGGCTCTGTTTGCCGATGGAGATCCTGCGGGGTGGGGAGCCGTGGGTCTGGTTGCTCACGTCGGGCCTCCTTCGGGCCGTGCTCGGAGTGGCCCGCGTCCGTGCGGATGCTGTGGCCGTCGGCCTGCCGCTGTGGCATCCTAGTTGACCTGACAACCAAATTGTGTGGGAGGTGCTCTCGGTGAGCAATGCGGAAACCGATGCCGCGGCGCTGCGCTGCGGCGCGCTCGTCGAAGGCGGCCGGCCGGCCGGAGCGCCCCGGGTCGATGTCCTGTCGGCGCGCGAGGTCCCCCTCGGCGGTCCACGCGCGATGCGCGTGCGGCGGACGCTGCCCCAGCGGGCGCGCACACTCATCGGCGCCTGGTGCTTCGCCGACCACTACGGCCCGCACCAGGTCGCCGTCTCGGGGGGCATGAACATGCCCCCGCATCCACACACCGGACTGCAGACGGTGAGCTGGCTGTTCAGCGGAGAGATCGAACATCGCGACACCCTCGGCACCCGCTCCCTGATCCGGCCCGGCGAGATGAACCTCATGACCGGCGGACACGGCATCGCCCACTCGGAGGTTTCCACCCCGGACACCACCGTCCTCCACGGCGTCCAGTTGTGGGTCGCGCTGCCTGAGGGACACCGCAACACCGCCCGGGACTTCCAGCACTACGTGCCCGAACCCGCGCAGGTCGACGGGGCCGAGATCAGGGTCTTCCTGGGCTCGCTCGTCGGCAGGGCCTCCCCGGTCGGGACCTTCACGCCGCTGCTCGGCGCCGAGATCGTCGTCGAACCGCACGTGACGCTCACTCTCGCCGTGGACGCGGCTTTCGAGCACGGCCTCCTCGTGGACAGCGGGGACATCCGCCTGATCGACACGGTGCTGCGGCCTGCCGAACTCGGCTACGTCCCTCGCGGCGCGGACACCCTGACGATGGTGAACGAGACCGACGCCCCGGCGCGGGCCGTCCTCCTCGGAGGACCTCCCTTCGGGGAGGAGATCGTCATGTGGTGGAACTTCATAGGCCGCAGCCACGAGGACATCGTGAAGGCCCGCGAGGACTGGGAGGCCTCCTCCGGCCGTTTCGGCGTCATCGAGGACTTTCCCGGCGGCCGCCTTCCCGCACCCGCCCTGCCGAACGCCGTTATCACACCGCGCCGGAACCCACCGACCCACTGACCTCCCTTACGAAAGGCACACCATGAGCGAGTCCTCCACCACCACGGTCGTCGAGCGTGCGGACGCCGATCGCCGGTACGAGATCCTGGTCGACGGCCGACGTGCCGGTCTGACCGCCTACCGTGACCTGGGCGTGCAGCGTGTCTTCTTCCACACCGAGGTCGACGAGGCCTTCGCCGGCCAAGGGCTGGGCCCGCAGCTGGTCCAGCAGGCACTCGTCGACGTGCGCGCATCCGGAATGCGGATCGTCCCGGTCTGCCCCTACGTCGCCAAGTTCCTCAAGCGGCACGACGAGTTCGCGGACATCACCGACCCGGTCACACCTGATGTCCGGCGGTGGCTGAGGGCACAGCTCGGCTGAGTTCGCCAGCGGTGCTCCGCCACACGTCACGAACGCACCGTGTGCGGAGAAGCCGACTCCACCCACCTGTGGACCGCCACACGATCAGGCTGCCGCGGTCATGTTCATCGGCTGGTCCCTTGGCCTGGTCGGGGCGCATCGTTGCCACGGGATCGGTCCGTCGTGGTCCATCCGGAAGCCGATGGCGTCCGGGAGCGCGCATTCGCCCGGAGCCCGTGGCTCTAAAGTGGATACATCAACTATGTTGGGGCTGTCGAGAGTCGTATGGGGCAGGCGTGCAGCCTGAGGGGAGAAGTCCGGCGATGCGGAATCTGGCCGTGGCTCAGCAGCTGGTGGACATTCTGCGCCAGGCGGGCGTGCAGCGGATCTACGGCGTGGTGGGTGACAGCCTGAACTCGGTGGTCGACGCGGTGCGCCGTACCGACGGCATCGAGTGGGTGCATGTACGGAACGAGGAGGCCGCCGCCTTCGCTGCGGCAGCGGAGGCACAGCTGACCGGCAGGCTCGCGGTGTGTGCCGGAAGCTGCGGCCCCGGAAACACGCATCTGATCCAGGGGCTGTACGACGCGCACCGCTCCGGTGCGCCCGTGCTGGCACTCGCCTCGCACATCCCGTCCCACCAGATCGGTACCGGCTTCTTCCAGGAGACGCACCCGGAGCGGCTGTTCACCGACTGCAGCGACTACTGCGAGATGATCAGCACCCCCGGGCAGCTGCCCCGGGTTCTGCGGATCGCCATGCAGCGGGCTCTCGGCAACAGCGCGGTGTCGGTCCTGGTGATACCGGGCGATGTCGCGCACGACGAGGCGGCTCACCCGACGGGGATCAGCGACCTGGTCACCGAGCGCGGCCGGGTCGTCGCGCCGGACACACAGGTTCGGGCGCTGGCCGAGAAGGTGAACGCGGCACGGAAGGTGATGCTGTTCTGCGGTGCGGGAGTGCGGGACGCGCACGCCGAGGCCATGGCGCTCGCCGAGAAGGCCGCCGCCCCCCATCGGGCACACCCTGCGGGGCAAGGAGTGGATCCAGTTCGACAACCCGTACGACGTGGGCATGAGCGGTCTGCTGGGATACGGCGCCTGCTTCGACGCGATGCACGAGGCCGACCTGGTCGTCCTGCTCGGCACCGATTTCCCGTACAACGACTTCCTGCCGCAGGCGCGGACCGTGCAGATCGACCACGATGCCGGCCGCCTCGGCCGTCGCACTCTTCTCGAACTCGGGGTCCACGGCGACGTCCGGGAGACACTGCGGGCCGTGCTGCCGTTGGTCAAGGCGAAGCGGGACCGTACCTATCTGGACCGGATGCTGCACAAGCATGCCAAGTCGCTGGAGAAGGTGGTCTCCGCCTACACCCACGACGTCGAGCTGCACACCCCGATCCACCCTGAGTACGCGGCCTCGGTCCTGGACGAACTCGCAGCTGACGAGGCAGTGTTCACCGTGGACACCGGCATGTCCAATGTGTGGGCGGCGCGCTATCTGACCCCTAATGGGCGGCGCCGGGTGATCGGTTCGTTCTTGCACGGCACGATGGCCAACGCGCTGCCGCACGCCATCGGCGCGCAGTTCGCTTACGCCGGCCGCCAGGTGATCTCGATGTCGGGTGACGGTGGACTGGGCATGCTCATGGGTGAGCTGCTCACGGTGAAGCTGCACGATCTGCCGGTGAAGACGATCGTCTTCAACAACTCCTCCCTGGGCATGGTGAAGCTGGAGATGCTGGTCGAGAGACTGCCCGAGCACGGGACCGACCACGAGCCGGTGGACTACGCGGCGATCGCCCGCAGCGCGGGCATCGAGGCGATCCGCATCGAGCGTCCCGGGGATGTGGTCGAGGGACTCAAGCGGGCGCTCGCCCACGACGGACCGTTCCTGGTCGACCTGGTGACCGACGCCAACGCGCTGTCGATCCCGCCGCACATCTCGGCCGCCCAGGTCAGGGGATTCGCCTTCGCTGCGGGCCGGACCGTGCTAGACGGGGGCGTCGGCAAGATGCTCGACCTGGCCCGCGCCAACCTGCGAAACATTCCCCGCCCCTGAGACGGCCGCCGTCCTCATCGAGGTCGAGTCACCCAGCTCTCCGTGATCCACCGGGTTCCCCATGAACACCGCGGGTGGGGCGCAGGTGGTCGCCGGCTCTCGTAATGAGGCCGTCCGCCTGGCGAGGCCTCGGATTCACGGCCCGACGCATGTACTCCACCGATCTCCCCTGCGTGGGGTCATGAACGGGCGTAGCAGCACCAGGAGGCGGACATGGGCGATTCGACAGCCGCCGCTTTCGGCCTGGGGGCCGACGCATGGTGCGCCCAGCCACTCCACCGTAGCGATCTCGGGACCGCCAAGCAGCCACCGGAGCAGCCGAAGGGGAAGTCCGGCCCCGGCCCCTGTGGCCCGATCCGTCCAGGCGGACAGGCCGGACCACAGGCTCCTTCCGGGGCCACTTCGGGGCGATGCGCTGGGGGACATCGTCGCCCGGGGCGCGCGGCGACAACCGTCTCGACGAGCGCGGCCCCTGCGGGTCGCAGTCGGTATTCCCGTCCACGGGCCGTCCACGCACGATGGCGCAGTGCCCGCTCCCGCCGTCCCGGCCGGGGGAGGGAGCGGGGCCGCGGTCGTCAGCGGCCGCCGAGGGCCCGGATCTCGTCGGCGACCAACGCGGGGTCCTCCTCGGCCATGAAGTGGCCGCAGGAGACCGTGCGGTGCCGCAGGTCCCCGGCCCAGGCGCTCCACAGCCCTTGGGCGTGGTAGCCGAGTGCCGCGCCCCAGTCCTGCTGGAGGACGGTGACCGGCATGGCCAGCCGGTTGCCCGCCTCCCGGTCGGCGGTGTCGTGGTCCACGTCCACGCCGGCCGAGGCGCGGTAGTCGGCGACGATGGAGGGCACAGCCGCCGCGGACGCCGCGAGGTAGTGGTCGCGCACGTCGGAGGGGATCGCGTCCGGGGTAGTGGTCCAGGTGTCGAGGAAGTGGCCGAAGAAGGCGTCGGCGGACGCCTGGATCATCTGTTCCGGCAGGCCCGGGGCCTGGGCCATCAGGTACAGGTGGAAGCCGACCGCGCCGGACACGCCGTGCAGGGCGTGCCACATGTCGAGGGTCGGCAGGACGTCGAGGAAGAGCGCCCGGGACACGGTGCCCGGGTGGTCCATCGCGGCGCGGAAGGCGACGAGGGCGCCGCGGTCGTGGCCGGCCAGGGCGAAGCGGTCGTGACCCAGCCCGGCGGCGAGGCGGACCACGTCCCGGGCCATGGTGCGCTTGGAGTAGACCTCAGGGCCGCTTTCGGAGGGCTTGTCGCTGGCGCCGTAACCGCGCAGATCCGGGCAGATGACGGTGTGGTCGGCGGCGAGGTCGGCGGCGACGTGCCGCCACATCAGGTGGGTCTGCGGAAAACCGTGCAGCAGCACGACCGGAGCACCGCTGCCGCCGACGGCGGCGTTCAGCGTGAGGCCGTCGTCGACCGGTACGCGGTGCTCGGTGAATCCGGGGATGCCCGGGTGTGTCACAGCGACTCCTGTGGCTCGTGGCAGAGTGGACGTTCCGGGCCCGGCGGTCCGGGTCGTCCGGGGACGTCACCCAGGCTGCGGGCTCCGGATCAGCGATCGATGAGTGGCCACGCGGCATCCCGGGGACGACGCCGCCCACGAAGGGACCGTGCCGTGGGTGTGGAGTTCGGACTGCTGGGACCGGTCGCCGCCCGGGACTTTGACGGCGTGCCCCTGCCGCTCGGCGCGCCCCGCCACCGGGAGGTGCTCGGACGGTTGCTGATCGCCCGCAACCGGGTGGTCCCGGTCGGTCGGCTCGTGGCCGACCTGTGGGAGGACGAACCCCCGGCGGGCGCGATCGGCGCACTCCGCACCTTCGTCGCGGGGCTGCGCCGCGCCCTGGAACCCGGACGTCCTTCCCGGCAGCCGTCGCGGCTGCTGGTCACCGACGGCCCCGGATACGTTCTGCGCGCCGGACGCGAGGCGGTGGACGCCTGGAGGTTCGAGGACACGGCCGCGCGGGCCGCCGGGGCGCCACCGCACGCGGCGGTCGCCCTCTGGGACGAGGCGCTCGCCCAGTGGCGCGGGCCGGTCCTGGCCGACTTCCCCGCCGCCGCGTGGGCCGCCGCCGAACAGGCCCGGCTGGAGGCGCTCCGCCTCGACGCGGTCGAGCGTCGCGCCGACGCGCTCCTGGCCACCGGCGCCGCCCGGAACGCCGTCGTCGATCTGCGGGCCCACGTCGCAGCGCACCCGGGGCGGGAGGACGGGTGGGTGCTGCTGGCGACCGCCCTGGACCGGTCCGGCCGTCGCGGCGAGGCCTTGGAGACCCTGCGGCACGCCCGTCAGGCCCTCGTCAGCGCATACGGATCCGACACCGGAGCCGCCCTGGCGCGTACCGAGGCACGCCTGCTCAGCGACACCACCGGCTCCGCGACCGAGCCGGCCGGGGCGGTGGACGGCGTCTGGGACCGCACGGCCGCCGCGTGGGACCGCTCGGTGCCCGCCCGGTCCCGGGCCCGGCTGCACGCCACCGCCGGCCTGCTGCGCGACCTCGCGGTGACCGGCGCCGCCGGCCTGCAAGAGGCACGTGAGCACCGGCGTGAACTGGTCGCCGCGGCCGAGACGACCGGAGACACGGAGCTGGCCGCGAGGATCATCGGTTCCTACGACGTCCCGGCGATTTGGACCCGGGCCGACGACCCCGCCCAGGCCGGCGAACTCGTCCGGACCGCCGCCCGCGCCGCCGCCCGGCTCGGCCCCGGCGGACCGCCCGCGCTGCGGACCCGGCTGCTGTCGGTCGTCGCCGTCGAGTCACGCGGTGACGCCGCCGCGGACGCACCGCTTCCCCGGGCGGCCGCCGCGTCCGCCGCCGAACCGTGGCGGCTGCGCGCCGAACGCGCCGCCGAGGAGGCCGTCCGCCTCGCCCGCCGCCTCGGTGACCCCGCGGTGCTCGCGTTCGCCCTCAACGGCGCCTTCATGCAGTCCTTCGCCACCTGCGGATCGGCCGCCCGCCGGGATGCTCTCGGCGCCGAACTGACCCGGCTGGCCGTCGACCACCAACTGCCCGGCCACGAGGTCCTGGGCCGCCTCGTCCGCGTCCAGGCCCTCGCCGGCCTCGGTGACCTCGCGGCGGCGGACGCGGAGGCCGAGGAGGTCGACCGGCTGGCACACCGCGACGAACGGCCGCTCGCCGCGGTGTTCACCTCCTGGTACCGGGCCCTGCGTACCTGTGAGACCGACGGATGGACGGCGGCCCGCCCCCGGTACGCGAAGCTCCTCGCGGAGACCGCGGGCCACGGCATGCCCGGACTCACCCGGGGAGCGGCCGTCCTCGTCGCGCTCGTCCCGGTCATGCGGGACGACACCCTGCCCGACCCCGACGACTTCGCCGGCCTCGACGCCGGCCCCTACCGGCCGTGGCTCGTCCCCCTGCTGCTGGCCTCCTCCGGCGCCGCCGAGCGGGCCCGGCAGGCACTCACGACGGTTCCCCGGCCACCCCACGACCTCCTCCAGGAGGCGCTCTGGTGCGTCCTGGCCCGCACCGCCGCGGCGGTGGGACACCAGGAGGTTTTGCGCCGCGCCCGTGACGAACTCGCCGCCGCTGAAGGCGAGTCGGCCGGCGGTGGCAGCGGCCTGGTCTCCTTCGGCCCGGTCGCCCGCCATCTGCGGGCCGCCGACGCGGCCCTCGGCGTGCGGGACCCGTCCTTCTCCGCGTCCGACGCGGACGGGCTGACGGCGGAGTGGACGCGGGGCGTCCGTTGAGCGTCTGTTCAGCGGGAGTCACGAACCGTGCCGTGGCGGGTGGCTCGGCATGTGGCAGGATGCGGTGAACCGACCTTCGGGGAGGGCGCGTTCAGCGGGGGACGGGATGAAACAAGAGGAGCGGGAAGGGCACCGGGCGGTGCCCGGGCCGGTGGTCGCCGTCGGGGTCGTCGGGGCGCTGGCCGTCGCCGCACTCGTGCTGCGGCCCGCCGAAGGGCTGCTGCACTCCGGCAAGGGGCCGCTCGGCCACTGGGGCCCGGTCGTGATCGGGTCGTCCGTCGCCTGGGTGGTGGGGGTCATGTACGCCACCGGGCGTCTTCGCCACCGGGCCGGCGCCGGCCGCACCGGACTGCCGCAGGGCGAGGAGCGGCTGCGGCAGGCCGCCGTGCCGCTGCTGCTCACCGGGCCGGGCGTCATCGGTGTCCTGGCCCTGGTCCTGCACCGGTTCGACCACGACAGCACACCGCCGACCCCACCGAAGGGCCTTCGGCAGCCGCCCCCCGCACCGCCGGACCTCAGCGGGCCGACGCCCGGCGAGGGATCGGGGAGCGGACCGTCCGTGCCGCTGTACCTCCTGCTCGGCCTGCTGGCCGCGGTCGTCCTCGTGGTCGTCACGGTGGTTGTCGTGCGGCGACTGCGACGGTACGGGCTGACGGTACCGCCGCGTCCCGGTCTCGCGGGCGCCCCGACGGAGGGCGACGACACGCGTCTGCTCCTGTCCGCCGTACGCTCGGGCCGGCGGGCCCTGGCAGACACCGGTGACGCCCGGGCGGCCGTCATCGCCTGTTACGCCGCGATGGAGGACGCCCTCGCCGCGTCCGGCGTGCGGCGCCGCGCCTCCGACAGCCCCTCCGACCTGCTCACCCGTGCCGCCGACGCGGGCCTCGCCCCGACTTTGGCCGCGCCGCGTCTCACCGCGCTGTTCCGCGAGGCCCGTTACTCCTCGCATCCGATGGGCGCCCCGCACCGCGAGGCCGCGGCCGACGCCCTGGAGGAGATCGCCTCGCTGCTCCAGGGCCGGGAGGCCGCGCGGTGAACCGGCTCACGGCCCCGGCTCCGGAGCGGGACATGCTCACACTGCGCCGGCTGGGCCTGCTCGGCTGCGCGGTCGCCGGCACCGGTGTCCTGCTCGTCCTGCTCCTCGACGGACCCGAGGCGGCCGGCGCCGTGGTGACCGTGCTCGTCGTCGCGGCGCTGGTCGTCGCCCGGTACGTCGCAGGGGCGGGCGCCTTCGACTCCGGACGGCGGGGCGAGGCAAGGTTGTTGGGGACGCGAGCACCGGGCATGGGTGAGTGGCGACGGAACGTGGGGACCGCCACGGGACCCGACGGCGCCCTCTACTACCGCGCGGTGCTCCGGCCCGAACTGCGCCGCCTGTTCGCCGCCGCGCTCGCCGAGCACCATCATGTCTCGCTCGACCACCAGCCTCGGCGCGCCGCCGAGTTGATCGGGCCCGAGCTGTGGCCGTGGCTGGAGCACGAGCCGCCCCGGACCGGACCCGACGGCGACGTTCCCCTGGACGTGCTGCGCCGTCTCGTCGACCGGCTCGAGGCACTCGGCGCACCCCGCACACGTACCCCCCCGTACCCGTGAGGAAGAAACCACGTGACGAGTCCCTCCACGCCGCAGCCCCGCACCGCCGGGCAGGTCGGCGAGCAGGCCGGTGCCGTACTGCGCGAGATCGGCCGTGCCGTCGTCGGCAAGTCGGACGCCCTCGAACTCGTGATGCTGGCCGTGCTGGCCGGCGGGCACGTCCTCGTCGAGGACCTGCCGGGGCTCGGCAAGACGCTCCTCGCGCGGTCCTTCGCCACCACGCTCGGCCTGGACTTCCGCCGGATCCAGTTCACGCCCGACCTGCTGCCGTCGGACGTCACCGGAACGCCGCTGTACGACCGGCGCACCGGCGAGATGGTGTTCCACCCCGGCCCGGTCTTCACGCACCTCCTGCTCGCCGACGAGATCAACCGGACACCGCCCAAGACACAGGCCGCACTGCTCGAGGCGATGGCCGAGTCGCAGGTGACCGTGGACGGCGGGACCCGGCCGCTCGCCGACCCGTTCCTGGTGATCGCGACCGCCAACCCGGTGGAGTACGAGGGCACTTACTCCCTGCCCGAGGCTCAGCTCGACCGGTTCCAGCTGCGCGTGCGGATGGGTTACCTGGCCGCCCGGGAGGAGCTGGCGATGCTGCGGGCCCGGATCGACCGGGCCGCACCCGAGGCCGCGCTCGACACGCTCGCGGGACCGGCCGACGTCATGGCGTGGCGGGCCGCCGTGGAACGTGTGGAGATCGACGACGACCTGCTGGAGTACGCCGTCGCCCTCGTCGGCGCGACCCGCGACCACCCCCAGATCAGCATCGGCGCCTCGCCGCGCGGCGGTCTCGCCCTGATGCAACTCGCGCGCGCACGGGCCGTGCTGGACGGCCGGGACTATGTCGTTCCGGAGGACGTCAAGAACCTCGCGGTGCCCGCTCTGGCCCACCGGGTGTCGTTGCGGCCGGAGTTGTGGGTGCGTGAGATGTCCACGGACGACGTGCTGCGGGAGATCGTCGACAGCGTCGGCACGCCGTCCACGCGGCGTACGGCCGCCCTGCCGTCGTGACCGTGCCCGCGCGGCGGCCGAGTGCCGCGGTGGTCCGCGCCCTGGAGGGGCGCACCTCTCCGGCGCAGCCACCGCCCCCGCCGCCCGGCGGACCGCGTCCCGGCGAGCGGACACTGCGCCTGCTGACCGTCGCCGTGGTCGCGCTGTCCGCCGCCCTGCTCACCGGCCGGGCGTGGCTGCTCGCGCTCGCGGCGGCACCGCTGGTGCTGCTCGCGCTCGCGCTGCCGCGCGCCCACGTCCGTCGTGTCGAGACGTCGGCGAGCGCCGGACCGAGACGCTGCTTCGAGGGCGACACCGTCACCCTCCGCGTCTCGGTGGCGCACGACGGCGGCGCCGTCCGCCTCGACCCCGGCGTCACCCTCGGCCCGGGCCTGCGGCTCGACGAGGTCGTCGTCGGCCCGTCCACGGTGACGCTGCGCCACACCGCGTTGCGCTGGGGGCGCTGGTCGCTCGGCCCGGTGGACCTCGACGTGTATGACGCCGGGGGCCTCGTGCGCCGCACCGTGCGGGTCGAGGCGGCCGAGGTGTCCGTGTTCCCGCACGCCGCGCAGGCCCGGTTCACGCCGGTCCCGGTGCGGCTGCCGCAGCGACTCGGCGAGCACGCCTCCTCGCAGGCCGGAGAGGGTGTCGAGGTCATCGGGGTGGGGCCGTGGGTGCCCGGGGAACGGCAGCGGCGCATCCACTGGCCGTCGACGACCCGGCGCGGGGCGGTGCAGCTGCACCGGTTCGCGGCCGAGCGGGCCGCCGACACGGTGATGCTGCTCGACGCGTTCGGGGACGTCGTCGACCCGGTGACCGGGGTCTCGTCCCTGGACGAGACGGTGCGGGCCGCCACCGGGCTCGCCCGGGCGTATCTGCGTACCCACGACCGGGTGGGGGTCGTCTCGACCGGGGGCACCACGCGGTGGCTGACACCGGGGACCGGGGACGCGGCGTTCTACCGCATCGTCGAAAGCGTCCTCGACGTCCGCAAGGACCGGCGGTTCGACGGGCCCGGGCTCGAACGGGTGCCGCCGCCCGCGCTGCCGCAGGGGGCTCTGGTGTACGTGTTCACTCCGTTGAGCGACGCACGGATGCTGAAGGTGCTGCGGGATCTGCAGGGGCGGGGCCGTCGGCCGGTCGTCGTGGAGATCCCGAGCGGGGATCCGTACGTCGGGACCGGGGACGCGGCGGGCGAGTTGGGACTGCGGCTGTGGCATGCGGACCGGGACGCGATGCGGTTCGCCCTGCGGGACAGCGGGGTGCCGGTGCTGCGGCACGTCGTGGGTGAGTCGTTGGATCTGGCGTTGGCGCCGTTGCTGTCGGGGCGGATCGGGGGGCGGGGGTGAGTGCGACGGGGGTGCCCGACGCGCGGGTGGCCTTCCGGGAGTACGCGCGGTACTGGGCCGGGACCGTGCCGGTGCGGGTGCTCGGGGTGGCGGCCGTCGTGGTGGCGTGGCGGCCGTGGGCGGCGGTGGGCGGGGCGCGCGGGGCGGTGCTGTTCGGATGCGCGGTCGTCTTCGCGGTGTGGGCGGCGCCGGCGGTGGACCGGCGGCCGTCGCTGGAGTCGGCGCGCTGGTCCCACGTCCTGCTGCGGCACCGGACGACCGTACTGGCGAGCGGTGTGGTGGTGATCGCGGCGCTCGGGGATCCGGCGTGGTGGGAGGCGGCCGGTGTGGTGGTGCTGTCGGTCGCGTATCTGGTGACGAGTGAGACATGGCCGTGGAGGTGGGGGCGCGGGGCTGCGCGGGTATGGGGAGAGGCTGTTGGAGCGTGCGCGGGGGCCGGGGTCGTGGTGACCGCCGCGCTGGTTCCGATGTCCGGGCCGGAGTTCGGGGCGGGACGGGTGATCGCGGCTGGTGTGGTGGCGGGGATGGTGGTGGTCGGCTGTGGAGTGGCGGGCGCCCGGTGGCGGGGCGGGAGGAGAGGGGAAGACGGGGAATCGGAGGAAGCTTTGCCACCCGGTCACCAGAGCATGAGCGCGGCCCTCCCGGGGCCCCAGGCCGAGTAGAGCCGGGTGCGGAGCACATAGCGACGTCCTTCGAAGAGCCTGACCTTCAGACGGGCGTTGCTGTCCGCGCCACTGTCGTCCTCGGCGGTGAAGTAGCGCAGTTCACCGTCGATCTCCTCGAACAGCACCATGACGACGTCGCTGTCCCCGAGCGTGCCGATCTCGTACATCCGCGTCTCCGACGGGACGATGGCGAAGTCCGACTGCTCACCGGCGGCGAGGTCCAACTCGACCGACTGGAACGGGCGGATGTCGGTCGGCTTGTCCTTCAGGGGTGGGTACCACCGTTTGACGTACTTCCTGTCCTGCGCGGAGATGACCAGGGGGTCCGGTATGCCGTCCCGGTGGTACTTCTCCGGTCGGAGGATCAGGCCGGGAGGGAAGGGGTACTCCATGATGGATTCCGGGTCCCAGTCGGATCCTTCGACCTCGCTGGTGGAGAGCTTGCGCAGGATGTTGTGGAAGGTCTGCTCCCGAGGCCAGTGGTTCGGAGGGCCGGCGAGTGTGGTGTAGACCTTCTCCTCGTCCCACTTGATACCCGCGAACGGGTTCTGGTGTTCGTGGGCGAAGCCGAGCGCGTGCCCGATCTCGTGCCTGGCGGTGGCCTTGCCGTGCGGGCTGGTCAGGTCCCAGCCGAAGTTCATCGTGCGCTCGCGCGTACTGATGCCCAGCGCGTCCCGGCCCACGTAGGACCAGGAGCCGTCGCCCTGACGGAAGCCGATGCGGATCTCGGACTCCGGGGGCCGGTCCACCTCGCGGAATTCCAGCCCGATGCCGATGTCCTTCCAGTCCTGGAAAGCCCGGCGTACCTCGTCGAGCTGCTCGGCGGGTGCGCGGTCGGCCTCGTCGAGGAAGCAGTAGCGCAGTACCGTGCCGTTCACCCACTTGGTCCGGCCCAGGAGTATGGCACTGAGCCGGCCGGGGCTGAGATCCGGGCGCAGAACCGGTTCGGTCACCGGGGGTTGCGCGCAGTAGAAGGGGGCTGCTCCCGCTGCCTCGCTCGTGACCGCCTCGTTGTGGGTGAGTGTCATGGCCTTTCCCTTCCGCAGGTGCCACATGGGGTCATGTCGTGGTCGGTTCCCTCGGGTGTGCTGAAGTCCCGGCATCGAAGCCGTGCGCGGGGGCACGCTGCTGTCGCAGGGTGTGCCGACAGTGCGCGGGCTGCTCCGGCGAAGGCGACTGGCTCCTCGTCGTGCACCGCGACGGAACTCCGCTCGCCGTCATGTCCACCGGCGGAAACCGGTACGGCGGTACCCGGCTCGTGCCGCTGCCGGATGCGGCCCCACCGGTTCGCGGACGGCGAGGACGCCCCCGTGGCAAGCCGTGAGCGACGCGTCGGCCTTCACCAGGGCCTGCTCGAACCCGCCTGCTCGATCGTCTGCCTTCGGCGCCCGCGCAGATCATTCCGAAACGATCAGTCACTGGACCGGGGAGTCGGGCGGGGGGAGGCGGATGGTGCGGTCCCGGTCCACTGCTTCGACTCCGGCGACCTCCCGCAGAGCCGGGATCCGGTCCTCGGGGATGGTTCCGGACAGCGTGCCGAGAATCGGTTGCTCGCCCGTGACGGTCAGCCCGGCCCGTCGCGAGGCCTCGACCACCTCCGCGAACCGGTCGGGGTCGACCGCGAGGATGACTCCGACCGGTTCGGACTGCGAAGACCCGTTCACGGGGCCTGGAGCAGACCCGATCCGACGTCCTCGACGGGTTGCGTCAGCGGGAAAGCACCGGACAGGAGACTGGTCCTGAGGTCGGCCGCGCGGGCTTTGGGGTTGGCCTCGGCGAGCAGTGCGACGACACCCGCGACGTGCGGCGTGGCCATGCTGGTACCCGACATCGACTGGTACCCGCCGCCGGGAGCGGCCGAGTGCACGTCCCTGCCGGGCGCGGCGATGTCGATCTCGCCGCCCGCGCCGTTGATGGCGCCGCAGGAGAAGAACGATGTCGTGAGTGACTGGTCGAGCGAGGCCACCGCGAGGATGGAGGGGCAGTTGGCGGGTCGGCCGACGGGCTTGACGGATTGAGGACGCCGGCTCTCGTTGCCCGCCGCGGCGACGATCAGTGTCCCCCGCTGAAGCGTGCGCAGGGCCAACTGCTCGTACGTCTGGGGAAAGAGCTCACCCGGCCGGACGGGAGCGCCGAGCGACATGGAGATCACCCGTGCGCCGTGGGCGACGGCCCATGCCATGCCCGCCAGGATCTGGCCGTCGGCGCCGCTGCCCGCATTGCTGAGCACCTTTCCGGCGAGTATCCCGGCCTCGGTCGCCACGCCGTAGCGGGGTCCCTGCCGAGGGCCGGCCGGGCCGGCGGCGGTGCCGATGCAGTGCGTGCCGTGGCCGTGGCCGTCCTCGACGGTCTCGCCGGGTACGAAGGAAGCCGTGTCCTCGATCCGTCCGACGAGGTCCGGGTGGCCGGTGTCCACGCCGGTGTCAAGGACGGCGATCTTCACACCGCGTCCGGTCAGGCTGGTCAGGCTGGCCCGGGTCGCCTGGAGGCCCCACGTCCACTTCTGCTCGTCGAGAGCGGGGCCCTGGGCGACGGCCATTTCGGCCTTGGTGTGACGCTCGACCGTTTCCTCGTCGCTGCGGTAGGCAGGGAAGAACTCGGCCGGTGCCTGCTGTGGGGCGGTGATCACCGAGGTGTAGACCACGCGTTCCGGTTCGGCCGCGATGATCGACGGATCGGCCTCGGCCGCGGTCACCAGCGCGTGGCGCTGGTCGGCCCGCACTTCGACGACGGCGGCGCCGAGTTCTTCGAAGTACACCGATACGTCGGGGTTCTCGAGGAGTTCGGCGATGTTGGTGGTCCCGGCTCCGCTGACCCGCTCCACGAGCGCGATGTCGGCCGCGGAACGCAGCGCGTTCAGCCCGCTCTCCTGGCTGCCCGGGTCGAGGAGGACCACGTACCGGCCGGTGTACTCCGCGCCCCGGCCCGACGGGACCTCATTGGATCGGGGCGGCTGTTCGCCGGAGGCATGCCTGTTGAAGGGTCCGTTCGCCATTGGATTTCCCGCTTTCTACGTGCTTCCCCGACCAGCGGACGCGCGCCCGCGCACAGTGCCGGCCGCCGGGGGCGGTGGGTCGCCGTTCGGCCGCGTGGTGGCGTGAGCTGTCGCCTGCAGGCTGTCCCTGCCGGGCCGCTGTCTGGGCAACGCCCTCCTGTCCACCGTCGCACCGGGTGCAGGGGCCCGCAACACGACACCGCCTCAGCCGTTCCGGAGGTGCTGACTGCCGCTTGCGGTGCGGGAGTTGACAATGGACCAGCCCTGTCCCAGTATCATCAGTGGCGGCGAATTGTCTGATTTGGCCGGCTTTGCCGAGTCTCATTTGACCGGGTTCACCGAGTTTCAGCGGTCCTGCTGACGGACGGGAACGCATCGAGGGAGACGGACATGAACGAACCGTCCGAACGCCCACAGCGGCCTCCGTTCCAGGGCGCCGGAGGTGAGAACCCCACGGTGCGTTTCGACGCCACGGTCCACCCCGGTGCGACGAACCGTGATCTCCTCGGCGTCGCAGACCTGGATCTGGACCGGATCCCCGATCGGGAGGGCGAGGTCCGGGTGGTCGTCCACGCGGAGGACTGCCGGCGACTGCTGGAGAGCGGCTACGAAGTCCGTCTGCACGCCCAGGTGCCCGTGCGGCCGCTTCCCGCCGAACTGGTGGAGCAGGACGACTCGGTGAGGTCCTGGCTGGAGGAGCGCGTCCAGGGCATCGAGCGGTCGGGAGGCACGTGATGTACCGAACGGTCCCCCAACTCGACTCCGTGATCTCGCTGCTCGCCTCATGGTTCCCCCAGTTGTGCACGAGGACCCGGCTGCCCGAGCCCTCCGTCGGGGGCCGCCCGGTGTTCGCCCTGCGGTTGCGTGCCGGCGAGGGCGGAGACCGTCGAGGTGTCCTGTTCGTGGGCGGCACCCACGCACGCGAGTTGATGAACCCGGACGCCCTGGTGGAACTCGCCGTGGACCTCGTCGTGAGCTGCCTGAAGGGCACTGACGTCGTGTACGGCGGCCGTACCTGGACGGCTCAGGAGGTCGAACTCATCCTGGAGAGCCTCGACCTCTGGTTCGTGCCTTGTTCCAACCCCGACGGCCGCGACAAGGTGCTGACAGTCGACAACATGTGGCGCAAGAACCTCCGCGACAACCCGGGGACCCCGTGCGACGGGGTCGACCTCAACCGCAACGCGGACCTCCTCTGGGGAGTGACCGAGGGGCAGACCTCCTGCAGTCCCTGCAGCGATGTCTTCGTCGGGTCCGGCGCGTTCTCCGAACCGGAGACCCGTAACGTCAAGTACCTGCTGGACACGCAGCCCATCCGCAGTTTCGTGGACGTGCACTCGTTCTCGGAGCTCGTCCTGTATCCGTGGGGGCACGCCCACAACCAGACCGGCGATCCGGCGCAGCGGTTCACGGGCCTGCCCACCGGAACCTGCGCGCCCCTCGGCGTCCCGGGTTATCGGGAGTACATCACACCCCAGGACCTGCTCCGCTTCACGACGGTCGGGCAACGGGTCGTCGACGCGATCGCGGCGGTACGCGGGCGGGCGTACACGCCGCAGACGGGCCGGGCTCTGTACGCCACCACCGGCGTACAGAGCGACTACGCCTACAGCCGCCACATCGCGAATCCCGCGCTGCACAAGGTCTACGGCTTCACCCTCGAGACGGGCCCGCGGGTCGACACGGTGGAGGACTCCTTCCACCCGCCGGACCCCACTCTCATCAAGCGCGACGCCAAAGCCGGTCTGCTGGCCCTCGCCCAGCAAAGCGTCTACGCCTTCGACCTGATCGGTCCGCGACTGCTCGAGCGGCAGACCGAGGTGGACGCGCTGCGCCGGGTCCGTGAGGAAGTGCTCGCGAGCACCGAGGCCGGCCGCGAGTGGATGGCCCTCATCGAACGGGTCGAACTGCCCGTCGCTTCTGTTCTGTTCACCGACGAGCACTTGGCCGGCCGGGCCGCTGCGCTGATCGAGCGCGCGGGGAAGTTGTTCGAGGACGAGAGGTCCGTCGTCGGTGACGAGGACGTCGACCTGGGACGTGCCCTGCTGGGCGAACTCGCGGAGCCGGCCGGAGCCGAGGACGCCCGGGTGCGTACCGATCTGGAAGCCGTGGGCGCGGCTCTGGAGCGGGCGAGAAAGGCGCCGGTGGCCGAGGTGCTGAAGCAGCTGACGAGCCGGGGTCCGCTGTAGCGGTCGCCCGGGCGCCGCCCTGCCCCGCAGCGAGAGGACAACGGCTCATGTCTGTCCGCCTGTTGGCCTCCGGACGATGAAAAGGGCTGTCCGACATGGCGTCGGCGGGTGCGGGACCGAGTTCGTCGGACCCGGCCGGTCCTGGAAGACGCTCTCCCGGGTCGAGCCCGCCACCGCCGAACGGGTGGACCGGCACTGCCGCCGCCGACTCCACGGTGAGACGGGTACATTCCGCCCGCTGGATACGGGACCGGCTCCTACCACGGAACGACGGAATTTCAGTTCACAGTCACGACCTGGAGCCCTGATCAGCCCCGGTGCGCTTCAGCAGAGCGAACAGGCGCCGCCATGGCGGGCGTTGGCGCGCGGCCCGCTCGATGAGGCCGCGGGCCTCGTCGAGCGGGCCGCGCGCGGCAGGGCCTCGCCGTCGTCCCCTGCTGCCGTAAGGGCCTCGTCCGCCTGTCGTGTTTGCACTCCAGTGGAGCCTGCCCCGTTCGAACCGGTGCCGAATCGCCCAAATGGGCCTATCGTAGTAAATGGGAAATATGAACGGGACTCGATGCACGGGACTCATGTCCCCTCGCGCACTCTTCTGTCATCCCCCGGGTCAACGGACAAAGGGAGGAAAGATGAGCGACAACGCCTTGCGAAAGCAGCCCGATCCCACCAGCGGCTTCGACACCGAAGGATCGTCACCTCGGGCCGACACCGACCTGTGGGCGGCATTCCATGCGGCTCAGGACGCCGAATCCTCGGGGGGCAGCGGCTCTGCTCCGCAGACGAGCGAGCAGCTTCCGGCTGACGACGGGGTCGTCGAACCCAGGCCGCTGCGGCAGCAGTTCCAGGAGCGAGAGGGAGGCGAGCCGCGGCCGACGGATCCGACGTCCGCCTTCGGCGCCGCCCCGCTGCCGTCCCGCTCCGCCGAGGCCGACGGCACGTCGAACCACGAACTCCCCCCGGGCGAGGGGACCGTAGACCTCAGGCCACTCCGCATACGGTTCCAGGAAGAAGAGCACTGATCATGGAACTTCGCATCCGAAACCGGTACCACTTGACCGTCTCCACCGCCATCCTCTTCTTCAGCCCCGACACCTGCGCCGAATACGGACGCTGGGGAACGCGCGGCTGGTGGAACATCCCGCCCGGTGGCGAGGCGCACGTCCTGAACACCAACAACACCTGGTCCTACATCTACGGAGAAGCCGCCGACGGCACCCTCTGGACCGACGCGAACGGCCCTCGAATCCACGTCCGTCAGGAGGCCTTCGACTCCTGCCTGCTGATCGGCGACACGCAGAGCCGAGTGGTCAGTACGGTCAAGGTTCGGTCCGGCACCGTCAACCTCAACCCGCCCGCCGGAGCACTCACCGCGCTGCCGGCCGCCGTACCCGGTCAGCTCGAAGTGACCGCCGCCGGTTCGGCAGGGCTCACCGGGCGGCGCTGACAGTTCCGGTTCGGAACCTGGAAGCGGCCGCGGCGATCACACCGACGGCCACCACACGGACGGTCCGACCGGCTGCTCCCTTTCCGTCCGTGTGGTCGGTGGATTGCGAACAGGAGCCCTGGCGCGGGATCTGCTGCCGGTGCCGTCATGGCCGGCGGGCCGGGGGCGACCGGCCAGAGGGCCGGGGGAACGAGCCGAGTGAGGATCCTCGACCAGGTTCCGTCCCGTTACCCGGCGGCTGATCCGGTGGCGGTCGGTCAGCCCGGAGGAGGCGGGAATCGGGGAGGCACCGGCGAAGGAGACAAAGGCCGCTCAGGCCGGGAACGGCCCGGGCGGGACCAGCCGACGAGGACCTGCGCCGTGGCGACCGGACCCGCTCCCGAGCAGGTCCAAAAGCTCCGGAGACATGAGATTTCCTCAAGGAAGTGATCTCGTGAGGTGACTCCGCCCAAGAAATCCTGCGCGCCGCGATGAGTCCTGCGGTGTCCGGCGGTCGTACTGTCGAACCCGTTACCGAGGAGGACTTTTGATGCGCGATGTGACCTACTCGATGAGCGTCTCGCTCGACGGCTACATCGTCGGGCCGGACGGCGGCATCGACTGGACGGTGCCCGACGAGGAGGTCTTCCGCTTCTGGATCGACGAGATCCGGGAGGTCGGCGTCCACCTTTTGGGACGACGGCTGTACGAGACGATGCTGTACTGGGAGACCGTCGACCGGGATCCCCCACTCGACGACTCGGAGCTCGAGTGGGCCGCGCTCTGGAATCCGCTCCCCAAGGTGGTGTTCTCCACCACGCTCTCGGCGGTGCAGGGCAACGCCCGCCTGGCCTCGAGCGGTCTGGCGGAGGAGATCGAGCGGTTGCGGGCCGAGCCGGGGGAGGGCGACATCGCGATCGGCGGCGCGACTCTCGCCGCCGAGGCGGCCGCGTCGGGTCTGATCGACGAGTACCGGGCCATCGTCTACCCGGTGCTGATCGGTGGTGGCATTCCGTTCTTTCCCCGACGCGAGCGCCGGGTGGATCTCGAACTCGTCGAGACCCGCACCTTCGACTCGGGAGTCGTTTACCTCCGCCACCGCGTGACGCGCTAGCCGGCCCGTCCGCCGAGCCCTGGGAAGAACGGGACAGGCGGCAAGGGATTCTCAACGGAGATCATTCCCACCGGCCGTCGAGGACGAGGGCGGCGCGGGCGGCGCCGCCTGTCCGGCTCGGGCCCCGGTTCGGCCTCCGATGTCGATGCAGGTCAGGACGTGCTGGACGTGGGTTCTGCGGTGGCCGTGGCAGCGGCTGCGGCGGGCCCGGTGGGCGCTGACGAACTCGCGGATGCGTCATACTCTCCTCATGAAGTCGAGTGGTACGCCTGTGCGTGGTGGGACCGCCGTACGACGGGCCGTCGCCCGGGACGCCAAGCAGCTCACGCGGCTCGTGCGCGGCTCGCGCGCCTATGAGGGCCGGTACGCGGCGATGGTCGCAGGCTACCGTGTCGGGCCCGACTACATCGAAGCCCATGAGGTCTTCGTGGCCGTCGACACCGATGATCCCGCGGGCCGGGTGCTCGGCTTCTACTCGCTGGTCCTCGTGCCGCCGGAACTGGACCTGCTCTTCGTCGCCGACCGGGCGCAGGGACGCGGCATCGGGCGGCTGCTGGTCGAGCATATGAGGGCGGAGGCGCGGGCGGCGGGGCTGGACCGCGTCCGCGTGGTGTCCCATCCTCCGGCCGAGGGCTTTTACCGCAGGGTGGGCGCGCTGTTCACCGGGACCGCCTCTGCGAACCCACCCGCGGTGGCGTGGGACCGGCCCGAGCTGGAATTCCTGATTCCGTGAGCTTTTCCGGCGCTGTCGCTCCGGGGTGAGGACGACCGCGGCGATCGACTCATTCGATCAGGGCCGCATCGGGCCTTGCGGAAGGCCGTCAGGACTTCGATCGGCTCCAGGTCGATCGGGCCGTGTGCGAGGACGGTGGCAGCGCCCCGGCCTCGTCACCGCCTCCGGTCCCTCGGTCTCACGTCAGGGTTCGCCTCGACGCGCTTCGCCGCATGCGGGCAGACAGGTGCCCCGGCTCTGGAGCACGCTCTGACGGCTACCAGTGGGTGGTACCCCTCGACCACGGCTGCGCGGAACAGGCGTGAAAACGGCTCGGGCGGCACCCGCGCGGTGAGCGCGGGCACCGCCCGGAGCGACGTCGAGGGCGAGGGAAGCGAAAGGACTTGTTTCAGGAAAGGAGTTGAGAAGGAAGCCCCTTCATGGCCTCGCCGTGGGTAACGCTAGCACTCAGCCCGGGATCAGGTCGCGCAGATTTTCGAGGGTGATGACCCGGGACTCCGGGTGCAGCCCCTCGGGACGTTCGAGACCGATGTACGTCACGGGTTCGTCCGGGACCGGCCCGCCGTCCCACAGTTCCACGGCCGTGGTGTCGCCGGACATCAGGTCGATCAGGTAACGCACCGTCAGATATTCGCGCTCCACGACGGCGCGCACCACCTTGGACACCGAGACCTGGTTCTCCTCGACCCGGTTGGCCGACGAGATGCCCTTCAGGTACAGGTGCAGCCACTTCGCGCGCCACCGGCCGTCGTCCTCGCGCCGGAACACCAGGGGCAGCGCCACTCGGCCCACTCCGCGAAGCTCCGACTTCATGCGTACCGTGCGCGGCTCGAACGGCCGGCCCCGCTGCTCACCGTCGCGCAGCATGAAACCGAAGAACGACTCCTCGACCTCCTCGAAGCCCTCGCCGGCGTAGATGTTGACCTGCGGAACGATGAAGCTGCTGCGCACCCGGTCCAGGGACAGGCCGATGAATTCCGAGGCCCCGTCGGGAGCCTCGGTGACATCGCCCGAGTGCTCGCCCCCGACAGCCGTGAGAGACGTGTAGGAGAGCCAGGAGTCGGTGCTGTAGTCGGCGTGGAGAAGCAGCGCGGAGAGGTCGTAGTCGGTCCGGTGCCCGGTCTCCTTCCAGTACACGAAGAAACGCAGCTGTTCGCCGTCGACTGCCGAGAGCGACCCTCGCGGCAGTACGCCGAGCCCGGCCGCGGTCGCCCTGCCGCTGAGCGGGAGCGCCACGTCGAGGACGTCGGGGCCGAGCAGCAGCCGGTCCGGCGTCGGGAGCCTGCGGCGCATCTCGGCGTCGAGGGCGGCGATCAGAGAATCGCGGTCGGCGGCGGGGACCGGCGGCCGGACGTCGGGGGCGACCCAGCCGCGGCCCCGGCGGTTGACGAAGACCCGGGGTTCGTCGGTCTCCCGCTCCCGGTTCTGGAAGTGCTCGCGGACCGAGAGCACGAGCCGACCGGAGACCTCGGGGGCGACCCGCACCGCGGCGGCCACCACCGCGTCCCGCTGCTCCTGGTCGGCGGCGATGCGCAGCAGGAGGTCCAGGGAGCGGAACAGCTTGCCGGGAGCGGACTTCAGCAGCCGTACCGCACCGAGGACGTCGAACTCGTCGAGCAGTTCCTCGACGCGGCTGTCGAAGGACCGCGCCTCCTTCTCGCCCCGCGCCACGGCGAACACCTCGGCGGCGTGCGGCCAGCGCGGGTACTCGTGCGGGTGGAGGCGCTCACCGAGCCGCTTGAAGGGCTCACGGTGCGCGTGCACATCGGCCAGTTTGGCGGGGTTCGCCGCGACCACGGCGTCGAGGCCCGCGAGCAGCGCACGGCGGGCCGGCCGCGAGAGAGCCCGGAACCGGGTCGGCTCCCGCAGCGTCACGTCGCCGCCCGACAGTGCGCAGGCCAGCCGCAGCACATCGGTGACGGTGTCCAGCAGAAGGTCCGCGCCGACAGCGAGACGGGCCTCGTTGACGACCGCCCGGTTCTCCCGGACCGGGATCGAATCCGGCTGGGGGCCGAGGGCGCACCGCTCGGCGAGGACCTTGAGGTCGCGCAGGTGGTCCTCGCCCAGTGGCGTCGTGCTGCCCGCCAGGGCCAGGTACAGATCCGTGAGTTCGTCGTCCAGGTCCCGCCCGAGGTGCAGGACGGTCACCCGGTCGCCGGCCGAGGCGATCAGCTCGTCCTGCGCCGCGAGCATCTCCTCGTAGGTGTGCTGGTAGCGGCCGTACGCGGGGAGGCTGAGCAGGTCCAGTACCCCGTGTGCCAGCTGCGTCAGCACGTTCTCCCGCGCTGTGTCGTCGCCGAGCGCCTTCGTCACACACCGCATCCAGAACTCCTCGGTGTCCGGCACGTTCGCCGGGAAGTCGATGAAGTACGAGTTGTGCCGGACGTGGTCGCCCACCATCTCGCCCACGGTGCGCAGCGTCCGCTCGGCGGTGTGCACGACCGCGGCCTCGGACAGCCCGGACAGCCGCTCCAGCAGCTTCGCCGAGAGCTTGAAGCCCACGGACGTCAACGCCGCGTCGAACTGCCGCGCGGCGGTGGCTCCTTCGCCCGCGGAGCCCTGGGGGGAGGGAAGGCGGTGGGTGTGCCGGATGACCAGCGATTCGAGACGGTGCGCCATTCGGGGATGATCGCAGAGGCATGCGAGGCGGTGCACGGGAGTTTTCTGTACGCGCTCCGCCGCCGTGATCGCGCCCGTTCCCGGGCGGAGGGCCTGCTCTCCGGTTCAGACCGGGTGGTGTCGGCCGGCCTTCTTGGCGAAGGCGTTCCGCGGCTCGTCCGGCTCGTCCCGCTCGCCGAGGTCCTTGTTCGCGGCCTCGTCCGGCCCATGGCGAGCGCCGTCCGGCCCGGCACGGTGCCGGAGGCGCGGCGAACCGCCCCGCGGTGCCGCCCTCTTCGAGGGCCGGCGCTCGCGTGCGCGGGTCGACGAAGCCGGCCGTGTGCGCCCTACGCACGTCCCGGGCGGGAGGAGTGACGTAAGCCATAGCGACATGCTGTCCGATCGGTCAGCTCTGACCGATCGGACAGTTATGGTTGAGGAATGGCACGCTCCGCCTCCGCCATGCGCGGTCAGATCCTGGAATCGGCACTGCGACTGTTCGCCGTGCACGGCTTCCGCGGCACCTCGTTGCAGGACATCGCCTCCGACGCGGGCTGTTCGAAGGCGTCACTCCTCTACCACTTCGCCGGGAAGGAGAAGATCCTCACCGAGCTGCTGGCCCCGGCCCGGGACGCCCTCGCCGCACTGCTCGACCGCGTGGCCGGGCTGACCGGCGACCGGCTGGTGGAGGAGACCGTCGTCGGATACGTCGACCTGACGCTGCGGTTCCGCCGCGAGATCCGGCTCCTCTTCGAGGACATCGCCGAGATGTCCTGCCACCAGGACCTCAACGTCATGGAACTGGCGGACGGGCTGCTGGACGCGCTGGCCGGCCGTTCGCAGCATCCGCCGGCCCGGGTGGCGGCGTGGATGGTGCTGGGCGCCGTCTTCATCACCGGTGCCACCGACGACGAGGTGGCGCCGGACGAGGTGCTGCGCGCCGAAATGATCCGCAGCGCGCTGCGGACGCTTGACCACACCCCCAGTTGACCCCCTAACGGAAAGACTCCTCCTCCATGGCGACCCTGCTGTACCGGCTCGGGCGGTTCTCCTTCCGCAGAAGAGGCCGAATAGCCGCCCTCTGGCTGCTCCTGCTGACCCTGCTGGGTGTCGGCGCCGCCACCCTGATGGGCCCGACCAGCGACAAGTTCTCCATGCCGGGCACCGAGTCCCAGCGGGCGCTGGACGACCTCGACCGGCAGTTCCCGCAGGCCGGCGGAGCCACCGGCGCCATCGTCCTCGCCGCACCCGAGGGCGGGAAACTGGACCCCGCCGCGGTGGCGCCCGTGGTGAAGGAAGCCGCCGGGATCGACGGCGTCACCGCCGCCATGGACCCGTTCCAGACCGGCTCCGTCTCCCGGGACGGCCGCTACGCCCTGATCCAGGTGCAGTTCGACAAGGCCGCCGACGAGGTCACCGACGAGCAGAAGTCGGCCTACGAGGCAGTCGGCGCCGACGCCGAGGGCCTGCGGGTCGAGCACGGCGGCGAGGTCATGGGCGGTGAGGTGGAGATCGGCTCCACCGAGGCGCTCGGCGTCCTGGTCGCCGCCGTGGTCCTGGTCGTCACCTTCGGCTCGCTGGTCGCCGCCGGCATGACCCTGCTGAACGCGCTGATCGGCGTCGCGGTCGGCATGGCCGGCCTCTTCTCCCTGACCGGTGTCATCGAACTGACCTCCACCGCCCCCGTCCTGGCGCTGATGCTGGGCCTGGCCGTCGGCATCGACTACTCGCTCTTCATCACCTCCCGCTACCGCCAGTACCTCGCCGAGGGCCTGAAGCCCGAGGAGGCCGCCGGCCGCGCGACCGGCACCGCCGGCTCCGCCGTCGTCTTCGCCGGTGCCACCGTCGTCATCGCCCTGGCCGGCCTCTCCGTCGTCGGCATCCCCTTCCTGAGCGTGATGGGCCTGGCCGCGGCGGGCACCGTCGCCGTCGCCGTGCTGGTCGCCCTCACCCTGCTGCCGGCCTTCCTCTCCTTCGCCGGCAAGAAGATCCTGCCGCGCAAGCAGCGCCGCGCGGACGGGCCCACCGCCGAGGACGGCACCGCCGCCGAAGGCTTCGGCTTCACCTGGGGCCGGCTCGTCACCAAGCTGCGCGTGCCGTTCCTGGTCGCAGGCATCCTCGGACTGGGCGCGCTCACCCTCCCCGCCCAGGACATGCGCATAGCCCTGCCGGACGCGGGCACCGCCGCCGAGGGCACCCCGGCACGCGAGGCGTACGACCTGACGTCCGAGGGCTTCGGCGAGGGCTTCAACGGCCGTCTCATCGCCGTCGTCAACGGTGACGACGCACAGTCCACCAAGGCGGCCGCCGAGAAGGCCACCGCCCTCATCAAGGACACCGACGGCATTCTGACCGTGGCCCCGCCGCAGCTGAACGAGCAGGGCACCACCGCCCTGCTGGCCGTCATCCCCGAGGCCGGCCCGACCGCCGTCGCCACCGAGGACGCCGTCCACGACATCCGCGACCGGGTCGCGGACATCGAGGGCGCCGACATCGCCCTCACCGGCGCGACCGCCCTGGGCATCGACGTCTCGGAGAAGCTCGCCGACGCCCTGCCGGTGTATCTGCTCCTGGTGGTGGGCCTGTCGATCCTGCTGCTCATGCTGGTCTTCCGGTCGGTCCTGGTGCCGCTGAAGGCGGCCCTGGGCTTCCTGCTCACCGTGGGCGCGACCTTCGGCATCACCGTCGCCATCTTCCAGGAGGGGCACCTCGCCGGCCTGGTGGGCGTCGACACCCCCGGTCCGCTGGTGAGCTTCCTGCCGATCCTGCTCATCGGCATCCTGTTCGGCCTCGCCATGGACTACGAGGTCTTCCTCGTCTCCCGCATGCGCGAGGACTTCGTCCACGGCGCCGACCCGCAGGCGGCCATGGTCAGCGGCATGGGCCACAACGCCCGCGTCGTCACGGCCGCCGCGCTCATCATGACCTCCGTGTTCGGAGGCTTCGTCCTGATGGACGACCCGATCATCAAATCCATCGGGTTCGCCCTCGCCGTCGGCGTGGTCATCGACGCCTTCGTCGTCCGCATGGCGCTGGTCCCGGCGGTGATGTCGCTGCTCGGCCGTGCCGCCTGGTGGCTGCCCGGGCCCGTCGACAAGGCCCTGCCCGACCTCGACATCGAGGGCGAGAAGCTGAACCGGCAGCTGGACGCGAAGACGCGCGACGAGACTCCCGTCCCGGTCTGACCCGCGTACCGGCCGGCCCGGACCGCACCTCGGAGGACGGGACCCGCACAGTGGTCCCGTCCTCTCCTGTTCGCCCCGCCCCGCACACGGAACGGAACGATTCGCCGACCGGCCGTCACGCGCCTCTCGGACAGACCCTGGTGACTGCCACGGCGCTTGCCGTGGCTGCCGGCCAGGCCGGTCGCCGGTGTCAGCGGTTCATGGCTGCCCAGAACTCGTCGAAGGACATCCGGCGGTCACCGTCGGTGTCGAGCGAGTCGATCAGTCCCTGGGCCTCCGACTCGGTGATTTCGCCGCCCTCCAGCTCCGCCACGACCTGCCGGTACTCCTCTGCGGTGACCAGGCCGTCACCGTCCAGGTCGTAGCGCTCGAAGACACTCCGCGCCGCCTTCTCCACCATGTCCGCCATGTGCGTCTTCCTTCCGCGATCTTCGCTGACGGCGCCAGCCTATCCATCGCTCTCCGAGCGACCGAGCGAGCGGGCCCGCCCCCGACCCGTACACCGGATCTCGCGGATTCACGCGATGTGCGACCCCACGCTCGTCGACACGGTGCCGGGAAAGCACCCCTGCCGAAGGGCGGAGGACGTGGCCCCCGATTCATCGCTGCCGGACCTCGGGAGAGGCAGGAACTGCCACAGGACGACGAACTGCCGCTGGAGCAGCCGCTCGACGAACCTCCGCCGGGTCCTCGTACGGACAGGGCGGCTCATGGCCGCCGGCCTGCGAGGGCGTTGCCCGAGCTCACCCGAGCAGGGCGGAATCGGTCAGGGGCCCTCAGGGATCCGACGCCGAAAGTGTCGCGGAGCCGTGTCTCGACGGCCTTGAGACCCTTGATGCCTTTGGCGACGCTTGCGGCGGCCGCACCACCACAGCCCGAGGACACCTCGGCCGTCGAAGGGCGTAACGCCCGGGCACCGGCGACGACTTCCTTCGCAGCCCTCCGTGATCCAGGGGCAGCCGACGGCAGCCGAGCCGGGACGATCGGTCCGCGCCGGACTCCGGCAGACGTCACGCGGAGCCCGACGCCAAGGGCTTCCAGGGCCGCCACTCGTCGTTCGAGTGCCGACTTCGAGGAGGGCCCGGGACTCCTCGGGTGCCCCTCGTATCCGGTCCGGCGCACAGCTGTTCGTGTGGCCGCACCACCCCCTCAGTCCTTGCCGATGACGATCACCTCGTCCGCGGCCGCCCACCGGCGCCGCTCGGTTTTGGGCGGGTTGATCCGCACGCCGTGGCCGGGACCCGTGGGCGAGTCGTCGTGACTTCGGTAACCGATGGCGCATTCGCCGCGATGACGTGCCGCGGCCACGACTGTGGCGAAGGACGTCTCACGCCCTGGCAGTACGTAGTCGGTGGCCGGCCGCAGGCGGACCCCGGCGCCGTCCGCGGAGAACAGTTCCTCGAACACCGCTGCCAGGTGACGGCTCTGGGAGATCTGCGCCATGAGCAGACCGATGAGCTTGCCACTGATGATCACGTCGGCTCCGGGACCGATGGGGGCCAGCGCCCGGTTGCGGTCGTCGATCAGTTCGGTGACGACCGGCAGTTCGCGTCCGGTGGCCTCCTCCAGCTGACGCAGCAGCAGGAGGGTGACGAGCGTGCGGTTGTCGGGGTCGTCCGGTGGCTGTCCGGGAGCGGGGTCCTGGCCGAGCACGATCACGCTGTCGTAGGAGTGAACGTCCAGACGACGCAGGGTCTCGGGGCGGGTGACGTCCCCGTGGTGCAGTGTCAGGACAAGGCCGGTCCCGCCGTGGGCGTCGGCCTCGTTCACCTGCCGGACCGTCGCCTCGTCACCGGTCGCCACCACGTCGACGGTGGATCCGGGCCGGGCACGGCGGCGCAACTGGTCGACTATGAGCGGCGCTCGGCGGTTCCAGCCCAGCAGGAGAACCCGTTCCGCCCGCGCGGGTGCCGGCGGGCCGGACGCCATCGCCTCCCTCTCGACCAACTCCGCGCAGTCACCGGGCCGGGCCGTGTCGTCGTCGCGGGAGATGACGATGAGCAGGTCGTCCGCAGCGAGGGGCGTCTGCCCCGGCGGGTTGAGCAGAGGGGCACCCGAGCGCACCATCCCGACGACGCTCGACGTCGGGTAGGCCAGCAGCGTGTCGCCGAACGGCCGGCCAGGGCCGGCTCGGTGATCAGGTAGAACTCGTCGCCGGCGAAGTCGAGGAGTTCCTGGTGGACGAGGGAGAGCCCGGGGCGGCGCGAGGCCTGGACGATCAGCCGGGCGGTGACGGTGTCACTCTCCAGGATGACGCCGCCCGGTCCGGCGGCGAGACGGGCAGCCAGGCGGTAACGGTCGTCCCGGACGGCGGCGACGACGGGCGGGAGGGCGGCCTTCCCGGTCAGGGCCGCCCTGAGCGCCAGCAGTGTCTTGACCACCTCGGCGTCGGCGTCGGGCTCGTCGTGAGGCATCACCAGCACAACACCGGCCGTCTCCGGGCTGGTCAGGCCGAGCACGGCCGGGTCGGTGGTGGGGCCGCTGCGGCAGATCAGCCGCGTACGGCCGACGGGGCCCACCTTCGTACCCAGGGCCTCCTCCATGACGGTCTTGTCCCGGTCGGCCAGTACGGCCACCGCCGCCCGCCGCTGGTTGGCATGGGCGGCCACCAGCTCGCTCACCACCGTGAAGACCTGCTCCGACCACCCCAGGACCACGGCGTGCCCTTGTTCGATCACCGTGGAACGGCCCCGGCGCAACGCGGTGAGCCGCTCCGTCAACACCGTCGTGATCAGACCGACGAGGGTCGAGACGTACAGCAGGGCGACCAGTGCGAGCAGCAGCGACATCGTCACTCGCAGCGGCGGGCCCGTCGAACCGCCCAGCCGCAGTGTCTCCCCGGTCAGGCGCCACACCTGCGCGAACCGGTCCGTCAGGGACGCCGGCGCGCCGGGGTCGGTCCACACGAGCACCGCACTGGCCGGGACGACGACGGCCAGACACAACAGTGCCATCCAGCCGACGAGGGCGGATGCGCCGCGGGTCAGTGTGCTGTCGAACCAGTAACGGACCCTGTCACCGAACCGAGTGCGCGGCTGCGCCACCCTTCCCCCTTTGGTCGCACCGCGCTCCTCGTGGGTCCGGGCGCCGCCGTGTACGCGATGCGCCGCGCGAACCCGCCGGAGAGCACGGATGTGGATACGCATCCGGCAGTGTGCGGGAACGATCGCGACGGTATTACGGGGTCGCCCGGCATTCATTCCTTCGGGTTCCCCGAGCCGTCCGCACCGGTGGACCCACTGTGACGTCAGGCTTCGTCACCGTCTTCGCTCCTTCGAGTCAACTGTGGAGCGAAAGACGGGTGCCCGGTCACAGCCGCCAGTACAAAGGCCGCCATGACTGAAGATCACGCAGTGGTGCGCTCGGACGGCGGCCTGTCCCGGAGGAGCTTCGCGGCGGCGGCCGGCACGGCCACGGTGGCTACGGCCCTGACCGGCGGTGTCGCCGCGGCTCTGCCGGCGCCCGCCGCCCCGGACGGGAGCCGTGGCCCCGACTTCGACCGGTGCCTCGCCGTCGCCCGCGCACTGCTCGTTCTGGACTCCGACGACCGCCCCCTCGTCCCACGTTACCGGCGCGTCCTCCGGAAGGGACTGCCGGCTCACCGGCGGACACGCCCCATGGACGTCCTGGTCATCGGCGCCGGCCCGGCCGGGCTGGTGGCCGCATGGCTGCTGAAGGAGGCCGGTCACCGGGTGACGGTGCTGGAGGCCAACGGCAACCGTGCGGGCGGACGCATCAAGACCTTCCGCAACGGCGGCCACGAGCACGCCGGACAGCCCTTCGCCGATCCCCGTCAATACGCCGAAGCGGGCGCGATGCGCATCCCCGGCAGTCATCCCCTGGTGATGGAGCTGATCGACCGGTTCGACCTGAAGAAGCGGCGTTTCCACTACGTCGACGTCGACACCGAGGGACGCCCCGCCCACCGCACCTGGATCCACGTCAACGGCATCCGAGTGCGGCGCGCCGACTATGCCCGCGCGCCCCGGCGCGTGAACCGGTCCTTCGGCGTCCCCCGGGCCCACTGGGACACCCCCGCCGCCGCCATCCTGCGCTCCGCGCTGGACCCGGTGCGCGACGAGTTCAGTCACGCCGACCGCGACGGCAAGCGGGTCGGCAAGCCGCTCCCCGAGCAGTTGCGGGGCTGGGCCCGAGTGGTGCAGCGGTTCGGTGACTGGTCGATGTTCCGCTTCCTGACCGAGCACGCCGGCCTCGACGAGCGGACCATCGACCTGATCGGCACCTTGGAGAACCTCACCTCCCGCCTTCCCCTGTCCTTCATCCACAGCTTCATCGGCTCCTCCCTCATCAGCCCCGACACGCCCTTCTACGAGTTGGAGGGCGGCACGGCCGTACTGCCGGACGCCCTGCTGGAACGCGTGCGCAAGGAGGTGCGGTTCGACCGCCGTGTCACACGCATCGAGTACCACCACCCCGACCGCCCTTCGCCGGACACCGAGCACGTCCGGGGCAAGGGGCCGCACGTGTGGGTGGACACCGTGTCCGAGGGCCGTGACGGACCCGTCGTGCGCGAGCAGTTCACCGCGGACGCCGCCGTGGTGACGGTGCCGTTCTCCGGACTGCGCCACGTGCAGATCGAGCCTCCCCTGTCGTACGGCAAGCGCCGCGCCGTCTGCGAGCTGCACTACGACAGCGCGACCAAGGTGCTGCTGGAGTTCAGCCGCCGCTGGTGGGAGTTCGGCGAGGCCGACTGGAAACGCGAGCTGAACGCCGTCGAACCGGGCCTGTACGACGCCTACCGCACCGGCCGCACCGCCGCGGACGGCAGCCTGCTCGGCGCCCACCCCTCCGTGCCCGCCGGGCACATCTCGGCGGGCCAGCGCACCCACTACGCCGCCAACCGCGCGCTGGTGCGTGACCAGCCGGAGGCGGTCGACGTCGTGGGGGGCGGATCGGTGTCGGACAACGCCAACCGGTTCATGTTCCACCCCTCCCATCCGGTTCCCGGCAGCGCGGGGGGCGTGGTCCTGGCGTCCTACAGCTGGGCGGACGACGCGCTGCGCTGGGACTCCCTGGACGACGAGGCACGGTACCCGCACGCCCTGTGCGGCCTCCAGCAGGTCTACGGCCGGCGCATCGAGGTCTTCTACACCGGCGCGGGCCGCACGCAGAGCTGGCTGCGCGACCCCTACGCCTACGGGGAGGCGTCCGTGCTCCTGCCCGGGCAGCACACGGAGTTGCTGCCCGCCATCCCCGCGCGCGAAGGACCGTTGCACTTCGCCGGCGACCACACGTCCGTCAAGCCAGCATGGATCGAGGGAGCCGTGGAGTCCGCTGTGCGTGTCGCCCTGGAGATCCACACGGCATGAGCCGAGCGGTCCGCTGGACCACGACGCGGGCTCGGACCCCGGCGCATCGGGTGGATTCCGGGGATCGCTGCAGCACGTGGTCGGTCGATCGGGCCACGAGCAGGTTGTGCGGGCGCTCGGCCGGGGTTTCCCAGCCGAGCGTCCCGGACGGGCGGCTGTCGAGTTCGGCGGCCGTGGCTGCCGGGTGATCGCGAGTGCGTCGGTGGCGAGGGCGGGACCGCCGTCCTCGCCGATGATGAGGCCGCCTTCCAGGCGGCCGGGAACGTTCCGCGCCGGCAACCGCCGCGTCCACGACCTGAAGCCCTGCAGTGCCTTTCGCCGCGCAGGCGACCGCCCTTCACGACCACCCGGCTGATCGGCCCCGCTCCGCGCTCCGGACGGGGCCGATGCTGCGCAGCCCGTCACGGCAGGGGAGTGCGGTGCAGGGTGACGAGCAGCCGCCAGACCCGGTGGGCCATCGTGTCGGGGTCGGCCGGGACGAGGCCGTGCAGCCAGTCGGCGAGCACTCCCGTGAAGGTCGCGGCCACGGCTGAGGCGATCAGATCCGGCTCCGGCGCGCCGGCCAGGCTGCGTTCGGTGCTGCTGCGGGCGCGGAGATCCTGATGGAGCACGTGGCCGAGCGGGCCACCGCCGCCAGGGCTCAGCAGCGTCCTGCAGAGCCCGGCGTGCGGGGTGAGATCTGTGAAGAAGTCGATGAGGGGGAGGGGAGGCGAGGCGGGGTCGGGTGTGCCGCGCCACGCGTGCAAGGCGTCCACCGCGTCGCGGACCACGTCGGCACAGGCGTCGACGGCCAGCGCCTCCAGATCGGCGTAGTGGAGGTAGAACGTGGCGCGGCCGACCCCTGCCCGCCGCACCAGCGCGGCCACGCTGATCTGCGCCAGCGGGCGCTGTGCGCACTCCTCCAGCAGCGCCCGCCGCAGCTTGGCCCGCGTGCGCACGGCTCGGGGGTCCCCGTGCGGATCCGTCATCGGGCGAGGAGAACCGCGGTCAGCGCGAGCGCACCGGGCAGGGCCTGGGCGAGCAGGATGCGCCGGTTCGCGGTGAAACCGCCGTAGAGCCCGGCGAGGAGCACACAGGCGAGGAAGAAGACCTGAACGCGGAACCCGGTCGGGTCGTCAGCGATCAGACCCCACACCAGCCCGGCGGACAGGAACCCGTTGTAGAGGCCCTGGTTGGCCGCCAGCGGCGCACTGGCACGCGCCAACTCCGCGTCGAAGCCCGACAGTTTGCGACCCGGGCTCTTCTCCCACAGGAACATCTCCAGAACCAGGATGTAGGCGTGCAGGACAGCCACCAGTGCGACCAGGGCGTTCGCCGTCGTCTCCATCAAGAACCCGTCTCTTCGCTCACTTGGACAGGTGTCCAATATACATGGACAGCTGTCCAGGAGACACGTCGAGCCGGTTCGAAGCCGGCGCCTCGACACCGGCGGATCGGATCACCCGGACCACGAGGTGATCGACGTCGCGGTCCGCCCTGCGGCGCGCATCCCTGTCCGGCCGGTGCGACTGATCGCTGAAGGATGCGGTCTTTCTCGGGCCGAGGTGGAGAGACTGATCACGGCGGGGAAACTCGTTTCGGCGGTCCGGCTGGGCGGCAGGCTCTCCGGCGACTTCACCTTCACGCTCAAACGCTGAGCCCTCTTCGGGGGGTCTGTCCGGCAGGATCCGCCGGACAGGCCCCGGCCGCCCGACGCGTCAGGTCGGTCCGTGGGTCGTCTACGGACGGGTGGGGGCTGGGACCAGGCCGTCCGCGACCAGACCGGCGAGGACGGCCTCGCCGAGGGCGTGCACGGCGGATCGGGGCCGGACCATGACGGTGAACTCCTTGATCCGGCCGTCGTCGTCGAAGTGCATCAGGTCGATGCCATGGATTTCCTTGCCGCCCGTCCGGGCGCGGAAGAGCAGCACCGCGGAAGGTGCCTCAACGGCGTCCGTGCTGGTCTGCGCGGTGCCGCTGTGGTCGCCGATGTAGCGGAAGTCCTCGAAGGTCCGCAGCAGCACCCCGAAGAGTCCCATCACCATCGGTTTGCCCTCGAAGGGCGTGAACTTGACGGGGCTGTAGAGGCGGATGTCGTCGGTGAACAGGTCGTCCAGGGCCGCGAGGTCCCGGTCGGCGACGGCTGCGCGGAAACGGTCCGGGGTGTTCACGGGCGGCCCCACCTCCTTGGTCATGAATATGAGTAGTCATTTTCATGACTATCATGGATGGTCTGTACGGCGACAGAGGCATTCGAGGAGGCGACCCCATGGCACTACGGCACGCCGTGCTGGCGGCGCTGCTCGACGGCGAGCTCAGCGGCTATCAGCTGGCCAAGGCATTCGACGTCGGTGTGGCCAACTTCTGGTACGCCCAGCCGCAGCAGCTCTACGCCGAGCTGAACCGGCTGGAGAAGGAAGGGCTGGTCGCGGGCCGGGAGGTGGTGCAGGAGAGCAGGCCGAACAAGCGGCTGTTCCATGTGACCGACGCCGGCCTGGCGGAGCTGGAGAGCTTCACGGCCGCCTCCGCCAAGCCGGCCTTCGTCCGCGACGACCTGCTCGTCAAGGTCCAGGCGGCCGACCGTGTCGACATCGCCGCCCTCGTCGCGCAGCTCACCGAACGCGCCCAGGTGGCCCAGGCCAGGATCGACCTCTTCGGGACACTGCTGCGCCGCCTGCGCGGCGACCGTACGGAGGAGGATTTCCTCCGCCACGGCGACCGCGTCGGCCCGTACCTGACCTGTCTGCGCGGCGTGGCCTTCGAGCAGGAGAACCGCGACTGGTGCGCGCGCACGATCGCCGTCCTCGAGGAGAGGCGGCAGGTCCATGCCCGGCGCTGACGCGGCGTACCTGCGCCATGTCGCATGGGGCGACAGCCAGACCGAGGGCCTCGGCGCCGGCGACGACCTCACCGGCCTGCGTGGTTTCGCCGACCGGCTCGCCGAACAGCTCGCCCGGCACCAGCCCTCGCTCCAGTACGCCAACCTGGCCGTACGAGGCCGTCTCGCCGCGCGGGTTCACGCCGAACAGCCGGCCCCCGCCCTTTCCCTGCGACCCGACCCGGCCACCGTCCTCGCCGGCGTCAACCGGTCGGCGAGTGATGCCGGTTCAGCCGGGCAGTGCGTCGTCCAGCAGGGTCTGCTCCGCCTCGCTCAGCTCGAGCCCGGCCGCCTTGGCGGAGTCCTGGATCGATGCGGGGCGGCTGGCGCCCGGCACCGGGATCACCGCCGGGGAGCGGGCCAGCAGCCAAGCCAGGGCGATCTGCTGCGGGCTGACGCCGCGCACGGCAGCGATGCGGTGGAAGGCGGTGCTCGCGGCGGTCGGGCCGCGGGTGCCGTCCAGGGAGCTTCGGGAGATGCCGCCCAGTGGGCTCCAGGGCAGGAAGGCCAGCCCCAACCGGGTGCTCAGCCGCAGCTCGGGCTCGCTGTCGCGGACTGCTGGTGAGTACTGGTTCTGTACGGAGACGAGGCCGTCGCCGAGGATCGCGTGCGCCTCGCGGATCTGGCCGACGGTGACGTTGGAGATCCCGGCGGCGCGGATGGTGCCGGCGTCGAGCAGCTCGCGCAGCGTGCCCACGGACTCCGCCCAGGGCACGGCCGGGTCCGGCTTGTGCAACTGGTACAGGCCGATGGCCTCCACGCCCAGGCGCTTCAGGGACGCCTCGGCGGCGCGCTTGAGGTGGCCGGGGGTGGCGTCGACGGTCCAGCTGCCGTCGCCGGGGCGACCGCGGCCGCCCTTCGTGGCGACGAGCAGGCGGGAGGTGTCCCCGCCGTAGCGGGCCAGGGCGCGGGCGACGAGGAGTTCGTTGTGGCCGGCTTCGCCGGCGTGCCAGTGGTAGCTGTCGGCGGTGTCGATGAGCGTGACCCCGGCGTCCAGGGCGGCGTGGACGGTGGCGATGGCCCGCTGTTCGTCCGGGCGGTGCTCGATGGAGAGGGGCATGGCGCCCAGGCCGACGGCGCTCACGGCAGTATCTCCGACGGTGCGGTACCGCATGGTGTGTCCGTTCCTCAGGAGGCGGGGGCGGCGGTTGTGGCGAGGGCTTCGGCGACGACGCCGGGCAGCCAGTCGGTGGTACGGGAGAAGGCGAAGCCCAGTTCCTTCGCGCGGGCGTTGCTCATGGCGTAGTGGCGGTCGAAAGAGAACGGCGAGGCCGGTTCGCCCGCGGCGACGCTGCGGTACGCAGCCTTCCTGCCGGCCTGTGCGGCGACGACAGCACCGAGGCCGTAGACGTCGAGTGGGCCGTCGGAGCAGGCGTTGACCGGGCCGGTGGCATCGGTGAGCGTGGCCGCCCACCCCAGCAGCCTTGCCAGCTCCTCGTAGTGGATGAAGACCGTGGGCAGCGCCTCCGCGTGCACGGCGATCTGCGTGCCGTGGGTGATGCGCTCGGTGTAGTGCATGAGCCGGCCGGTGAACTCCGCCGCGCCGCCACCGAGGACGTGGGCGCTGCGTACGGCGGCGAAAGCGAACCCGTGGTGCCGGGCGAAGACGGCCTCCGCCTGGCGCTTGCCTTCGGCGTAATGCGCCTGGAGGTACGCCGCGTCGTGCCAGGGCAGGTCCGTCCGCACCAGCCAGGTGGCCGGATCGACCGTCTCCTCAGGCACCGCTGTTCCGGGCGGGACCGCAGGCAGCACGGCGGTCACCGGATCGTAGACCTCGATCGTGGAGGTCATGACGTAGCGCCGGGTGCGGCCGCTGAACGCACGGGTGGCGATCGCGGCCTGCACCGGGGTGTAGCAGACCTGGTCCACGACCGCATCGAAGCTGCGGGACCCCAGCGCGGCGATCAGGGCAGCCTCCTCATCGCGGTCGGCAACGAGGTGCTCGACCCCTGTCGGCGGCGGGGTGGAGCCGCGGTTGATCACAGTGACCCGGTGCCCTGTCGCCTGCAGGCGCCGCACCAGGACCTTGCCGAAGTAGCGGCTTCCGCCGATCACGCAGATCCTTTTCATGCCCCCATCCTGAGCACCTACAGTCATCAGCAGAAGTGCCCAACTGCTGGCCACGCATTAAGGATTACTGTTGATCGATGTGCAGCGGCTCCGCGTCCTGCGGACTGTGGCCGAACACGGCAGCTTCAGTCAGGCGGCAGCAGCCCTCCACCTCACCCCTTCGGCCGTCTCCCAGCACGTCGCCGCACTCGAGCGCAGCCTCGGCTCCCAGGTCGTCGTGCGCAGTACCCGCGGAGTCACCCTGACCCCGGCCGGCCGGATCATGGTCGGGGCCGCCGAGTCGGTCGCCGCGGAGCTCGCGCACGCCCAGCAGCAGGTCGACCGACTCGGCGGCGGCCGCACCCAGATCACCATCGCCTCCTTCACCAGCGGAGGCAGGCTCCTGCTGCCCGGCGCACTCGCCCGCCTGACCACCGCCCATCCCGACACCGTGGTCCACGTCAGGGAAGCCGAGCCCGAGGACAGCCTGCCGCTGGTCCGCCAGGGCGCCGTGGACCTCGCACTCGCCTACCACTTCGACGGCCCGCTGCCCGGCCGGCTCGGCCCGGCCTCCAGCCTGGCGTGGACGGCGCTCCTCGAAGACCCCCTGCATGTCGTCCTGCCCGACGCCCACCCCCTGGCCGGCCGCGAGTCACTCGACATCGCCGAGCTGGCAGCCGAGCCCTGGGTACTCGGCTGCCTCAAGACCGAGACCTACCTGCGCCGTTACGCCGAACGTGCCGGTTTCGACCCGGAGGTGCGCAGCACGACGACCGACTACTTCTTCGCCCGCTCGCTCGTCGCCGCGGGCCTGGGAATCTCATTGATCCCCTCCATCGCGCAGATCCCGCAGGTAGCAGGTGTACGCACCATCCCGATCGTGCCGCCGGCTCCGACCCGGCACATCGGCGTTGCCACCCTCCTCCGCCGTGACCTCCCCCAGGTCATGACACTGGTACGAGCCCTCCAGGGACAGGCGGCAGCGCTGGACGAAACCGACCCGCACCGCACGACTCGGTCCCATTCGTCCGTACGCAGCCGGTAGGTCATTTCACCCCGCATCGCAGGGGGAACGGGCCGGTTGTCGGAGGCGAGGCCGTGGTGTTCGTGAAGTGGCAGGTGCGCTTTGGAGCCTGTGGGTCGAGTGGGGTGACAGGTGGGGCGGACAAGGCTTCCTCCTGCCTCACCCCGGAGCGCCCGGCCTTCCGCGGCGGTCCTGGCTGCCTGCCCGCATGGCGCCCGTGAGCCGCTGGAGCCCGGCCACCACGCCGGGCCCTTCGAAGTCTGCGATCCGCCGCGACGCGATCACCGTGGGGCAGGAGATGTCAGACCTTCCCGATGCCGAGCGTGGTCTCGCGGGGCAGCATCCCTGAGCCGAGGACCTCCAGCCAGAGCGGGCCAAGGAGCTCGGCGAGCCGCGTGGTCCCGTCCGCGCCGAGCGACTGCCAGGGGGCCGCGGCCAGTTCGTCGGTGCGACGCTCGATCTCGGTGCGCAGGGCGCGACCCGCGTCGGTCGCGGTGCCGTCGGCGTTCAGCAGTCCCCGTACGAAGAGCCGCTCGCGGGCGGCCGCCCACTCGTGCTCGTTCCAGCCGCGGCTGGCGAAGACGTCGGCCGGCGCCGCGCCGATCGCAGCGAAGGACACCAGCGCCTCCACGGAATCAAGGCCTGCGGTCAGGAGCGCGGCGAGATGGCCGTCGCCGCGGTGCTCGCGAAGGATCGTCGCAGCCTGCCACAGCACGAGGTGCGGCGCCCGGGGCCAGGGCAGCTCGGCATTGGCGGCGGCGAGCGGGCGGCCCTCGGTGTGCGCGGCCTCCGCTGCCCGGCGGGCCAGCGCGGCGGCTTCGGCGAGATCGGGACTGTCCGTCCGCTCGCCGAAGAGCGCGCGGTACGTCCGGTCGACGCCGCGCGTCCGGGCGGCAATCACCTTGCCCGGTGCGGCGACGTCCCAGATGGCGGGGATGTGCTCGGCGACCATGCGCGGGCTGAAGCTGTAGAACGCGGAGGCGACCTGGCGGGGCCCGGATGTCCCGAGCGGCGCTGCCCGCAGGGCGAAGTAGCTCGGCCAGCGCTCGCCGGTGTCGTAACCGAGCGACTCGGTCTCCTCGAAGACCTGTGGCGCAAAGTAGAGGACGGCGTGCAGGGGCTCCAGGAGGTGCCACATCTGCCGTACGCGTCCGTTGTCATTGCCCATGACGGTTCCTCGATCTCCCCGGGACTCTCATCTTGTCGCCGACTAGATTGTGCTCCGGGGGCAATCTTGTCAATGCCTAGACTGCGCTAGCCTGCTCATCATGGCTACCGAACGCACCTACCATCACGGAGACCTGCGGCGGACCGTGCTCACCGCAGCCCTCGACGTCATCGCCACCGAAGGGCCGGCAGCCCTGTCCCTGCGCGACCTGGCCCGCCGTGCGGGCGTCTCTCATGCCGCGCCGGCGCACCATTTCAAGGACCGCGCGGGCCTCCTCACCGCCATCGCCACCGAGGGGTACGACCTCCTGGACGCAGCCCTCGGTGAGGCGGAGGATTTGCGCGGTCTGGGCGTCCACTACGTACAGTTCGCTGTTGCGCACCCGGCACACTTCCAGATCATGTTCCGCCCGGAACTCCTGTGTCCTGACGCCCCGGAGCTCCTCGCGGCGCGTGAACGGACGCGAAGCCGGCTCCGTACGGCAGTGGAGGGCTATGGCGACGATCCGGCCATCGGCTTCATGGCGGCCTGGTCGCTGGCCCATGGCTTCGCGACGCTGTTGCTCTCCCGCAACCTTGATGGCCCGCTGGACGGGCGCGACCCCGAAGAAACCTTCCGGGCACTGGCAGGCGAGATGTTCCGGCCGACTGGAGACCCCGCGAAGGGCTGACTCGTACGTGCGGAGGCAGGGGCCGGCCGTGACCACCGGCACCAACGAATCCGTACCGCCCCACCTGTCCTGACCGCGGCGGCCCGCCGAGCCGCTCCCGCAGGTGAGACGACCCCTGCTTCGTCACTTCCGCAGGACGCGGTGACGCCCCGACCTCTTGCGCTGAGCACAGGCTGCGGATGGGCCGGTCTCGCCGCCGGTCCCGGGGCAACGGCCGGCACAGCAGCGGGTGACGGTGCGTTCTGCCGCACTCGCTCGAGGCGGCCCCGGCCTTCTGCGGCGTCGGTGACCCGACTGAGGAGCCGGTCTTCGTGCCGGCGGCGCGTCGCTTCCGTGCGGAAGCGAGAGACGGCACCAAGTGCCTCCCCCCAGCGCGAGCCGGAAGGAGACGCTGCGGCCGTGACCGGCATCGGCAGTGATCACCGGCACTGCCAACCCCTGGCCGGCTGGCCGGTCCGGAAGGCCCGGAGCCAAACGCGCCCTGGACACATGCCCTACCTCCTCGGGCGTCTGGGCCCGTCGGCGCCGCTGGTCATCGTGCGCCCACTTCCCGGGCAGGAACAGCGCCCACTCCAGCGGGCAGGGCACGGTGCCGGCGGCCGCGTACACGCTGACCGCGACCTGGCAGTTGGCCCACTTGCCCGACGCCCCGCAGTACTGCCGGGCCACCCCGGCCGACGCGCCGTGCCGCACTTGGGAAGCGACACATCATCGACCACCCGCATCTCGGGCCGGATTGCCGCGCACAACCGCTCGGCGATCCGCCGCCGCCCCGGGTTGCGACCTTCACCCGAGGTGCCATCGTGGAAGCAGAGGTATTGCTCCTGCCAAGGGTGAGCCATGGAAGACGAGCAAGCACACGTTGTATACAGCGATGACCAGTTCGACCTGGACATCCGCGTCAAGATGACGACGCGGGAAGTGGACAGGTTCGTCATCCAGGACACCCATAGCTGTGCCAGTACCTGTGGTGATGAATGCACCAACAGCTGTGCCAGTACCTGTGCGGGCAGTTGCCCCGTGCTCGACACCCCCAACGAGACCGAAACCTGTGAGACCTGCGGCTCCTGCACTTCGGAGTGCGACCGCAGTCTCTACGAGGATCACTACGTCCTGGAAGTCAGTCAGGTCCGGGCCGACGGGGTCACCCGCAGGGTCGCCGGTGAGCATGTCATCCGCCGCGTCGTCGAGCACACCCCGCAGGAAGGCTGATGGCCCCGCCCGCCTGGCAGCCGACCATCAGTGATCCGCAGACCGCCGCCTCGGCGCGCGCCGTCTCCGTGGACGTGCTCTCGCGGCTGCGTGACCCCGACATCGTCGAGGGAACGGCCCGGACGGCGCCGCTCCAGGGACGTCCGCGGTGGACGACCCACAGCACCGCCCAAGGCACTTGCGGCCTCGCCCTCGCCTTCGGACATCTCGACCGGTGCCTGCCCGGCGAGGGCTGGGATCTCGTGGCCCACCATCACCTCAGCCGCGCGGTCGACGGCACCGCGTCGAATCCCGTGGGCACCCTGGGACTTTTCGCCGGCCTCACCGGAGTGGCTTTCACCACCTCGTATCTGGCTCACGGCGCAAAGCGGTACCGCACCCTGCTCGGCGACATCGATGACAGCCTCTACGCCCGGATTCCCCGACGACTTCCCGACATCACCAGGGAAGGCCTCGCCGTCGGCACGTTCGACCTCGTGTCGGGGTGGACCGGCGTGGCCGCTTATCTCCACTCCCGGCCGGCCGGCCCAGCCCGGGACCGCGCTCTCCACAACGTGCTCGCCTGGCTCGTGGACCTGTCCCGTGTCGTCGACGGGGTCCCCGCCTGGCACACCCCCCACGCCCTCATCACGGACGAGAGCATCCGCGACCGGTACCGGACCGCGGTCGCCAACTGCGGTCTCGCCCACGGCATCACCGGCCCCCTCGCCCTGCTCGCCCTCGCCCACGCCGACGGCCCGATCGGCGCGGGGCACACCGAGGCGATCCGCCGCACGGCGTCCTGGCTCGCCTCACACCAGGTTGACGACGTCCGAGGAGGGGCATACCCGTCGGTCGTCCCGCTCGGTGAGCACTCCGCCGCACCCTCGGCAGCCCGCGACGCCTGGTGCTACGGCAGCCCCGGTGTCGCGCGCGCCCTCTGGCTCGCCGGCACCGCTCTCGGCGACCCCGGCCTGACCCGTACGGCCGTCGCGGCCATGCGGGCCGTACTGCGGCGACCCGTCGCCCGGCGGCGCATCGACTCGCCCGGGTTCTGCCACGGCATCGCCGGGCTCCTGCAGGTCACCCTGCGATTCGCCGTCGACACCGGAGACGAGGAGATCAACGACGGCGCGCGCCGCCTGGTCGACCAACTGCTCGGCGAATACCAGCCGCAGGCGCCCTTCGGCTATCGCAGTGTCGAGCCTGACGGCACCCGCGAGGACCGGTCCGGCCTCCTCGAAGGCGCCGCAGGGGTAGCCCTCACCCTTCTTGCCGCCGTCACCCTCGAACCACCCGCCTGGGACCGGTTCTTCCTGATGTCATGAGAGCCGACGCCTCCAGTGGTCCCGGCACTCGGCGACGAGCCGCCCCCCGGGCATCGGGCCTCTACCGCTGTCTCGACCACTTCGTGATCCGCACCCCGATCCTCCCCGTCACGGACTACCCCGCGGCCGAGGATCTCAGGCGCGCGCCCGCAACCGCTCGCATCCGGGACAACGAGCACGCGCGACGTGCCGTCGTCGTGTCCTCACTGTCCCTCGCCACCTCATTGCTGGGGCCCGCACGCACCGAACGCGACCGGCGGCGCCTCGAGTCGAGCCTCCTGCGCTACCTCATTCGCCTCAGTACCCGGCCCACTCCCTTCGGGCTGAACGCAGGCGTGGCCCTGGGGCGGTGGGGCCCGGTCACCGACGTCCGCCTCGCTGACCGGCCTCCCGACGTCCACACCCGTGTCGACATGCACGCCCTCGTGCACTTCGTCACCGCGCTCGAATCGCGAACCGAGATCCGGGAGGCGACTACGGTCATCGCCAATCCGGCCGTGCTGCACCGCGCCGGCCGGATCACGTTGAGCGGTGTCGAAGCGGTCCTCGGGGTGAACGGCGGCGAGAACGTCACCCTCCGCGCCACCGGCGCCGTCACTCGCGCCCTCGCCCTCGCCCGCACCCCCATGGCCTACGCCGACCTCGCCGCCGACCTTCTGGAAGCCGTCCCCGGAGCCACTCCCGACAAGGTCCACGATCTGCTGTACCGGCTGTGGCGGCACGCATTCCTCCTGACGGACCTCCGCCCTCCGCTGACCCACCTCGACCCCGCGGGACATGTCCTCGACCACCTCAGCCGGATACCGGCAGCCGGCACCGCCGCTGCGGACCTCGGCGAACTGCTGGCCGCGGTCCAGGACTGGGAGAGGCAGCCGGCCGGCACCGGCGCCGCCGCTTTCCCGGCGCTCGCCGACCACGCCCGCCGCGTCACGGGCTTCGAAACGGCCACACCGCTCCAGGTCGACACGGTTCTGCCCCTGGCGGCCTGCGAGGTGTCTTGCAAAGTGGCCGACGAAGCGGTCCGAGCGGCCGAACTGCTGCTGAGGCTCACCCCGTTCCCCTTTGGTCTGCCGCAGATCAGCGCGTACAGGAGCGCGTTCGAGATCCGCTACGGCACCGACCGCGACGTATCCGTCCTCGAACTCCTCGATCCCGTCACAGGCCTCGGCTCACCGTCCCTCCTCCCTCCGGTCATTCCCGCCAAGGCCGCCCGGGCCGACACCTTGCTCCGCCTCGCCACCGGTGCTCTCCACGACCACCTCACCAGCATCGACCTCGACCAGGACACCATCGACGGACTCGCCCTCTGGGATGTGGCCCCCGAGCGGCTCCCCACGTCGCTCGACCTCTACGCCATGGTCTCTGCCCCGTCACCCGCCGCCATCGACGCCGGCGACTTCCACCTGGTCGTGGGGCCCAACGTCGGCGCCGGAGCCGCCGGACGCAACCTCGGCCGCTTCGCCGGCATGCTCACCGGCGCCGTGCCCGCCCTCGGCGACATCGCCGACGCCGAACAAGCCGTCGAAACCGGCCGCGTTCTGGCCGAGCTGGTCTACCTCCCCGAGAAGACCCGCTCGGCGAACGTCGTCGTCCGGCCCGCGATCCGCGACTACGAGGTCGGCATCCGCACCAGCGCCGAGGACGGACCTGCCCGCTACATCCCCCTTGAGCAACTCGCGGTCCGCGTCACGAACGGCAGGTTCGCACTGATCTGGGACGACGGCACGGGGGAACTCCGGGAGGTCACCGTCTGCTCGGGACACATGCTCAACCACAGCCGAGCCCCCGCAGTCTGCCAATTCCTCGCCGATGTGAGCCGCGACGGCACCGCACAGCTCATCGGCTTCGACTGGGGCCCGGCCCGCGACTTCCCCTACCTGCCCCGCGTCACCTCCGGCCCCGTCATCCTGCACCCGGCCCAGTGGCGCATCGACCATGCTGCGGCGCACGAGATGGCCGGGCAGCCAGACCGGTTCCCGGCCGTGTTCGACGACTGGCGCCGCCAGTGGCGGGTGCCCCGCCACACGTACCTCACGAGCAGCGACACGGCAGCGGACCACCGGCTCCTCATCGACGTCACCGCGCATTCCCACGCCAACGAGATACGACGAGCCCTGAGTCGTCTGCGGCCCGGCGGCAGCGTGGTCCTCCAGGAGGCCGTACCTGGCCTCGACGACGCCTGGGTCAGTGGGCCGGACGGCCGCCACACCGTCGAACTCGTGGTGTCCATGACCCGCAACGCCTCTGCTCCTCGCTCCGTTCCGTTCCGTACCGCCGGCGCCCGCGTGACGAGGGCAGACCGGTTGCGCCCCCCGGGCAGCGACTGGACCTTCGTCAAGCTCTACGGCGACCGGCAGGAAGAGGAATCCCTGCTCGTCGGCGGGATCCGAGAGCTGATCCGCTCGCTGGACCGCCATTCCGACCGACGCGTCTTCCTGCGCTATGCGGACCCCGAACCCCACCTGCGGCTACGCCTGCGTGGCAACCCCTCCGTGCTCGTCCCCGCAGTCAGCGACTGGGCCGGCGCCCTCCTCGCCGACGGCCACCTCTCACGGTTCACCTTCGACGTCTACGATCGTGAGATCGAACGCTATGGCGGCCTCATCGGGATGGACGTCACCGAACAGCTGTACTCCGCCGACAGCTCCGCCGTTCTCGACCTGCTCTCCCTCGACCACGCCGGCAGGTCTCAGCCCGACAGGACGGGCCTGGCCCTGCTCACCATTGACGACCTGTTGACCGGGCTCGGTCTGAGCGAAGTCGAGAGGCTCCGCTTCTACCACCGGGAGACTCCCCAGCGACGGCCGGCGGGCGCGGAGTACCGCATCCGCAAGGCGGAATTCTGTGACCTGCTACGCGGGCCACCTCCTCGTCTCATCGGCGACATCCTCACCCGGCGCCGTCCTCACCTGGCAGACGCCGCCCACCGGCTCGCCGGTCCGGATCGCTGCCGGCAACTCGGCAAAACGCTGTCCGAGCTGTGCCACAGCTACGTTCACCTGCACTGCAACCGCCTCCTGGGCGCGGACCGTGCTGCCGAGGACACAGCGTTGGAACTGCTCTACCGCACCCGCCACAGCCTGGCATCAGGAGCCTGAACCCCGATTCGCGGTGACTGGCTGGTGAGGGGCACACAGGATGCCGTCCGCATGTGATGGCCTGTCGCGCGTCCGATGCGCGGGGAGTGGCCGGTGGAAGGATCGGCGCACCGGCCGCAGGGAGATGCGCTTGATGGCGCGGGTGACGGAGTCGGCGCTCCGGCCGGGCGGTGACTTCACGTCGGAACTTTCGGTCCTTGTGGACGTCCTGCCCGGTGAGCCACTCCAAGGGGCTGAGATTGTGTCCTGCACGGTCAGTTTGAGGAGCCGTTCGTAGCAGCAGAGAGCGGATGCCGGATCGAGGAAGACCAGTGGGTGGACCCGACGGAGGTCCACCAGGTCGGTATGGGCGAGGTCGCAGGTGATGATGCCGTCGGCCTGCGCCGTCAGGAACTCTCGTCAGGCCGGGCCGCTCCGGTGGGGAGCGGGGTCTGCGCCGGCGGAGGTCAGGATCGGCCAGACCGTGGACGCTCCGACCTGATGGCCGAGTCGTGCGAGCTCGCCCTGGATCCTGCGACAGCCCCGGCGTGGATTTTCTTCGGCCGGCCGCGGCGCCAGCTCTTCGACGGTCTGCGCAGTCGGTGGTCGGCCAGGCCCGTTGCGGCGCTTGCTGGAGTCCCATTCGTCGATGAGTGCCTCGCGGGTGCCGAAGGGATTGCAGAGGGTGCCGTGACCGACACCGGCCCGGCGGGCGATTTCTTTCAGGGGCACCTTGAGACCGCGCTCCTGGAAGAGCTCGGCGGCGGCTGCCCGCCGCCTCCCACGGAAACCGCGCTTACCTGCGCCGCCGCGGGATCCGCTGCACCATCCCCGGCAAAGCCGACCGGGCGCACAACCGCCTCAAGCGTGGATCGCGTGGCGGACGGCCGCCGAAGTCCGACAAGGACGACTGCAAACAGCGGCACGCGGTCGAGTGCTGGATCAACCGCCTCAAGAGGCACCGCGCCGTCGCCACGCGATACGACAAGCCGGCGGTCCGCTACGAGGCGACCGTCCTCATCGCTGCCATCAACGGGTGGCTGTGATCAGCACTTCCAGGGACGTCCTATGCGACTCTGACCACGTATTTGCCCCGAACACCGCCCGCCTCCAGCGCCTGGTGTGCCGCTGCTGTCTCCTCCAGGGGGAAGACGGTGTCCACCGCGGGGCTCAGCTTGCCCTCGACGACATGGCGGGCGAGGTCGTCGAAGTCCGCCCGCGTGGGGTTGCCGCTGAAGAAGCGCACCCGGCCGTGTCCGTGGACCGTGCTGGCCGCGAGGTAGCCGAGTGACGCGGCGGGCCGTTTCAGGTCGAAGGCGATGGTGACCATGCGCCCGCCGGGATTCAGCAGGCGCCTAAAGGCCCGCAGGTCGGTCCCCACCGTGTCCAGGACCACGTCGAAGCGGCCCAGTTCCGCCGGCCGCATGGTCCGGTGGTCGACGGCCTTGTGCGCGCCGAGCCCGCGGACGAAGTCGAGGTTGGCGGCGCGGGCAAGGGCCGTGACCTCGGCACCGTACGCCCGTCCGAGCTGGACAGCCGCATTGCCGACACCGCCCGCCGCGCCCCGCACGAGGAGTCGTTCGCCGGAGCGCAGACCGGCTTTGTCCCGCAGCGCGGTGACGGCCGTGGTGGCCACCGGCAGCGCGGCGGCGTCCACCAGATCCAGCCCGTCAGGGACCAGGCCGACCCGCTCGGCGGGCACGGTCACGTACTCGGCGGCGCTGCCGAACCCGGAGGTGCGGCCCAAGACCCCCCATACGCGGTCACCGGCCGCGAACCGTGTGACTCCGGCCCCCAGTGCGGCGACCTCGCCGGTGAAGTCCAAGCCCACACGCTTGGGGAATTTCCGGCCGCTCAGGAGGCGGAGACGACCGGCACGGGCTGCCAGTTCGCCGCCGTTGACACTGAACGCGCACACCTTCACGAGGACCTCGCCGGGGGCCGGCTCGGGGCGTGGCACACGGCCCGTGTAGAGCACATCGGGGCCGCCGTAGCGGTCGTGGAGCACTGCCTTCATCATACGGTCGTTCATCGTTCTGCCTTTGCCGCCGGGGGGCCGTACAGGGGTCTGGCATCGACCGTAAGCTCTTAAGCGGACGCGATCGTCCGCTTGGACCGGAAGCGAGAGACAGTGATGGCGGAATCCTCTCGGATCACAGCCCGGGGCGGGGTGCGGGCGGACGCCCGGCGCAACCGGGAGCGCGTCCTCGTCGCGGCCCGCGTGGTCTTCGCGGAGCACGGGATCGACGCACCGATGGCGACCGTGGCCCGTCGGGCCGGGGTCGGTGTGGCGACGCTGTACCGGCATTTCCCGACCCGGGACGCTCTGGTGAGGGGCGCGTTCGCGCAGCAGATGGAGACCTGCGCGCGGGCGCTCACCGAGGCTCTGGCCGCCCCCGACCCATGGCAGGGCTTCCAGCAGCTGGTCGAGACGGTCTGCGCTCTGCAACGGGAGGAACGCGGGTTCCCGGCAGCGTTCGTCGCGGCCTTCCCGGAAAGCACCTCGGAACACGCGCAGTCCCGGCAACGAGCCGAGCGGGACTTCACGACCCTGGTACGCAGGGCCCAGGCATCGGGCGCGCTGCGGGCCGACTTTCACCCTTCCGACCTCGCCGTGGTCCTGTTGGCACACTGCGCTCTGGTGACCGCCCTACCGGATGACGGTGCAGCGTCCCGGCGCCTGGTGGCCTATCTGCTCCAGTCGTTCCGCACCGACACGGCCAACGAACCGCTGCCCCCGCCGGCTGCGCTGACACTGCGCAGCCTCCCGATTGCAACTGACAATCCCCAGAGGCGGCGGCTCCCCAGAGCCTGACATGAAACGGTACCGGCCGCAGGGCACGTCCAGTCCGGCAACTCCACTTTCGCAACAGGCCCTACGAGCTCGTGCACGGTAGGCAGTGAGACGTTGCGAGCTTCGGTGTGGTCCGGGTTCACGTCTGCGGTGTCGGCTTCAGGTCCATGGCACCGTGCACGGCCGTGACCACAACGCCGCCCGCGACACCCTGTTCGAGGGATGCCGTACCGTCGCCGCCGGACGGGCGGAGACACTGAACGCCTCATGGAGCGCCGGTAGGATCAGGGCGGAAAGCCCGGCACTTGGACTTGCTGCCGCCCGTTGTGAGCTTTGGACAGGAGCAGGACTTCGCCCCGTACGGCCGGCGGCAGTGGTTCGCGGCGGGACTGATCGCCGCAGGATGGATCTTGGCCAGCACTGTTGCTGCCGGTCTCGCTTGCGCCCTCTCCCGGCGCTGACGCCACTTCCCCGGCGCGGGTGATCACGTCGTGATCACCCGCCTGCTCCACCGCACATCGCATGAGTGCTGGACATCCTCCGTGGCCTCTTCCCCGCGCGCCAGGATCACGTGTCGGTGTCCCCCGGAATGTGCACAGGCCGGGACGGCCGAGGACGCGCGGTCTCGAGGACATGCCGTCCGGTATGCGACGCCGGCACGGTGTCCGGTTCTACGCGTCCGGTGCCGCCAGGCGGAAGCCCACGCCGATCGCTTCGAGATCCGGCTCGTAGGCGCCGTGCCGGCGGGCGCAGCGGGCCAGATCCCGGCGGCTTTGTTGGGGGAGGGGGCTTCCGGACACGACCTGCCATGGGAGACGGTCTGCCTGCTCAGAAGTGGTTCACAGAATGTGAATCACCAAAGACGGGCAACTGTCGAGACAGAGGGCAGCTTGTGCAGCCTGTTGGCCCGGTCGTCCTCGTGGGCGAGCGAGGGGTTGTCCTGGGCCGGTGGGTGCCGTGGGCGGTGTGTCAACGAGGGCGGGAGATTCGGGTCTTGTTCGAAGACTTTGAGACCAAGCGGGTTCAGGTCGATGAAGCATCGATCCTCGTTCGCTACGGCGGGGAAGGGCCGCCGGTGGTGTTGCTGCACGGCCATCCCCGGACGTCTGCGACCTGGCATCGCGTCGCCCCGCTCCTCGTCCGGCGTGGTTTCACCGTGGTCTGTCCCGATCTGCGGGGGTACGGCCGGTCCACCGGCCCGGCGCCCACCCCGGACCACGCAGGGCACTCCAAGCGGGCCGTCGCCGGTGACGTGGTCGAGGTGATGCGCTCCCTGGGCCATGCCCGGTTCGCGCTCGCCGGGCACGACCGCGGAGGCGCTGTCGCGCTGCGTCTCGTCCTCGATCACCCCGACGCGGTCTCGCGGGTGGCGCTGATCGACTGTCTGCCCCTCACCGAACACCTGTCCCGTGTGACGACCGAGTTCGCCACGCAGTGGTGGCACTGGTTCTTCTTCGCTCAGCCGGATGTCCCCGAGCGGGTCATCAACGCCGATCCGGACAGCTGGTACCGCGGCGATCCCCAGAGCATGGGGCAGGAGAACTACGACGAGTGGCGCGCGGCCATGAGGAACCCCGACGTGGTGCGGGCGATGCTGGAGGACTACCGGGCCGGCCTCACCATCGACCGGCGGCACGAGGAGGACGACCGTGCCGCCGGGACACAGATCCAGTGCCCGACGCTGATCCTGTGGTCACTCCGGGACGACCTCGAGGACCTGTACGGGGACCCGGTGAAGATCTGGCGGCAATGGGCACCGGACGTACGCGGCCACGGCATCGACTCCGGGCACCACGTGGCCGAGGAGGCTCCAGAAGCGCTTACGTCCTCCCTCGCGGGCTTCCTCGCCGGGCGGCCTGAGTAAGGAACGTCCGGGCCGTCTCCTGTGGAACAACGCGGGGGAGTGCTCAGCGCACCTGCTCTGTTCGGCGGGCCGCGGGACTGCCGGATGAGATCTGCGGGTGCAGGCCCGTGGGGTGCCGGTTCACCAGGCGGTGAGGCAGTGAGGCGGTGAAAGTTCCTGGCGGTGGCGGTGGCGGTGGCGGTGGCGGTGGCGGTGAGCTGATGCTGTGGTCACGCGTCGGCCTCGGCCACCCCGGACGGCAGTCCGCCTCTGGGCCTGGCCGGCTATGGGGGGTTTTGGGGCATCCATCCGGAGGCAGGGCGTGCTTCGGGTGAGGAGATTCACCCAGCACGGGTGGGTCGTCCCCGTGCTGGGGTTGGTCGCTTTCAAGGCTCTGTCCGCAGTTTTGCGAAAGCGGAGGCCGACGATGGGAAGACACCATCCGTCCACGGGTGTCCGTACTGCCGCGGTCGATGCGCTCGGGGACGTGGGGACAGCGGTCGGCTGTTTTGTGGCGATCGACGACTCGGCCGGTTCACACCTGGAACTCGGTGAGGTCGATGGCGTGAACGCGCAGCGGATAGCCGTACACCGGGTGTGCCGTCTCCCGCTCGGGCTCCATGCCGAGCTTGCGGATGACGTTCTCGGAGGCGTCGTCCCCCACCCGGCTGATGCTGATGACGCGGTCCAGACCGCGGTCCTGGAGTGCGAACTCCAATGTGGCGTGCGCGGCTTCGGACGCGTATCCCTGGCCCCAGAACTGTGAGCCGAGCCGCCAGCCGATCGCCACGGCGGGCATCACCTCCGGCAGGAACTCGGGCACGGACAGCCCCGTGAAGCCGATCAGTTCACCCGAGGCCAGCAGCTCGACGGCGAAGAGCCCGAAGCCCTCCTCGTCCCACTCCTCCTCCCACCGCTCGATGTCCTCGGCCGTGTGGTCCAGGTCGCGCACCGAGCCGTCGTCGACCCAGTGCATGACCCGTGGGTCCGCGTTGATGTCCGCCATCGGCGCGAGGTCGTCGTCGTGCCAGCTACGGAGGAGGAGACGGGGTGTGCGGATCTCGGTCATGTGCCCATCCTGCCGAAGACAAGCACCGCATCGGTAATCCGGCGCTCGCCCGCGCTGCCGCTCCGCAACCACAAGGCGTCAAGCCGCCTGCACCGCACATCGTGAAGCGGGAAGCGCCGGGCCGGCGGCCGACCAGACGACGTGCCACTTCGGCAGCGTGGTCGAGCGGCCGGACCGATTCGGTGGCAGCCTGCCGCAGCACCGGGATTGTTCACGGAACCGCGGTCAGAGCCGCTTTCAGCGAGCGCCATCACGCCCCGCGATGTTTGCGTGATGACGGCGTAATCACCCTCGAGGGTGACGGCGCGTCCAAGAACGGGCGGGCCGGCTGCAAGCAGGACCAGGTCTTGGTGATGATCGCGCCCCCGGCCGACCTCGGCCTTGAACACCTGGGGGTAGGTGATGCTCCCGGCCGGAGCGCACGTCGGCCGTCAGCGTTGTTGAAGGCGCTTTCCCCGTGAGTGAGCTCGTTGTTCATGGCGGCAGCCTAGGGAGCAGGCAAGAGGATCCTGCCGACTCGCCGGACAGGACCTAGCCACGTACGGCCCGAGAGGCGAGGGCCCCGGGGACGGCTTCGCCTACGTCCCGGAGGGCATCGCCTTCGACCTCGAGGCTGCACAACAATGGGTGGTTGGCGAACCGATGCAGTAGGAGGCATACGCGCCTCCCCTCTCGCCCTCCTGCAGGTCACTCGGGTGGGTCGACCCGTGTTCGGAGCTGCTGCCAGCAGTGGTGGACATGCTGTTCAGCCTCTCGCACGACGCGGGAAGCGGCGTCCGAGAGCGCGGTCGCAGATGACGTGGCTCTGTCGGCGCACGGTGCGGTGCGACCGCGCACCAGGTGCGCTCGGTGCGCGGCACGCCTTCGACTGCCCTGGTGGAGGACGGCTGCCCGGGCGACCAGGATTGCAGCGATCACTGCTGCAGCGGTCAACGCGGCAGCCGCGTGCTGATCGGACATGACTGTGAGGGTCCTTTACAGGAGGTACTGGTCGGGGGGCGGGAGGGCCGGCCGGTATCCGTCTCCGGC
>NZ_JBHYVC010000013.1:0-150492 GCF_042749965.1 Streptomyces sp. NPDC059454 | reverse complement strand
CCACACTGGTGCGGGTTATGGGGGACACAAAGGACACGGGGGCGGGATGGGCGGCCTCACCCCGGCCGGCTGGCCACTGGGGCTGGGGGGGGGGGGGACACGCCCCCCCCCCGCCCCCACACTCGGATCGGGGAGCGATTCATGTACGACTACGACCTCCTGGTCGTGGGATCGGCCAACGCCGACCTGGTGATCGGGGTCGAGCGCCGGCCCGGTGCCGGGGAGACGGTGCTCGGCTCCGACCTGGCCGTCCACCCGGGCGGCAAGGGCGCGAACCAGGCGGTCGCGGCCGCCCGGCTCGGCGCCCGTACGGCCCTGCTGGCGCGGGTCGGCGACGACGGGCACGGACGGCTGCTGCTGGACTCGCAGCGGGCGGCCGGGGTGGACACGGTGGGCGTGCTGGTGGGCGGGGCGCCCACCGGGGTCGCGCTGATCACGGTGGACCCGTCGGGGGACAACAGCATCGTCGTCTCCCCGGGCGCCAACGGCCGGCTGACGCCGGCGGACGTGCGGGCGGCCGGGAGCCTGTTCCACGCCTCCCGGGTGGTCTCCGCGCAGCTGGAGATCCCGCTGGAGACGGTGGTGGAGGTGGTGCGGAACCTGGTGCCGGGCAGCCGGTTCGTGCTGAACCCGTCCCCGCCGCGCCCGCTTCCGGCGGACGTGCTGGCCGCCTGCGACCCGCTGATCGTCAACGAGCACGAGGCGAAGGTGATCCTGGGCGACGCCGCCGGGGTGAGCGACGAGCCCGCGGACTGGGCCCGTCTGCTGCTGGCGAAGGGACCGCGGTCGGTGGTGGTGACGCTGGGCGGCGAGGGCGCGCTGGTGGCCTCCTCGGAGGGCGTCCACCGTGTCGCGTCCGTCGAGGTGCGCGCCGTGGACACCACCGGTGCGGGTGACGCGTTCACCGCCGCGCTGGCCTGTCGTCTTGGCGCGGGCGAGCCGCTCGCCGAGGCCGCGGCGTACGCGGCCCGGGTGGGGGCCGCGACGGTCACCAAGGAGGGCGCGCAGGTGTCCTTCCCGACGGCGGCGGAGGTCGCGGCGCTGTGCTGTGCCGGCCCCGGCCGGGGGCCGGACGGCGCGTCCGGCGTGGCCCCGGAAGGCGGCACCCGGTGAAGAAGCACGGAATCCTGAACCGGCACCTCTCCGGCGCGCTGGCCGCACTCGGGCACGGCGACGGGGTGCTGGTGTGCGACGCCGGGATGCCGATTCCCGAGGGGCCGCGCGTGGTGGACCTGGCGTTTCGCGCGGGGGTGCCGTCGTTCGCGGAGGTGCTGGAGGGACTGCTGGAGGAGTTGGTCGTCGAGGGCGCCACGGCCGCGTCCGAGGTGCGGGAGGCCAATCCGGCGGCGGCCGAACTGCTGGCGGACCGCTTCCCCGGCCTCGGCCTGGTCCCGCACGAGCGGCTCAAGGAGCTGAGCGCCGGCGCGCGGCTCGTCGTCCGCACCGGCGAGGCACGGCCGTACGCGAACGTGCTGCTGCGGTGCGGGGTGTTCTTCTAGAAGCGTCCGGTGCGGGGCGCGTACGACTTCGAGGGGGCCCGGTCCGTCGACCGGGCCCCCTCGTCCCTCCCCGTCAGAACCCCTCAAGTCCCCCCCGGGTCCCCTCCCGGAAGTCCTGACGCCGAGTACGACCCACGGGGTGCGGGGAGGGTTGCACGGTCTCCCCGGAATTTTTCCGGTCCCGGTTCCCCACGGTGTCCTCCATGCCGGTGCGCGTGCGCAGTGGGGGCTGTGCACAGCGGGGAGCAGGGAGGAAGCGGCGTGCGGTGCCGGCGGACGTCGGCGTCCGGTGCCGGCGGACGTCGGCGCCCTGTCGTCCCGCACGGCGTGCGCCCCGCGCGGGACGACAGGGCGCGGGAGGACCTCTCCCCGGAGCTTCTCCCGTGCCCCACGCCTCAGCGCGCGGCGGACCTCATCCCGTGTGCTCCACGAACCGTGCCGCCGTCTCGGCGAGGACCTCGCGGCCGTCGCGGGCCCAGAGTTCGTCGTTGAACAGTTCGACCTCGATGGGGCCGGTGTAGCCGGCCGCCTCCACGTAGCCCTTCCACTCCCGCATGTCGACCGCGCCGTCGCCGATCTGGCCGCGGCCGTTGAGGACGCCCTCGGGCAGCGGGGTGGTCCAGTCGGCGAGCTGGAAGGTGTGGATGCGGTCCTGGGCGCCCGCGCGGGCGATCTGCGCGGGCGCCTGGTCGTCCCACCAGATGTGGTACGTGTCGACCGTGACGCCGACCTGCCGGGCGGGGAAGCGTTCGGCGAGGTCGAGGGCCTGGGCGAGGGTGGAGACCACGCACCGGTCGGAGGCGAACATGGGGTGCAGCGGCTCGATCGCCAGTCTCACCCCGTGCTCCTCGGCGTAGGGGCCGAGTTCGGCGAGCGCGTCCGCGATGCGCTCCCGGGCGCCGCGCAGGTCCCTGGAACCGGCCGGCAGACCGCCCGAGACCAGGACCAGGGTGTCGGTGCCGAGCGTGGCCGCCTCGTCGACCGCCCGCCGGTTGTCGGCCAGCGCCGCCGCCCGCTCGCCGGGGCCGGTCGCGGTGAGGAAGCCGCCCCGGCACAGCGTCGTCACCGCCAGGCCCGCGTCGCGGACCAGTTTCGCGGCCGCCTCGACGCCGTACGCCTGGACCGGTTCGCGCCACAGGCCCACGCCCGGTACGCCCAGCTCCCGGCAGGCGTCGACGAGGTCCGGCAGCGACAGCTGCTTGACCGTCATCTGGTTGATGCTGAAACGCGCGAGGTCGGTCACGGGGTCACTCCGTACAGGTTGAGCAGGGTCCTCATGCGTTCCTCGGCGAGCCCCGGGTCGGGGAACAGGCCGAGGCCGTCGGCGAGTTCGTAGGCGCGGGCGAAGTGCGGCAGGGAACGCGCCGACTGCAGGCCGCCGACCATCGTGAAGTGGGACTGGTGGCCCGCCAGCCAGGCCAGGAAGACCACGCCCGTCTTGTAGAAGCGGGTGGGCGCCCGGAAGAGGTGGCGGGAGAGTTCGACGGTGGGGTCGAGGAGGGCGCGGAAGCCCTCCGTGTTCCCCGTGTCGAGGACGCGGACCGCCTGCGCCGCGAGCGGGCCGAGCGGGTCGAAGATGCCGAGCAGGGCGTGGCTGAAGCCCTGCTCGTCGCCGGCGATCAGCTCGGGGTAGTTGAAGTCGTCGCCGGTGTAGCACCGTACGCCCTTCGGGAGGCGGCGGCGCAGGTCGATCTCGCGCTGGGCGTCGAGGAGGGAGACCTTGATGCCGTCGACCTTGTCGGGGTGGGCGGCGATGACCTCAAGGAAGGTGTCGGTGGCCGCGTCGAGGTCCTCCGATCCCCAGTAGCCCTCGAGGGCCGGGTCGAACATCGGGCCCAGCCAGTGCAGGACCACCGGCTCGGCGGCCTGGCGGAGCAGGTGGCCGTAGACCTCCAGGTAGTCCTCGGGGCCCTGCGCCGTCGCGGCCAGCGCGCGGGACGCCATCAGGATGGCCTGCGCGCCCGACTCCTCGACGACCGCGAGCTGTTCCTCGTACGCCGCCCGGACCTCGGCGAGGGTGGCGGTGGCGGTGAGCTGGTCGGTGCCGACGCCGCAGGCGATGCGGCCGCCGACGGCCTCGGCCTCGGCGGCGGAGCGGCGGATCAGCTCGGCCGCGCCCGCCCAGTCCAGGCCCATGCCGCGCTGGGCGGTGTCCATCGCCTCGGCGACGCCCAGGCCGTGCGACCACAGGTGGCGGCGGAAGGCGAGGGTGGCCTCCCAGTCGACGGCCGCCGGCGAGTCGGGTGACACGTCCGCGTACGGGTCGGCGACCACGTGCGCGGCCGAGAAGACCGTACGGGAGGTGAAAGCGCTTCCAGGGGTGACGGCGAGGGGCTCGGTGCGGGGCTCGTAGGCCCGCAGGGTGCCGTTCGCGCCGGGGAGGTGGAGGGTCACAGCGCGATCTCCGGCACGTCGAGGCGGCGGCCCTCGGCCGAGGACCTCAGACCCAGCTCGGCGAGCTGGACGCCGCGGGCGCCGGCCAGCAGGTCCCAGTGGTAGGGGGCGTCGGCGTAGACGTGGCGCAGGAACAGCTCCCACTGGGCCTTGAAGCCGTTGTCGAACTCGCCGTTGTCCGGGATCTCCTGCCACTGGTCGCGGAAGACCTCGGTGGCGGGGATGTCCGGGTTCCAGACCGGCTTGGGGGTGGCGGAGCGGTGCTGGACGCGGCAGCCCCGCAGTCCGGCGACGGCGGAGCCCTCGGTGCCGTCGACCTGGAACTCGACCAGTTCGTCGCGGTTGACGCGGACCGCCCAGGAGGAGTTGATCTGGGCGACGGCGCCGCCCTCCAGTTCGAAGACGCCGTAGGCGGCGTCGTCGGCGGTGGCGTCGTAGGGCTTGCCGTTCTCGTCCCAGCGCTGCGGGATGTGGGTGGCGGTGAGGGCCTGGACGGACTTCACCCGGCCGAACAGCTCGTGCAGCACGTACTCCCAGTGCGGGAACATGTCGACGACGATGCCGCCGCCGTCCTCGCTGCGGTAGTTCCAGGACGGGCGCTGCGCGTCCTGCCAGTCGCCCTCGAAGACCCAGTAGCCGAACTCGCCGCGCACGGAGAGGATCCGGCCGAAGAAGCCGCCGTCGATGAGGCGCTTCAGCTTGAGCAGGCCGGGGAGGAACAGCTTGTCCTGGACGACGCCGTGCTTGATGCCGGCCGCGTTCGCCAGGCGGGCGAGTTCCAGGGCGCCGTCGAGGCCGGTGGCGGTGGGCTTCTCGGTGTAGACGTGCTTGCCCGCGGCGATCGCCTTCCTGATCGCCTCCTCGCGGGCCGAGGTGACCTGCGCGTCGAAGTAGATGTCGACGCTCTCGTCGGCGAGGACCGCGTCCACGTCCGTCGAGACGTGCTCCAGTCCGTGCCGCTCCGCCAGCGCCTTCAGCGCGTGCTCGCGGCGGCCGACCAGGACCGGCTCCGGCCACAGCACGGTGCCGTCACCGAGGTCGAGGCCGCCCTGCTCGCGCAGGGCCAGGATGGAGCGGACGAGGTGCTGGCGGTAGCCCATGCGCCCGGTCACACCGTTCATGGCGATACGCACCGTCTTGCGTGTCACGTCATTCCCTTCGTACGCGGTTCGCGCGCCGCGTACGCCCTACTGGTGAGCGTGACAGCAAGCGCTTTCTATGTACGTAGAAGCTAGCCTCTGGACAGTGGTGTGGACAAGACCACGGTGAACCCGAGTTGTTCGAGGGGGCGAACAGCCGCGCGGATGGCCGTAGGGTCTGCTCGGAACCACGGGTGTGGGCGTGGGTGTGTACGACGGCGTACAGGCGTACGGCGGGACGCGCGAGGCGGAGGACGAGACATGACGGTGACCCTGGCGGACGTGGCGGCTCGCGCACAGGTCTCCCCCGCGACGGTGTCGCGCGTGCTCAACGGGAACTATCCCGTGGCCGCGACCACCCGTGAACGGGTGCTGAAGGCCGTGGACGAGCTGGACTACGTCCTCAACGGCCCCGCGAGCGCCCTGGCCGCCGCCACCTCCGACCTGGTGGGCATCCTGGTGAACGACATCGCCGACCCGTTCTTCGGGATCATGGCGAGCGCGATCCAGGCGGAGATCGGCGGTCCGGGCGGACGCGCGGGCGGGGAGAGACTCGCGGTCGTGTGCAACACGGGCGGCTCGCCCGAGCGTGAACTGACCTATCTCACACTGCTCCAGCGGCAGCGGGCGGCGGCGGTGGTGCTGACCGGCGGCGCGATCGAGGACGCGCCGCACAAGGCGGCCATGGACGCGAAGCTGCGGAAACTGGCGGACGCCGGGACCCGGGTGGTGCTGTGCGGCCGGCCGCCGGCACCGGAGACCGGGGCGATCGCGCTGACCTTCGACAACCGGGGCGGCGGGCAGGAACTCACCGAGCACCTCATCGGCCTGGGGCACCGGCGGCTGGGATACATCGCGGGCCCCCAGGAACGCACCACCACCCGTCACCGGCTCGAGGGACACCGGGACGCGCTGGCCGTGCACGGCATCGAGGAGGACCCCCGGTGGACCGTGCACGGCCGGTACGACCGGCGGTCCGGGTACGAGGCGACGCTCGAACTCCTGCGCCGTGACCCGTCGTTGACGGCCGTCGTCGCCGCGAACGACTCCGTCGCGCTGGGGGCGTGCGCGGCGCTGCGGGACTCGGGGCTGCGGATTCCGGACGATGTGTCGGTGGCCGGGTTCGACGACCTGCCGTTCAGCATCGACGCGGTGCCGGCGCTGACGACGGTGCGGTTGCCGCTGACGGAGGCGGGGGCCCGGGCGGGGCGGTTCGCGATGGGGCGGGAGGAGGAGCCGCCCGGCGGGATCGCCTCGGTGCGGGGGGAGTTGATGGTGCGGGGGTCCACCGCGGGGCCGCGGGGCTGATCGGACCGGGGTCCCGGGGCCGCACCGTCGGTACGGGTTGTGGGAGGACGGTCGCGCCCACGCGGCGGAGTCGCACATCGATACCGGCACGCGCCCCTGAAAGGTGCGTTGTCGGGTGCGGGTCGTGGGGGCTTTTCACGCGGTTTCCCGCGCCCCTGGGGGTGGCCGTGCCGGAGTTTCGGAGGTGCCGATGAGTTGCGGATCGCGACACCGAAGTGACGAGAGGGAGTGACACCGGGGGGCGCGGGTAGGGTCCGATGACATGAAGCTGGCGTTCTCCACCCTCGGCGTCCCCGGGCTGCCGATCACCGACGTACTGGCCCTCGCGACCGCGCACGGCTACCACGGCGTCGAACTGCGCGCCCACCCCGAGGAACCCGTCCATCCGGGTCTCACTCCCGCACAACGGGCCGACACGGCCGCCGGATTCAAGGCGGCCGGCGTCGAGATCCTGGGGCTCGCCGGGTACGCCCGGGTCGCCGCGCCGGGTGAGGACGGACCCGTCCTCACCGAGATCCGCGCCCTCCTCGACCTCGCCCGGGACCTCGGCGCCCCCTTCGTCCGGGTCTTCCCCGGCGGCGGCACCGGGCAGAGCCCCGAGGAGGCGGACGCGACGGCCGCCCGCCGGCTGGGCACGGCCGCCGAGTACGCCGCCGACCTCGGCGTCCGCATCCTGCTGGAGACCCACGACTCACACCGCACCGGCGCCGACGCGATCAGGATCCTCGGCCTCGTCGGCCACCGCCAGGTGGGCGCGCTGTGGGACGTGATGCACACCTGGCTCGGCGGCGAACAGCCCGCCGAGAGCTACGCGGCCCTCTCCCCCCACCTCGGCTACGTCCAGGTCAAGGACATCGCCTCCGCCGACGACACGACCCCGCTCCCGCTCGGTGCGGGAGTCCTCCCGCTGGCGGAGTGCGTGGAAGTCCTCTCCCGCCACGCCTGGGACGGCTGGCTGTGCTGGGAGTACGAGAAGCACTGGTACGCCGGCGCGGCGGCGTTGCCGGCGCTGCTGTCGCCCGGGCGGGAGCATCTGGCGCAGCTGCTGAACGAGTCGGCCTGACGGCGGGGAAACCGGCTCGTCGCCGCCCTGCATGGCGTCGGGCCGACCCTCCGGGGCCGGCCCGACGACCACCGGTCGCGCCTACAGAACCTGGAAGCCGTACACGAAGTAGGTGTCAGCGCCTGTGAAGGGGGCCGAGGTGTAGGGCTCGAGGACGTTCACCTTCCAGCCCAGGCCCGTGCTCCAGAAGACGACCACTTCGTTGGCGCCGGAGAAGAGGGAGGTGACGCCGTACTGATCGACCTGGACAGGGCCGGGGTTCTCCCAGCACCTGGCGTGCTCCGCGCCGTTCTCCACGTACGTCAGCTTGACGAGGCTGTCGTCGGTGCCGCAGTTGATCTCGTCGGTGGCGGCAGCAGGTGCTGCCGGTAGCACGGCGGTCAGGGCGGCGGCTGTCAGGGCACTTATCGCTAATCTCTTGTACCGGCTCTTCATCCGTTTCGGTTCCCTTCAACGGGGTTCGGGGTGCGGATGTCGACTACATACTCAGTGACCGGCAAGCAAGTATTCAAGTGTTCAACGATATTTGGCGCAGCCTGATCGCCGGAGAACTCCCGCTTCGAGGGGTCCGCTACCGTCGCGTCCGGCAGCAGGGGCGTCGGCAGTGGGCCGTGGTTCCGGTCCCCCCGGCCGCCGCCGCACCGTCACCGACGCCGGCGCCACCCCGCCCGCCACACTTCAGCACCAGCGATGATTCCCGCATGATTGGATGAAGCATCGCTAACCGGTAGCACCGCCGACCGGCAGCACCGCCGACCGATCGGGGAGCCGTCATGCTCGACCTCCAGCGGCTGCGCGCCCTGCACGCCGTCTCCGTCCACGGCACCGTCGGCGCCGCCGCCGTGGCGCTCGGGTACACCTCGTCCGCCGTGTCCCAGCAGATCGCCAAGCTGGAGCGGGAGACCCGGACGGTGCTGCTGGAGCGGGAGGGCCGGGGTGTACGGCTGACCGACGAGGCGCATCAACTGGTGCGTGCCGCCCGGGAGCTGATCGCCATCGTGGAGCGGGCGGAGACGGAGCTGGAGGAGCGGCGCGGGGTGCCGGCCGGGCGGCTGACCATCGCCGCGTTCGCGTCGGCGGCGCGCGGGCTGCTGCCGCCCGTGCTGGCCGGCCTGGCGCGCCGGCACCCCGCGCTCGACACCCGGCTCACCGAGATCGACCCTCATCTCTCGGTGGACCTGGTCGCCAAGGGAGCGGTCGATCTCGTCGTCGCACACGACTGGGACATCGCTCCGCTGCCGGCGCCGGCGGGCGTGGAGCAGGCGGTCATCGGGGACGACCTGTGCGATCTGCTGGTGCCCGAGGGGCATCGGTTCGCGGGGCGTACGGCGGTACGGCGGGAGGAACTGGGCGGCGAGCGGTGGATCTGCCAGCCGCCGGGGCGGGTCTGCCACGAGTGGCTGGTGCGCACCCTGCGCGCGGCCGGGCACGAGCCGGAGATCGTCCACCAGGCCGACGAGAACCCGACCCTGGTCGCCCTGGTCGCGGCCGGGCTCGGCATCGCGCTGATCCCCCGGCTGGGGCGCGGCCCGCTGCCCGCCGGGGTGGTGGAGGTGCCGCTCGACCCCATGCCCGTACGGCGGTTGTACGCGCTGTGGCGCACCGGGGCGGCCCGCCGCCCGGCGATCGCGGAGACCGTCCGCGCGCTGGGCGAGCACTGGCCCGAGGTGTCGGCCCACACGCCCCACTGACCCCACCCGGCCCCCCGGTCCCGACTTCGGGAAATACCGCCCGGGCGGGGAACCCGCCCCCACCTCCGTCCGTCCCATGTGCAGGCTGCCGGATGAGTCTCCGTGGTGCGGTGTCGGCCCTCGCTGCTGGCTGCGATCGCTGACCAACCCTCTCCGCCGTGCCGCGGCCGGCAGCACGCCGTCATCGGCGCGCCCCCTCCCATTGCGCCGATGACGGCCCCTCCCCGGTTGCTGCGCGCTCCCTTGACCGGCAGAAACTTCCCGGATATTGGTGACCTCCCGGCAGTTTCCTTCAAGGATGCCCTTCAGTGGATCCCCGGCTCTCCGGGGATCACCTTCCAAAGGAGCGCACGTGCCCGACAGCAGCACCGGAAGCACGGGAAGCACCGCACGTCCGTCCAGACGCGCCGTCCTCGCCGCGACGGCGGGCGTCACCTCCGCCCTCGCGGCCGGCGGCACCGTCCACGCGGCCGGCGGCCCGTCCGCACACGACGACAGGAGGCTGCGCGCCCTCATCTCCCGTATGACGCTTCAGGAGAAGGTCGGCCAGCTGTTCGTGATGCGGGTCTACGGCCACTCCGCCACCGACCCGGACCAGGCCGACATCGACGCCAACCTGAAGGAGATCGGTGTCCGCACGGCCGCCGAACTGCTCGCCCGGTACCGGGTCGGCGGCATCATCTACTTCGCCTGGGCGCACAACACCCGCGACCCGCACCAGATCGCGGACCTTTCCAACGGCATCCAGAAGGCGTCCCTCGGGCTGGAGCGCGGGCTGCCCGTGCTCATCTCCACCGACCAGGAGCACGGCATCGTGGCCCGCGTGGGCGAGCCCGCCACCCTGTTCCCCGGCGCGATGGCCGTCGGAGCGGGCGGCTCCCGCTCCGACGCCCGGACCCTCGGCCGGATCGCGGGCCGCGAACTGCGCGCCCTGGGCATCCGCCAGAACTACTCCCCGGTGGCCGACGTCAACGTCGACCCGGCCAACCCCGTCATCGGTGTCCGTTCCTTCGGTTCCGACCCGGAGGCGGTCGCGGGTCTCGTCGCGGCGGAGGTCGAGGGCTACGAGTCGTCCCGCGTCGCCTCGACGGCCAAGCACTTCCCGGGACACGGCGACACGATCACCGACAGCCACGCCGAGCTGCCGTACATCCACCACACCCGCGAGGAGTGGGGGCGGCTGGACGCGCCGCCGTTCCGGGCCGCGATCGACGCGGGCATCGACTCCATCATGACCGCGCACATCGTCGTCCCGGCGCTCGACGCCGCCGAGGACCCGGCCACGCTCTCCCGTCCCATCCTCACCGGCATCCTGCGCGGGGAACTCGGCTACGACGGGGTCGTGGTGACCGACTCCCTCGGCATGGAGGGCGTCCGCACGAAGTACGGCGACGACCGGGTGCCGGTGCTGGCACTGCAGGCGGGCGTGGACCAGCTGCTCAACCCGCCCTCCCTGGACGTCGCCTGGAACGCGGTCCTGAACGCCGTGCGCGACGGCGAGCTGGCCGAGTCCCGGCTCGACGAGTCGGTCCTGCGGGTGCTGCGGCTGAAGGCGGGACTGGGCCTGTTCGAGGACCCGTACGTCTCGCACGCCGGAGTCGACCGCACCGTCGGCACCCGTGCGCACCTGGCCGCCGCCGACCGGATCGCCGAGCGCACCACCACCCTGCTGGTCAACGAGGGCGGCCTGCTGCCGCTGTCCCGGCGCCGGCAGCCGAAGCTGCTGGTCGTCGGCGCCGACCCCGCCTCCCCGTCCGGTACGACGGGGCCGCCGACCGGGGTGCTCGCGGACGCCCTGACCGGGCTGGGCTTCACCGCCACCGCCCTGTCCACCGGCACGGCACCGTCCGCCGCCACCATCGCCAAGGCGGTCGCGGCGGCCCGGGACGCGGACGCGGTGGTCGTCGGGACGTACAACATCGGCGCGACCAGCGGTCAGAAGACGCTGGTCGAGCAGCTGTCGGCGACCGGGAAGCCGGTGGTCGCGGTCGCGATCCGCAACCCCTACGACGTGGCCCACCTGCCCGGCGTGGCGGCGTGTCTGGCGACGTACTCCTGGACCGACGTCGAACTGCGGGCGGCGGCACGGGTGATCGCGGGCAAGGTGGACCCGCGCGGGACGCTGCCGGTGCCGGTGCAGCGGGCGGACGACCCCGCGGCGGTGCTGTACCCCGTCGGGCACGGGCTGACCTACTAGCCGCCGCACACGGCGCCGCCCCTCCCCCGTCGGACGTAGCGCCCGTACGTCACACACCCGACGCACTGCACCCGAAGTGCGCAAAACACCCCACATGTCTGGCGTGATCCGGCGGGCCGGGTCACGCTGGACGGGGTGTCCGGGGGGATGACGATGCACGTGAGAAGTGGGTGGGGCACGCGCGCCGTGCTCGCGGCGGCGGTCGCGGTGCTGCTCACCGGCTGCCGGAGCGCGCCGGGCGGCGGCGCCGGGGAGGACGGCCGACCGGGCGGGCCGCGCACGGCGGCGACGGCGGCGGCCCGGCCGTCCGGGTACGGAGCGGTGTTCCTCGCGGTCGACGAGTGCAGTTCCTTCGGACGGGCCAGCTTCACCGAGGTGTCCTGCGGGAGCGAACGGGCGGCGGCCCGGGTCGTCGCGCGCCACGACGGGACCGTGCGCGACGGGCCGCGCTGCCCGGCCACCACGGACTTCGTGCTGCACATCAGCGAGCAGCGCCCCTCTTCCGACGAGGACGGTGACGGAGCGGTGCCGCGCGGCTACGCCTGTATGCGCCACCTCCAGCCGCCGCACCCCGGGGACCCGGGCGGCGGGGGCGGGCCGCGCACCATCGTCGGCGACTGCGTCTACGACCTGGGCGACGGCAAGGTCCGCGAGACGGCGTGCGACGGCAGCGGCGAGCGGGAACCGGGGTTCGAGGTGACGAAGGCCGTGGACGACCGGTCCAAGTGCCCAAAGTCCACGGCCCTCTACGTCCGGCTCGGCGGGACCGCACCGGTGGGCTGCGCCCGCCCGGTGTAGTCCCGCGCGGGCCTTACGGCCGCAGCGTCCGCTGCCGCTCGACGTCCCGCTTGTCCAGCTTCGCGTCGAACTTCGCCAGCGGCTTCGCCGCCGCCGGGTTCTCCCGCACCTTGGCCGGGGTGACGTCCGCCCAGTCGAGGATGCGGGCCGTGGCCAGCGCCTTCTCCTCGGCGACCAGGCCGGCCACGTTCGCGCCGTGGTTCATGCCGGGCGCGGTGAACACGTACGCGTCACGCGCCCCGTGCCCGACGCGGAACGGCTCGGCGCCCCACGGGTCGTTCTCGCCGTACACGAACAGCATGTGCGTGGCGTTGTGGCGGACCCAGGAGTCGACGTCCCGCATGGCCCACGGCTCGAAGTCCATGTCGATCGAGCGGGGCACGAAGTTGCGCGGCGGCTGGTAGCCGTAGCGGATGTACTTCTTCTCGATGTGCGGGAAGTGGATGGTCGGCGCGCCCAGCTGCGTACCGGCCTGGTAGTAGTACGGCGTGTACGGGCTCAGGCCCTGGTCCGTGTAGAACGAGAACCCGGAGATCGTGTCGATCGAGGTCCAGATCTCGTCGTCGGTGGCGTTCTTCGCGTCCGCCGGGATCTGCTCGCAGTCGGCGAGGGTGCTGTACTGCCAGAAGCCCCACACGTAGTCGAGGACGACCGCCTCGTACGCCCGGTCCAGGCTGCCGATGGTGTCGAAGGTGTAGCCGTTCTCGGCGGCGGCCGCCTCGTACTTCTTCTTCAGCGGCGCCCGGCGCACCAGCGCCTCGCGCTGCACTCCGTTCAGCCGGTCGCGGCACTCCTGGGTGCCGACGGTGCGGAAGAAGCGGTCGTAGGCCGAGTCCTCCCTGTTCACCACGTCGTTGGGGGCGACGTAGGCGACCACGCCGTCCATGTCGCGCGGGTAGAAGCGCTCGTAGTAGGTGGCGGTCATGCCGCCCTTGGAGCCGCCGGTGGAGATCCAGTTCTCCGCGTAGATCTTCTTCAGCGCCTTGAAGATGCGGTGCTGGTCGCTGGCGGCCTGCCAGATGTCCAGCTTCGACCAGTCGGCCGGCTCGGGCCGGGACGGGGTGAAGAAGCGGTACTCCATGGAGACCTGGTTGCCGTCCACGATCTGGGTCGGCTCGGCGCGGCGCGGCGTCGTGGAGACGCTGTAGCCGCCCGTGTAGAAGACGGTCGGCCGCGCGGTGTCCTTGTGCAGCACGGTGATCCGCTGCTGGAACGTGCCCTCGGAGGGCCTGCGGTGGTCGACCGGCTGGGTGTAGTTGAGGACGAAGAAGCGGTACCCGGTGTACGGCTTCTCCTCCACCAGGCTCATGCCCGGTACGGAGAGCAGTCTCTCCTTGATGTCAGTGGTGCCGGTGGCCTCCGGCTCGGCGGCGGTGGCCGCCCCGGCCGTACTCATGGTGCCTATGAGCACCGTGAGCGCCAGCAGCCATCTGAGCGCCTTGCGCATGCGCACTCCCCTGTGAGAAAGACGTGCGCCGGAAGCTACTGGACCAACTCCCCCCAGCACCAGGGGACATAGGGATAACCCTCTGTCGGCGCCGGGTCAGCACAGGATCCAGCCGGAGCTGACGGACCCGCCGCCGACCCTGCCCTTCACCCACACGCAGCGGCGGCCGGCGTGCACGGTCACCGGTCCGGCGTGGTGCTTGAAGTTGCCCTCGTCGACGACCGGGCGGCCACCGCGCGCCCGCACGCTCACCGACATCTTCCGTCTGGTACCGGGGTTCTTGGCGAGGGTGACGGCACAGACGTAGCCACCCCGCTTGTAGACGACCACCGAGCCGGTGGAGAACGGCAGTGTGCGCACCTTGCGCCCGGCACAGTACGAGGCGGCGTGCGCGTCGGCCGGTGCGGCGACGGCGAGCAGTCCCGAGGCGGTCAGCACCGCAAGGACCGGCGCGAGTCGCCGGCGTATCGCTCCACTGCCCACAGTCGTCCCTCCCCGTACCGGGCCTGCCGCGCCAGGCGGCGTATGCGTGTACGGACGCCTGACGTATGCCGGATGGTTGCGCGCGCACGCGTCGCAGGAGCGGGGCCGCCCTCACGCCGGTGTCGGCACGTCCTCCCCGACGAACGTCCGCCACAGCCGGGCGTACGTGCCGCCGAGCCGGAGCAGTTCCTCGTGCGTGCCGTCCTCCACGACCCGGCCGTGGTCCATCACGACCACCCGGTCGGCGCGGGCGGCGGTGGTCAGCCGGTGCGCGACGACGAGGGTCGTACGGCGGCCGGACAGGCGGTCCGTGGCCTGGTTGACCTGCGCCTCGGTCGCCAGGTCCAGCGCGGCCGTCGCCTCGTCGAGCAGCAGCACGTCCGGGTCGACCAGTTCGGCACGCGCCAGCGCGATCAGCTGGCGCTGTCCGGCGGACAGGTTGCGGCCCCGCTCGGCGACCTCGTGGAGGTAGCCGCCGTCCAGCGTGGCGATCGTCTCGTGCGCGCCGACCGCGCGGGCCGCCGCCTCCACCTCGGCGTCGGTGGCGTCCGGGCGGCCATAGGCGATGGCGTCGCGGACGGTGCCCGGGAAGAGGTACGCCTCCTGCGGTACGACCCCGAGCCGGTGCCGGTACGCGGTGATGTCCAGGTCCTTCAGGTCCGTGCCGTCGACGGTCACCCGCCCGCCCGTCGGGTCGTAGAACCGGGCGACCAGCTTGACCAGCGTGGACTTCCCGGCGCCGGTCTCGCCGACGAAGGCGACGGTCTGCCCGGCGGGGATGGTGAGGTCGATGCCGCCGAGGGCCTCCTCGCCGTCCCCGTACGCGAAGTGGACGTCCTCGAAGGCGATCTCGCCGCGCAGGGACGGCACGTCGAGCGGCTTGGCGGCGGCGCCCGTGGAGGCCGGCTCCCGCAGCAGTTCCTGGATGCGGCCCAGCGAGACGGACGCCTGCTGGTAGCCGTCGAAGACCTGGGAGAGCTGCTGCACGGGCGCGAAGAACAGGTCGATGTAGAGCAGGTACGCCACCAGCGACCCGATCGCCAGCGTCCCGTCGTCCACCCGGCCGCCGCCCACGACCAGCACCGCCACGGCCGCGACCGAGGACAGCAGCTGCACGAACGGGAAGTACACCGAGATCAGCCACTGGCCCCGGACACGGGCGTTGCGGTAGTCGGCGCTGTGCTCGGCGAACCGGCGTCCGCCGTCCCGCTCGCGGCGGAACGCCTGCACGATCCGCAGCCCCGCCACCGACTCCTGCAGGTCGGCGTTGACCGCCGACACCCGCTCACGCGCCAGCTCGTACGCCTTCACGCTGGCCCGGCGGAAGAAGTACGTGCCGACGATCAGCGGGGGCAGGGTGGCGAAGACGACGAGGGCGAGCCCGACGTCGAGGACCAGCAGGGCCACCATGATGCCGAAGAAGGTGACCACCGAGACGAACGCCGTGACCAGACCCGTCTGCAGGAACGTCGACAGCGCGTCGACGTCCGTCGTCATCCGCGTCATGATCCGGCCGGTCAGCTCGCGCTCGTAGTAGTCGAGGCCGAGCCGCTGGAGCTGGGCGAAGATCTTCAGCCGCAGCGCGTACAGGACGCGTTCGCCGGTGCGTCCGGTCATCCGGGTCTCGCCGATCTGCGCCGCCCACTGGACGGCCACGGTGAGCAGGCCCAGCAGGGCGGCCGCCCAGACCGCGCCGAGGGCGGTCTGCGTCACGCCCTGGTCGATGCCGTGCCGGATCAGCACCGGCAGCAGCAGGCCCATGCCGGCGTCCACGGCGACGAGGCCGAGGCTGATGAGGAGGGGGGTGCGGAAGCCGCGCAGGAGGCGGCGCAGGCCGTAGGAGTCCTCCGGCCGGACGGCCCGGTCCTCGTCGATGTCGGGGACGTCGTCCGCCGGGGGCAGCGCCTCGACCTGGGCGAGGAGTTCCGGGGTGGCCGGGGCGCCGGCCAGGGCGGTGTCCTTGGGCTCGCGGTCGCCGATCCACAGCCGGGGGGTGACCCCGCGCTCGGCGTCGAACTCGGCGTCCAGCTCCGCGCGGACCGAGGTGTCCTCCTCCCGCGGTCCGGCGGGCGGGGTGTGGCCCGGGGAGACGGCGCCGAGCTCGTCGGGGTCGGTGAGCAGCCTGCGGTAGAGGGCCGAGCGCCGCTGGAGTTCGTCGTGAGTGCCGATGTCGGCGAGTCGGCCGCCGTCGAGGACGGCGATGCGGTCGGCGAGGTTGAGGGTGGAGCGGCGGTGGGCGATCAGCAGGGTCGTCCGGCCTCGCATGACGCCCTTGAGCGCCTCGTGGATCTCGTGCTCGACGCGGGCGTCCACGGCGGAGGTCGCGTCGTCCAGGACCAGCAGGCGCGGGTCGGTGAGGATCGCGCGGGCCAGGGCGACGCGCTGGCGCTGGCCGCCGGAGAGGGTCAGGCCGTGCTCGCCGACGGTGGTGTCGTAGCCGTCGGGCAGCTCGTCGATGAACCGGTCGGCCCGGGCCGCGCGGGCGGCGGCGGTGATCTGTTCGTCGGTGGCGTCCGGGCGGCCGTACGCGATGTTGGCGCGCACGGTGTCGGAGAAGAGGAAGGAGTCCTCGGGGACCAGTCCGATCGCGGCGCGCAGGGACTCGGTGGTCAGCTCGCGCACGTCGTGGCCGCCGACGAGTACGGCGCCGTGGGTGACGTCGTAGAAGCGCGGCAGGAGCAGGGAGACGGTGGACTTGCCGGAGCCGGATGCGCCGACGACGGCGAGGGTCTCACCGGGGCGGATCTCGAAGGAGAGGCCGTCCAGGACCGGCCGGCCGGGGTCGTAGCCGAAGGAGACGTCGTCGAACTCGACGGTCGCCGGGGCGTCGGCGGGCAGGTCCTTGGTGCCGTCGCTCAGGGACGGCTCGGTGTCGATCAGTTCCAGGACGCGTTCGGTGCCGGCCCGGGCCTGCTGGCCGACGGTGAGGACCATCGCGAGCATCCGGACCGGTCCGACGAGCTGGGCGAGGTAGGTGGAGAAGGCGACGAACGTGCCCAGCGTGATGTTCCCGCGCACGGCGAGCCAGCCGCCGAGCGCCAGCATCGCCACCTGGCCGAGGGCGGGGACGGCCTGGAGGGCCGGGGTGTACCGGGAGTTCAGCCGGACGGTGCGCAGCCGCCCCGCGAACAGCCGCCGTCCGACCTCGCGCAGCTTGCCGGTCTCCTGCTCCTCCTGTCCGAACCCCTTCACCACGCGGACGCCGCTGACCGCGCCGTCGACCACTCCGGCCACGGCTCCCGCCTGCGCCTGCGCGTACCAGGTGGAGGGGTGCAGCCGAGTGCGGCTGCGCTTGGCGATCCACCACAGGGCGGGGGCGACGGCGAGGGCGACGGCGGTGAGCGGCAGCGACAGCCACGCCATGATCACGAGGGAGATCAGGAACAGCAGGAGGTTGCCGATGGTCATCGGCAGCATGAAGAGCAGGCTCTGGATCAGCTGGAGGTCGCTGGTGGCGCGTCCGACGACCTGTCCGGTGGACAGGTCGTCCTGGCGTCTGCCGTCGAGCCGGGTGATCGTGTCGTACATCTCGGTCCGCAGGTCGTGCTGGACGTCGAGGGCGAGCCGGCCGCCGTAGTAGCGCCGGATGTAGGTGAGGACGTAGACGACGAGCGCGGCCCCGACGAGCAGACCGGCCCAGGTGGTCATGTCCTTGGTCCTGTCGCCGATCACGTCGTCGATGATCACCTTGGTGATCAGCGGGACCAGCGCCATCACGGCCATGCCGCCGAGGGAGGAGCCGAGCGCGAGCACGACGTCCTTGGGATGACGCCACGCGTATGCGGCCAGTCGCCGTGCCCATCCCCGTTGCGGTGTCACGCGGGTGCCCTCCGATCGTCCTGATCTACCGGAAGGCACCAACGCGGCCGGCGGCGGATTTCATCCCTCCGCGATGTTCAGAGGCGTACGCGGAGAGCGTAGAAGCGGGTCGTCTGGCTCGCGTTCTGGTTGTCGTCGCTGACCAGGAGCACCTTCAGCCGGCCGTGGCCGCGGCCCGTGACCACCATGCCCTCGATGTTGTCGAGGAGCGGGTTGGGCTGGGGCTGTCCGGCGGTGGCGCCGAGGGAGGGGCAGTCGGCGAGGTCGGCGAGCAGGGTCTTGTCGTACGTGGTGCCGTGCCGGTCGGCCAGGTAGAGCCGGACGGTGTTGCCGACGCCGGAGGTGAAGCCCCGCTCCAGGACGAGCAGGCGGCCGTCGGGGGCGGCGGTGACCTCGGTGACCCCGAGCCCCTGGTCGACCCGGTAGGTGTACTGGGCGCCGGTCCGGAAGCCGCCGTGGGCGGTGCGCCGCCAGGTCTGGAGGCGGACCTGGTCGGCGGGGTCGCCGGTGAGGGCGTACTCCATCGACGCGACCAGCGTGCGGCCGCCGGGAAGGAGGGTCAGCCCCTCGAAGCTGCCGTTGACGCGGGCGCGGGTGCGGAGTTCCTCGGGTACGGGGAGCCGGTCGAGGATCTTCCCGTCGCGGGAGTAGCGGCGGATGGAGGGTTCGGCCTCGGAGGAGACGAGGTACGTGCCGATGGGGTTCCCCCCGCTCGAGCGGAGCCGAGAGTGGAGGTCGACGACCAGTCCCTCGGAGTCGAGCGCGGCGCCGTTCTCGTCGGCGAGCGGGATCACGCCCTCGGGCCGCAGGGTCCGCGCGTCCAGCCGGAACAGGGCGGACCGGTCGGAGAGGGCGGCGACCGTGCGGTGCCGGTCCGGGGCGAGGGCGGAGAGGTTGCCGACGTAGGTGCCGTCGTACGTCGTCTTGTCGAGCGCGTCGGAGAAGCGGTCGATGGAGACGGACGGGGAGCAGGCGTGGTGCGTCCCCCCGTCCTGCCGGGCGTTGGCCGGCCCGGCGGCGGTCAGGCAGGTCGCGGCGGCGAGAGCGGCGGTGGTGGCGGCGAGGAGGGTTCTCAGGCGCATGCGGCCACCGTAGGGCGGTCGGGTGACGGCCGGTCACCGCCTAACGACACATGACCGACACCTTCTCTTCACCCCCATGCATACATGTCCATGTCACGCTTCCTGTCGGCCGCTCACTCAACCCGCGTAGATCGGACGTCCCCCATGCCCGTGACACCCATACGCCGCCGCTGGAAGACCCTCGCCCTGGCCACCTCGGCCGTCCTGGTCGGTCTCGCCGTCCCCGCGTTGAACGCCCCCTCCGCCGGCGCCGCGACCACCGCGTACGACGACACGTACTACGCCGCCGCGATCGGCAAGTCCGGCACGGCGCTGAAGGACTCCCTGCACACGATCATCAGCGACCAGACGAAGATCTCGTACTCGGCCGTCTGGGACGCCCTGAAGGTCACCGACCAGGACCCGAACAACAGCAACAACGTGGTCCTGCTGTACTCGGGCCTCTCCCGCAGCAAGTCCCTCAACGGCGGCGACGCGGGCGACTGGAACCGCGAGCACGTGTGGGCCAAGTCCCACGGCGACTTCGGCACCTCCACCGGCCCCGGCACCGACCTGCACCACCTGCGCCCCGAGGACGTCCAGGTCAACTCCATCCGCGGGAACAAGGACTTCGACAACGGCGGCAACTCGTTCACCAACAGCGGCGGCAGCCTGACCGACTCCAACTCCTTCGAGCCGCGCGACGCGGTCAAGGGCGACGTGGCCCGCATGATCCTCTACATGGCCGTCCGCTACGAGGGCACCGACGGCTGGCCCGACCTGGAGCCCAACGACTCCGTCACCAATGGCAGCAACCCGTACCACGGCCGCCTCCCGGTCCTGAAGCAGTGGCACCAGGAGGACCCGCCGAGCGCGTCCGAGGAGCGCCGCAACGAGGTCATCTACGACTCCTACCAGCACAACCGCAACCCGTTCATCGACCACCCGGAGTGGGTCGAGTCGATCTGGTAGGCGGGCGGACGGCCCCGCTCCCGGCGATCCGGCACACGTCGGTCAGCGACTCGCGCATACGGGCGAGCAGGAAGCGGAGCCGGTCCGGGGTCGCGCGGCGGTCGGCGAGCAGGTCCGCCGCGTGACCGAGGAGGTCGTCGGCCATGGTCGGTTGCACCTGTTCGACGGTGTCCGCGAGGCGGGAGAGGTGTCCGGTTCCGTCCGCGAGGGGGTAACCGGGCTCGCCCTCCTCTCCTCTCCGGGGCGGCAGCTGCCTGGAGGTTCTTGACGGGTGTCCGGCGGGTGTGCCGGTTCGGGACTCCAAGGTGCCGGACGGACCTGCCGTGGTCCTCTCCGCGGCCGGCTGGGCGTCGTTCATAACCGCTCTCGGGGACTGACCTACTCACTTGAAAAGCGTGAGCATCCAAGCGCCCACTGTCCACATGTCGCTCATTTGAGTGGCCAAGTGACATTCAGTGGAGTAATGCTCACTCTTTTTCAGCAGGGTGGTCTCCATGACCTCCCGATTCGCCCACGGCCTCAACCCCTACAGCACTGCGCACGTGATCAGCACCACGCGCACTCTCATGCGCACCGACGGCCTGAACGTGTCCTTGGCCTCCATCGCCCGCCGTTGTGGGATCACACGCAACTTCCTGTACTCCCACTGGAAATCGGTCTCGGCGCTCCACCTGCACGCGCTGAAGGCCGAGCTGGCGGAGGCCTTCATCACGGCAGCGCGCGCCCGCCCGAGTGACGGCACCGCGCGGGGAATCGTCGGGCACCTGACCGAGGTCGTACGGGTCGTTCGCCGTCACCCGACCACGGCCGCCGTCGCGCGCTCCGCTCCCGGGGCGTTCCGGTCGGCCCAGTCGGCGACCGAGGCGCCGCTGATGCAGGCCGCGACGGAACGCATCAGCGACCTGCTGCACCCCCTCTACTCGCACGGCGGTGTCTGGGGCGAGCCCGCACTCGCCTCCAGGCCCTGGAAGATCCTGTGGGTCGCCCGCCCCGCCGCCCTCTGTCCCGAGGCCGTCGGCGACCAGGACCGGGAGAACACGCTGGACGCCGCCTTCACGGAACTGACGCTCGATCTGCTGGCCCCCTGGGACACCGCCACGCCGTGACCTCGGGGACGCAGCCTGCCTGCAGTCAGGAGAGCGGCGAACCCGTGCGCCCGCCCTCCACCGACCCACCTCTCACAGGCCGCACCGACCCGGCTGCGGCCGACCGGTCGATGCCGGGTTGCCCAGGACAGAACACGCCGGTCGATGCCCGAGCGCGCAGGACGGAACCGGCCGGTGCCCCGTAGGCAGGTGGCGGCGAGCGCGACACCCCCCACGGCGTGGACCGGCAGGGTCGATCGGCGGGACGGAGCGCCGGGTTCACGGGCCGTACGCCCCGCGCAAGCGGCGCCCGGTGCCCGACCCACAGCGCACCCACCGAGCCCCCGGTTCGCTCCATCAGGTGGTGTGAACGGTGACGCCGGGCGATCGGCCCGACCCGCCGCAACCATGGAACGGCCCCGGCACCTCCGCCGGGGTCGTTCCATGCCTCCACGACGCCTTACTGGAGAGTGCCGTGAAGACTCGTTCCTGGTCCCTCGCCGCCGTCCTCGCCCTGACCGCGCTCCTGCTGCCCGCCCACACGGCGTCCGCCGCCCCGGCCGCGCCCCCGTCCTGTCCCGACGGCTCGGTGTGCTTCTGGAGCGGCGAGGGCTTCGACGGCGACTACTGGGAGTGGACCGCGCGCAGCGGCTACCGCGACATGCCGCCCCGCCTCCACGACCACGTCGGCTCGTTCGTCGCCAGTACCCGGGCCTGCTTCGTGAACTGGCAGCCCACCGAGAAGCGGGACGTCTTCAACGGCGACTGGCGCTCCCGCTACCTCGGCGACTTCGGTGGACGCATCGACGGCGTCGGCCCGGGCGGCTGCTGACCCGCCGGACCCGCCCCGGGAGCGCCGACAGCGCCCTCGCGAGGTCGGCGCTCCCGGTCCCGGGACCGTACGGACTCCCGGGGCCCCGGACGACTCGGTGCCGGTGCTCAGTCCGTGAGCCACCCGTCGGTGACGGACGACGGATGGCCGCACGTGAGGGTCAGCGTGCGCCGCTGCCGGTCGGTCCCGGCGACGACGACCGTGAGCTCATCGCCGACCCGGACGGCATCCGACGCGGCGTCCACGGACGACCCGGGGAGGTCCCACGGACGGACCAGCCCCTCGATGCCGTCGGCGACCTCGACGAAGACACCGAACGACACCAGCCGAGTGACCCTTCCCCGGAGAACTCGGCCCACCGGGTTGCGGTCGGCGAACGCCTGGAAGGGGTCGGGCCGCATACCCCGCAGGGACAGCCGGGCCTCCATGTTCCACGTGTCGAACTGAAGGAACACGCAGGAAACACGCTGACCGACCTCGACGACCTCCGCGACCGAATCGAGGCTCCGCCAGGACAGTTCGGGGATCGTGATGAACCCGACGCCGGGGAAGGCCGGATGGCCGGGGCCCTCGTCCAGCGCCACGAACACACCGAACCGTTCGATCGCGGCGACGGTGCCGGAAAGAACCTGCCGCTCGGTCAGCGATTCCAGGAACGCCCGCAGCTCCGGGTTCTCGAACCGGCCCTCCATACCGACCAGCCTCTCACGAGGAGCGGGCGCGGACACATGAACCTTCCTCGTGGAGGCGCCGTTGTGACGACCGAGTGTCAGAACCTTGGCAACCAGTCGGCGCGGACCATGTGAAGGTCACTCCATGTGGGTCGGGGCGAACATCCGCAGCACGGCGGGGAGTACGACCACCGTCGGGCCCGGAGTCGCCAGGGCCTTCGCGAGGTCCCGTTCCAGGGTTTCGGGAGTGGTCCGCAGGCCGGGGACGCCGAAGGACTCCGCCAGGGCCACGTAGTCGGGGCGGGTGAGTTCCGTCGCCGTGGGTTCGCCGAAGGCGTCGGTCATGTACTCGCGCAGGATGCCGTAGCCGCCGTCGTCGACGATCAGCCAGGTGACGTCGAGGTCGTACTGGCGGGCAGCGGCCAGTTCGGCGACGGAGTACAGGGCACCGCCGTCCCCCGAGACCGCCAGCACCGGGTGGGTGGGGTCGGCGACCGCCGCGCCCAGGGCGGCCGGGAAGCCGTAGCCCAGGCCGCCGGCGCCCTGCGCGGAGTGCAGGTGGTTGGGACCCATGGCGTCGAAGGCGGACCAGGCCCAGTACGTCAGGATCGTCATGTCCCAGAAGGACGGCGAGCCGGTGGGCAGGGCGCGGCGGACCGCCGTCAGCACCTGCTGTTCCAGGGCGAGTTCCTGGGAGGCGAGACGCTCGCGGACGCGGTCCAGCACTCCCCGTACGCGCTCGGGCGCGGACGCGTCCTCGCGGGCTTCCACCGTCTCCAGCAGGGCCTGGAGGGCGAGGCGGGCGTCGGCGTGGATACCGAGGCCGGGGTGGTTGGACTCCAGCTTGCCGAGGTCGGCCTCGATCTGGACGACCCGGCCGCGCGGCTTGAACGTGTGGTAGTTCGAGGAGAGTTCGCCGAGACCGGAGCCGACGACCAGCAGGACGTCCGCGTCCTCCAGGAAGTCGGTGGTGTGGCGGTCCTCCAGCCAGGACTGCAGCGACAGCGGGTGCGTCCAGGGGAAGGCGCCCTTGCCGCCGGGGGTCGTGACCACGGGCGCCCGGAGCCGTTCGGCGAGCTGCTTCAGCTTGCCGGAGGCGTCCGAGCGGACCACTCCCCCGCCGGCGATGATCGCGGGACGGGCGGCGTTCGCCAGCAAGTGAGCGGCCAGTGCCGTCAGTTCGGGGCGCGGAGGCAGCTCGTCGGGGGTGGCGTCCATCGCCGTCACCACGGGCAGGGCCGTCTCCGCGAGCAACACGTCCTGCGGGATCTCCACCCACACGGGGCCGTGCGGGACGGTCAGCGCCGACTTCCAGGCCTCCGCGACCGCGGAGGGGATCTGGGACTGCGTACGGACCGTGTGGACGGATTTGACCACGCCACGGAACGAGGCCGACTGGTCGGGGAGTTCGTGCAGGTATCCGTGGCGGCCCCCGCCCAGGCCGGCCGTCGGGACCTGACTGCTGATCGCCAGCACCGGCGCCGAAGCCGCCGCCGCCTCCTGGAGCGCGGCCAGGGAGGTCAGCGCTCCCGGGCCGGTCGACAGCAGCAGCGGGGCGGCCTCGCCGGTGATCCGGCCGTAGGCGTCCGCCGCGAAACCGGCGTTGTTCTCCACGCGCAGGCCGATGTACCTCAGATCCGAGCGGCGCAGGGCGTCGAACACGCCGAGGGCGTGCTGGCCGGGCAGGCCGAAGACGGTGGTGGCGCCGAGCCCGGCCAGGGTCTCCACGACCAGGTCCCCGCCGTTGCGGCCGGGAGGAGGATCCAGCGCGGCCTCCGTCTGTGCGGCGGTCGGGCGGAGCACCAGGTCGTGGTCGTGGGTCACTGCGCGCGGGCCTCTGCAATCTGGCGGGACATGATCGTGGTCAGCTCGTACGCCGTGTGGGACGCGGCCACCGAGGTGATCTCGGCGTGATCGTACGCGGGGGCCACCTCGACGACGTCCGCGGAGACCAGGTTGCAGGACGCCAGTCCGCGCAGGATCTCGAGGAGTTCGCGGGAGGTCATGCCGCCGGCCTCGGGGGTGCCGGTGCCGGGGGCGTGGGCGGGGTCCAGGCAGTCGATGTCGATGGAGATGTACAGCGGGCGGTCGCCGATGCGCTGGCGCAGCTGGTCGGCGATCTCGTCGGCGCCCCGGCGGTAGACGTCCGCGGAGGTGACGATGCCGAAGCCCATCTTCTCGTCGTCGGTGAGGTCCTGCTTGCCGTAGAGCGGGCCGCGGGTGCCGACGTGGGAGAGGGCGGAGGTGTCGAGGACGCCCTCCTCGACCGCGCGGCGGAACGGGGTGCCGTGGGTGTACTCGGCGCCGAAGTAGGTGTCCCAGGTGTCGAGGTGGGCGTCGAAGTGGAGCAGGGCCACGGGGCCGTGCTTCTTGGCGACGGAGCGGAGCAGCGGCAGGGCGATGGTGTGGTCGCCGCCCAGGGTCATCAGGCGGGCGCCGGTGCCGAGGAGGTCGTCGGCGGCGGCCTCGACCGTCTCCACGGCCTCGTTGATGTTGAAGGGGTTCACGGCGATGTCACCGCCGTCCGCGACCTGGGCGAGGGCGAAGGGGGAGGCGTCCTGCGCGGGGTTGTAGGGGCGCAGCAGCCGGGACGCCTCACGGATGGCGTTGCCGCCGAAGCGGGCGCCCGGCCGGTAGGAGACGCCCGAGTCGAACGGCACGCCCACCACGGCGACGTCGGCGCGGCCGACCTCGTCGAGACGGGGCAGCCGGGCGAAGGTCGCGGGACCGGCGTACCGCGGGATGCGGGACGAGTCGACGGGGCCGCGGGGCGTCTCGTTGCTGCTCATGGGGTACTGCCCTCTTTCCTACGCTTCGTCGCGTATGCACTGCCTGCCCTGATGACTCTACTGGGCGGCGGGGACCCGGACGGCCGACTGCCGTGCGGGGCCTCTTCGCGCACTGCCGGCCGATCCGACCCTAGGTGGCCGGAAAGCGACTGCGAAGTGTACGTTTCCTCCATATCGGCCGAACGGGATGGAGGAAACGTCCATCATGCCGGATCCCATGGTTCCGCCCACACCGCCCGTGCCCCTGGAGGCCCTGCTGGCCCGCGCGGACCTCGGCCTGCGCCGGATCGCGGGGCCCGACGACCCCGGTACCGTCGTGCACTGGGCGCACACCTCGGAGATGGCGGACCCGTACCCGTACCTGCTGGGCGGGGAGCTGCTGCTGTCGGCGGGGGTGCACATCCCGGAGGGGGCGGGCGCGGGGTACTTCGACGCCTATGTCTCCAGGATCGTGGCGGCGGGCGGGGCGGCGCTCGGTTTCGGTCTGGCGCCGGTTCACGACGCGGTACCGGGGGCACTGGTGGAGGCCTGTGAGATGCACGGGCTGCCGTTGCTGGAAGTGCCGCCGCGGACCACGTTCTCGGGGGTGGCGCGGGCGGTCTGGCAGTTGATGGCGCAGGCCCGCCTGGCGGAGCTGCGCCGGGTCACGGAGGCCCAGCAGAGCCTCGCCACCGCGGCGGCCCGCCCGGACCCGGTCCGGCCGGTCCTCCACCGACTGGCCCAGCGGATCGGCGGCTGGGCCGTCCTGTTCGCCCCGGACACCACCGAGATCGCCACCGCGGGAACCACCCCGCCCCCCGAAGCGAGACGGGCCCTGACCACCTTGGCCGGGGTGGTGCACCCCCCCGGCACAGCCACAGGCAACCGCACCCACGCACCTGCGGGCAGCCACACCCACGCAGCTGCGGGCAGTCGTGCCGCTGGGGCGGCACGGGTGGGCGCAGCGGCACCCGGCACACGCCGGCAAGTGACACCCGCCCCGGCCCCCACCACCGCCAGCGACACCGTCAACGGCACCCACCTCGCCGCCTACGCCCTCGGCACCGGCTTCGTACTCGGCGTGGCCTCGCCCCTGCGCACCCCCGGCGACCACACCATCGTCTCCGTCGCGGCCGCGCTGCTCACCCTCCTCACCGGCCGGCAACGGATCGGCACCACCGCGGCCCGCTCCTCCGCACTCGTACGGCTCCTGCTGGGCGCCCCGCCCGAGGACGTGGCCCCCCTGCTCGGTGGAGAACGGTGGCACGTCGTACACGCCCGGCCGGCCGGTCCCACCGCACCGGACCCCCTGGCCGCCTCCGCGCTGGGCACCGCGCTCGGCTCGGCCCTGGTCGACCCGGCGGGCGAGGTCGTACGGGTCCTGGTGCCGGCCGGCCGGCCCGTGGAGCCACTGCCCGGCTGGACGCTCGGCGTCAGCGCGGCAGCCGCCCCGCCCGACTGGCCGGACGCCGACACCCAGGCCGCCCGCGCCCTGGCCCGGGCCCGGGCCACCCGCGTCCCGCTGCTCCGGCACGGCGACCGCCCCGCCCTCGCCGACCTCGTCCCGCCGCACGACGCGGACGCCCACGCCCGGTCGCTGCTCGCGCCGATAGCGGCCGCTCCCGCCCTGACCGACACCCTGCGCACCTGGCTTTCCCTGCACGGCAGTTGGGACCGCACGGCGGTGGCGCTGTCCGTGCACCGCAACACCGTGCGGCAGCGCGTCGCGCGGTGCGCGGCGCTGCTGGAAGCGGACCTGGACGACCCGGACGTGCGGATGGAGCTGTGGTTCGCGCTGCGACGGACATGAAGGCCTGAGTAGCCGTACGGAGTTGTCTGAGCACGTGACGCACGTCCCAAGCGCGCGAGACGCCAGGGACGCCCACAGGCCGCTGCCTCACAATGGGGGCATGCCGATACCCGGGACACCCAGCCGCGCCGAACTCGTCGAACACCTGGTCGCCACGCGCATCGCGGGCGATGTCGCCACGCCGCGCGAGAACAACCTCTCCCACTACCGCAAACTGGCGAACGGCGACCGCCACTTCTGGCTCGGCCTGGAGCTCGGCGACCGCTGGACCGACGAGCAGGACGTGCTCGCGGTGATGGCGGAGCGGGTCGGCGTCAACGACGACCCCGAGTACCGGTACGGGCAGGACACCATCGACCCGGAACTGACCGTGGCCGGGCTGGAGCGCATGGCCGGGCGGCTGCGCAAGGCGGCGGACGGGCGGCAGCGGGTGCTGTTCGCGACCGGTCACCCGGGGGGACTGCTGGACGTGCACCGTGCGACGGCCGCCGCGCTGCGGGCCGCCGGCTGCGAGATCGTGGTCGTCCCGGACGGGCTGACCACGGACGAGGGTTATGTGATGCAGTTCGCGGACGTGGCGATGCTGGAGCACGGCGCGACGCTGTGGCACACCCACTCCGGTGAGCCGATGAAGGCGATCCTGACCGCCCTGGAGCGCGGGGGCCGCCCGCTGCCGGACCTGGTCGTCGCCGACCACGGCTGGGCGGGTGCCGCGGGGCAGTACGGCGTGGACAGTGTCGGCTACGCCGACTGCAACGACCCGGCCCTGTTCCTCGCCGAGTCCGAGGGCACCGTCCAGGTCACGGTCCCCCTCGACGACCACGTGGTCAGCCCCCGCCACTACGACCCGATGACGGCGTACCTGCTGGCGGAGGCCGGTCTGGCGGAGTGAAGCGCCCCGTCGGCCGGGCGCGGGGGACACGCCCGGCCGACGGGGCGGCCGGTGGAGGCCGGGGGTCAGCCGGTGAACGGAACGGCGTCGGCGGGGTCGGCGTGCCAGTTGGTGGCGATCGGCCGGTCGACCGTGGCGGTGTCGGGGAGGCGGAGCGTAACGGAGTTCTCCTCGTCACCGGCGACCGAGAGGTGGAGCCGGTCGAACTGCACGCCGTTGTTGTCGTTGGTGCTCTTGGGGTTGATGCCGGCGTAGGCGGCGGCGGAGCCGGCGAGGACGACGTCGTCGCTGACGCCGTGCTCGGCGGGCGAGACCTCGGTGTCGGGGTGGGAGCCGAAGGAGGCGGAGGGGAACACGCCCTCCAGGTGGCAGATGATGCCGGGCTTGGCCTTGGCGGTGATCAGGTAGTAGCCGCCCGCCTGGGTCTTGGACGTGACCTTGAAGTTCAGGTCGCTGGTCGCGCAGGGCTGGGTGGTGGAGCTGCCGCTGTCGGCGGTGGCCGTGGCGGTGGCGGCGCCGCCGAGGGCGAGCGCGGCGACGGCGGCCAGGGCGAGGCGGGCGGAGCGGGTGGCGAGGCGTGAACGCATGACGGTCTCCGTGGTGTGACGAGGTGGATCGGCCGGCGGGCTGCCGGGATGACCGCAGCTTGTGCCGTGATCCGTCCCACCCGCCACACCGGACGTCCAGCACGGGACGCTGGAACGCTGGAAACGTCGCTGACCAGCAAGGATGCCGACCGCATGGAACGGTCCACCGGGACGCGGGCAGCCGTCCGGGCCGTGCGCGGGACACGTGCGGGGGGGGCCGCTTCCCTGCGCCGTGGACGGGGAACGGGCGGGGAGGGGACGTCCGGAGCCGACTCAGGAGCGCGGGACCCGGACCACGCCCTCCTGGATGACCGAGACCGCGAGGCGGCCGTCCTGGGTGTAGATGCGGGCCTGGCCGAGGCCGCGGCCGCCGTGGGCCGAGGGGGACTGCTGGTCGTACAGCAGCCACTCGTCGGCGCGGAACGGGCGGTGGAACCACATCGCGTGGTCCAGGGACGCGCCGACGACGTCGCCGACGGCCCAGCCGCCGCGGCCGTGGGCGAGGAGGACGGAGTCCAGCAGCGTCATGTCGGAGACGTACGTGGCGAGGACGACGTGCAGCAGGGGGTCGTCCGCGAGTTTGCCGTTGGTGCGGAACCACACCTGGGAGTGCGGTTCGCGCGGCTCGCCGAAGCGGCCGTAGGGCGGCTCGTCGACGTAGCGCAGGTCGACGGCGGCGCGGGCCTCCAGGAAGCGCTCCACGACCTCCGGCGCGAGGTGGGCGTACCCGCGCAGGCGTTCCTGCGACGTGGGCAGCGTGGCCGGGTCGGGGGACGGCGGCATCGGTTCCTGGTGGTCCAGGCCCTCCTCGTACGTCTGGAAGGACGCCGAGAGGTGGAAGATCGGCTTTCCGTGCTGGACCGCGACCACCCGCCGGGTGGTGAAGGAGCGGCCGTCGCGGATCCGGTCGACGGTGTAGACGATCGGGGCGCCGGGGTCGCCGGGGCGCAGGAAGTACGCGTGCAGGGAGTGGGCGGGCCGGTCCTCGGGGACGGTCCGCCCGGCGGCGACCAGCGCCTGCGCCGCGACCTGCCCGCCGAAGACGCGGGGGACGACGGCGCTGCGGGAGTGGCCGCGGAAGATGTTCTCCTCGATCTGCTCCAGGTCGAGCAGATCGAGGAGTTCCTGTAGTGCCTGACTCATGAGGTCAGTTGTATACGGCAGGGATGTCGCGGGGCTTACAGGCCCATGTCCTTCGCGATGATCGACTTCATGATCTCGCTGGTGCCGCCGTAGATGCGGTTGACCCGGTTGTCCGCGTACAGGCGGGCGATCGGGTACTCGTTCATGTAGCCGTAGCCGCCGTGCAGCTGGAGGCAGCGGTCGATGACGCGGTGCGCGACCTCGGTGCAGAACAGCTTGGCGCTGGCGGCCTCGGCGGGGGTGAGCTCGCCGGCGTCCAGGGCCTCGGTGGCGCGGTCGGCGACGGCCTCGGCGGCGTCCACCTCGGCCTGGCAGGCGGCCAGCTCGAACTTGGTGTTCTGGAAGTGGGCGACCGGCTTGCCGAAGACGGTGCGCTCCTGCACGTACTGCTTGGCGAACCGGACGGCGGCCTTGGCCTGCGCGTAGGCGCCGAAGGCGATGCCCCAGCGCTCGGAGGCCAGGTTGTGGCCGAGGTAGGAGAAGCCCTTGTTCTCCTCGCCGAGCAGGTCCTCGACGGGGACCTTGACGTCGACGAACGCCAGCTCGGCGGTGTCGGAGGTCTTCAGGCCGAGCTTGTCGAGCTTGCGGCCCACCGAGTAGCCCTCGGACTTGGTGTCGACGGCGAAGAGGGAGATGCCGTGGCGGCGGTCCTCGGCCGTCGGGGCGGCGGTGCGGGCGCAGACGATCACCTTGTCGGCGTGGACACCGCCGGTGATGAAGGTCTTGGCGCCGTTGAGGACGTAGTGCGTGCCGTCCTCGCTGAGCCTGGCGGTGGTCTTCATGCCCGCGAGGTCGGAGCCGGTGCCCGGCTCGGTCATCGCGATGGCCCACATCTCCTCGCCGGTGACGAACTTCGGCAGGTAGCGCTTCTTCTGCTCGTCGGTGGCCAGCATCTTGAGGTAGGGCAGGGCGAGCAGCACGTGCACGCCGGAGCCGCCGAACTGGACGCCCGCGCGGGCGGTCTCCTCGTAGAGGACGGCCTCGAACTTGTGGGTGTCCATGCCCGCGCCGCCGAACTCCTCGGGCACGCTGATGCCGAAGATGCCCAGCTCACCGAGCTTGTAGTAGAAATCGCGGGGCGCCTGGCCCGCCGCGAACCACTCGTCGTAGACGGGCACGACCTCGGCCTCGATGAAGGCGCGGATCGTCTCCCGGAACGCCTCGTGATCCTCGTTGAAAACCGTACGGCGCACTGTCCGCCACCTCCATAACCGGGCATGTCTAAGCGCTTGCTCAGATCAAAGGTACCGGCGAGTATCCACAGTCGTCCAGAGCGCAGGCCCCGTAACGCTCGTCACTCCGCCGGGGTCACGGCGAGCCCGCCGCCGCGAACGCTCCCCGGGCCATCCGGTGCAGCAGTTCGGCGGTGCCCGCCCGGCCGGGCAGGGAGCCGGGACGGGTGAGGTGCGGGGTGGAGTTGAGCAGGCCGAACACCGAGTGGACCGCCGAGCGGGCGGCCGGTTCGACCAGTTCCGGGTACAGCTCGCGCACCACCCCCACCCACAGCTCGACGTACTGCCGCTGCAACTGGCGGACCAGCTTGCGGTCGGTGTCCCGGAGGCGGTCCAGCTCACGGTCGTGCAGGGTGATGAGGGGGCGGTCGTCGAGCGCGAAGTCGATGTGCCCCTCGATCAGCGAGTCGAGGACCGCCTCGGGGGCCACCCCGTCGGCCTCCTTCAGGCGCTGCTTCGCGCCGGTCAGCAGCGAGCCACTGATCCCCACCAGCAGCTCCGCGAGCATCGCGTCCTTGCCCGCGAAGTGCCGGTAGAGCCCGGGTCCGCTGATGCCGACCGCGGCGCCTATCTCGTCGACCCCGACGCCGTGGAAGCCGCGTTCGGCGAAGAGCCGGGCGGCCTCCTTGAGGATCTGCTCGCGGCGGGTGGGGGCGTCGGTTCTGGTGGCCATGAAGACGATTCTAGACAGGGAGGTTAGCGGTCGTTAACCTGGAGGAAATGCGTTAACGCTCATTAACAAGGTGAGGGGACCCGCAGGATGCATGAGGCACCGGAGCTTCACAGCGCGGCAGATCCCGCGTCGGAGGCCTTTCGGGCCAACGAGGAGGCGCACCGCGCGCTCGTCGAGGAGCTGCGCGGCAAGCTGGCCGCGGCGGCGCTCGGCGGCGGCGAGCGGGCGCGGGCGCGGCACACCGCGCGCGGGAAGCTGCTCCCGCGCGACCGGGTGGACACCCTCCTCGACCCCGGCTCGCCCTTCCTGGAGCTGGCCCCGCTGGCGGCCGACGGGATGTACGAGGGGCAGGCCCCGGCGGCCGGCGTGATCGCCGGGATCGGACGGGTGAGCGGCCGGGAGTGCGTGGTCGTGGCCAACGACGCCACCGTCAAGGGCGGCACGTACTACCCGATGACGGTGAAGAAGCACCTGCGCGCGCAGGAGGTGGCCCTCGACAACCGGCTCCCCTGCGTCTACCTGGTGGACTCCGGCGGGGCGTTCCTGCCGATGCAGGACGAGGTGTTCCCGGACCGGGACCACTTCGGGCGGATCTTCTACAACCAGGCCCGGATGTCCGGCGCCGGCATCCCGCAGATCGCGGCGGTCCTCGGCTCGTGCACGGCGGGCGGGGCGTACGTCCCGGCGATGAGCGACGAGGCGGTGATCGTCCGCGGACAGGGCACGATCTTCCTCGGTGGCCCGCCGCTGGTGAAGGCGGCCACGGGTGAGGTCGTCACGGCGGAGGAGCTGGGCGGCGGCGAGGTCCACTCGCGGGTGTCCGGCGTGACCGACCACCTCGCGGAGGACGACGCGCACGCGCTGCGGATCGTCCGCACCATCGTGTCCACGCTCCCCGCGCGGGGACGGCTTCCCTGGCAGGTCGAGCCGGCCGTCGAGCCCAAGGTGGACCCGGCGGGGCTGTACGGCGCGGTGCCGGTCGACTCCCGCACGCCCTACGACGTACGCGAGATCATCGCGCGTGTCGTGGACGGTTCCCGTTTCGCCGAGTTCAAGTCGGAGTTCGGGCAGACCCTGATCACCGGCTTCGCCCGGATCCACGGCCACCCGGTGGGGATCGTCGCCAACAACGGCATCCTGTTCTCCGAGTCGGCCCAGAAGGGCGCCCACTTCATCGAGCTGTGCGACCAGCGGGGCATCCCGCTGGTGTTCCTGCAGAACATCTCGGGCTTCATGGTGGGCCGGGACTACGAGGCGGGCGGCATCGCCAAGCACGGCGCCAAGATGGTCACGGCGGTCGCCTGCACGCGCGTGCCGAAGCTGACGGTGGTGGTCGGCGGGTCGTACGGGGCGGGCAACTACTCGATGTGCGGGCGGGCGTACTCGCCCCGGTTCCTGTGGATGTGGCCCAACGCCAAGATCTCGGTGATGGGCGGCGAGCAGGCCGCCTCCGTCCTCGCGACCGTGAAGCGGGACCAGCTCCAGGCGCGCGGCGAGGAGTGGCCGGCGGAGGACGAGGACGCCTTCAAGGCCCCGATCCGTGCGCAGTACGAGCGTCAGGGGAACGCCTACTACGCGACGGCCCGCCTCTGGGACGACGGCGTGATCGACCCGATGGAGACCCGGCAGGTCCTGGGCCTGGCCCTGACCGCGTGCGCCAACGCGCCACTGAGTGACCCTCAGTTCGGCGTCTTCCGGATGTGAGGGGACCCCTGACGATGACAGAGCAGATGTTCGAGACGGTACTGGTGGCCAACCGGGGCGAGATCGCGGTCCGCGTCATCCGCACGCTGCGGTCGATGGGCGTGCGCTCGGTGGCGGTGTACTCCGACGCGGACGCCGACGCCCGGCACGTCCGGGAGGCCGACACGGCGGTACGGATCGGACCGGCGACGGCTTCGGAGAGCTACCTGTCGGTGGAGCGGCTGCTTCAGGCCGCCGCCCGCACCGGCGCGCAGGCGATCCACCCCGGGTACGGCTTCCTCGCCGAGAACGCCGGTTTCGCGCGGGCGTGCGCTCAGGCGGGACTGGTGTTCATCGGGCCCCCGGCGGACGCGATCGCCCTGATGGGCGACAAGATCCGCGCGAAGGAGACGGTGCGGGCGGCCGGGGTCCCGGTCGTACCCGGCTCCAGCGGCAGCGGACTGACGGACGGGCAGCTCGCGGACGCGGCCCGGGAGATCGGCATGCCGGTGCTGCTGAAGCCGTCGGCGGGCGGTGGCGGCAAGGGCATGCGCCTGGTGCGGGACGCGGAAGGGCTGGCCGACGAGATCGCCGCCGCGCGGCGCGAGGCCCGCGCCTCCTTCGGCGACGACACGCTGCTCGTCGAGCGGTGGATCGACCGCCCCCGGCACATCGAGATCCAGGTGCTGGCCGACGGCCACGGTGGCGTGGTCCATCTGGGCGAGCGCGAGTGCTCACTCCAGCGCCGCCACCAGAAGATCATCGAGGAGGCGCCCAGCGTGCTCCTCGACGAGGGGACCCGGGCCGCGATGGGCGAGGCGGCGGTCCAGGCGGCCCGCTCGTGCGGCTACCGGGGCGCGGGCACGGTGGAGTTCATCGTCCCGGGCAACGACCCCTCGTCGTACTACTTCATGGAGATGAACACCCGCCTCCAGGTGGAGCACCCGGTCACCGAGCTGGTCACGGGCCTCGACCTGGTGGAGTGGCAGCTGCGGGTGGCGGCGGGCGAGCCGCTCGGCTTCGGGCAGGACGACGTCACGCTCACCGGTCACGCGGTGGAGGCCCGCGTCTGCGCCGAGGACCCGGCACGCGGTTTCCTCCCGTCCGGCGGCACGGTGCTGAAGCTGCGCGAACCGCAGGGGGACGGCGTGCGCACCGACTCCGGGCTGAGCGAGGGCACGGAGGTCGGCAGTCTCTACGACCCGATGCTGTCCAAGGTGATCGCGTACGGCCCCGACCGCGCGACGGCGCTGCGCAAGCTCCGGGCGGCGCTCGCGGAGACGGTGACGCTGGGCGTGCAGACCAACGCCGGGTTCCTGCGGCGGCTGCTCGCGCATCCGGCGGTGGTCTCCGGCGAGATGGACACCGGGCTGGTGGAGCGCGAGGCGGAGGGCCTGGTGCCGGCCGGGGTCCCCGATGAGGTGTACGAGGCGGCGGCGGCCGTACGGCTGGACGCGCTGCGTCCGCGCGGCGACGGCTGGACGGACCCCTTCTCGGTGCCGGACGGCTGGCGCATGGGCGGCACCCCGAAGCCGGCCGCCTTCCACCTGCGCGTCGCGGACCCGGTGGAGCACACCCCGCGTGGCGCCCACACCGTCACCGCCGACCGCGTGTCGGTGACGCTGGACGGCGTCCGGCACACCTTCCACCGCGCCGCCGACTGGATCGGCCGGGACGGCGACGCCTGGCACGTGCGGGACCACGACCCGGTCGCCGCGTCCCTCTCCCGGGCGGGCCGGGCGGGCGCCGACTCGCTGACCGCGCCGATGCCGGGCACGGTGACGGTGGTGAAGGTCGCCGTCGGCGACGAGGTGAGCGCGGGCCAGAGCCTGCTGGTGGTGGAGGCGATGAAGATGGAGCACGTCATCTCCGCCCCGCACGCCGGCACGGTCACCGAACTGGACGTGGCCCCGGGCACGACGGTCGTGATGGACCAGGTGCTGGCCGTGCTCGCGCCCGTGGAGGAGGAGCCGGCATGAGCGCCGAGGAACTGGGCCTGCCCATGGCCGTACCGGCCCAGGGGCTGCCCGCGCGGGTCCGCATCCACGAGGTCGGCGCGCGCGACGGACTGCAGAACGAGAAGGCGACCGTCCCGACGGCCGTCAAGGCGGAGTTCGTCCGCCGCCTGGCCGGGACCGGGCTGACCACGATCGAGGCGACGAGCTTCGTCCACCCCGCGTGGGTGCCCCAGCTGGCGGACGCCGAGGACCTGTACCCGGCGGTGTCCGACCTGCCGGTGTCCCTGCCCGTCCTGGTGCCGAACGAGCGCGGCCTCGACCGTGCGCTGGCGCTGGGCGCCCGGCGGGTGGCGGTGTTCGCCAGCGCCACGGAGTCCTTCGCCAAGGCCAACCTCAACCGCACGGTGGACGAGGCGCTGGCGATGTTCGAGCCGGTGGTGCGGCGGGCGAAGGCGGAGGACGTCCACGTCCGCGGCTACCTGTCGATGTGCTTCGGCGACCCGTGGGAGGGCGCGGTCCCCGTCCCGCAGGTGGTGAGGGTCTGCAGGGCCCTGCTGGACATGGGCTGCGACGAGCTGAGCCTGGGCGACACCATCGGCGTGGCGACCCCGGGCCATGTGACGGCCCTGCTCACCGCGCTCGGCGGGGCGGGCGTCCCGGTGTCCGCGCTGGCCGTCCACTTCCACGACACCTACGGCCAGGCCCTGGCCAACACGCTGGCCGCGCTCCAGCGGGGCGTCACCACGGTCGACGCCTCCGCCGGCGGACTGGGCGGCTGCCCGTACGCGAAGTCCGCCACCGGCAATCTCGCCACCGAAGACCTCGTGTGGATGCTGCGGGGCCTCGGCATCGACACCGGGGTCGATCTCGGCCGTCTGGTCGCCACAAGCGTCTGGATGGCCGCCCACCTGGGCCGACCCAGCCCGTCCCGTACCGTACGAGCCCTCTCCCACCAGGAGCAGTGAACGACATGGACCACAAGCTCTCCCCCGAACTGGAAGAACTCCGCCATACGGTCGAGGAGTTCGCACACGATGTGGTGGCGCCGAAGATCGGCGACTTCTACGAGCGGCACGAGTTCCCGTACGAGATCGTGCGGGAGATGGGCCGGATGGGCCTGTTCGGGCTGCCGTTCCCGGAGGAGTACGGCGGCATGGGCGGCGACTACTTCGCGCTGGGCGTGGCCCTGGAGGAACTGGCCCGGGTGGACTCCTCGGTGGCGATCACCCTGGAGGCGGGGGTCTCGCTGGGCGCGATGCCGCTCCACCTCTTCGGCACCGAGGCGCAGAAGCGCGAGTGGCTCCCCCGGCTGTGCTCGGGCGAGATCCTGGGCGCGTTCGGTCTGACGGAGCCGGACGGCGGCAGCGACGCGGGCGCGACCCGTACGACGGCCCGGCTGGACGAGTCGACGGACGAATGGGTCATCAACGGCACCAAGTGCTTCATCACCAACTCGGGAACCGACATCACGGGCCTGGTCACGGTCACGGCGGTCACCGGCCGGAGGCCCGACGGCGGGCCGCTGATCTCGGCGATCATCGTCCCGTCGGGCACGCCGGGCTTCACGGTGGCGGCCCCGTACTCGAAGGTCGGCTGGAACGCCTCGGACACCAGGGAGCTGTCCTTCCAGGACGTGCGCGTCCCGGCGGGGAACCTCCTGGGCGAGGAGGGCCGCGGTTACGCGCAGTTCCTGCGCATCCTGGACGAGGGCCGCATCGCCATCGCGGCGCTGGGCACGGGTCTGGCGCAGGGCTGTGTGGACGAGTCGGTGAAGTACGCCAAGGAGCGGCACGCGTTCGGGCGGCCGATCGGCGCCAACCAGGCCATCCAGTTCAAGATCGCCGACATGGAGATGAAGGCCCACACGGCCCGCCTCGCCTGGCGCGACGCGGCCAGCCGGCTGGTGGCCGGCGAGCCGTTCAAGAAGGAGGCGGCGCTGGCCAAGCTGTACTCGTCCACGGTGGCCGTGGACAACGCCCGCGACGCCACCCAGATCCACGGCGGCTACGGCTTCATGAACGAGTACCCGGTGGCCCGTATGTGGCGCGACTCCAAGATCCTGGAGATCGGCGAGGGCACGAGTGAGGTCCAGCGGATGCTGATCGCACGGGAGTTGGGGCTGGCGGACTGAACCTTGGGGGCCGGCCCGCGTCCAGTGTGCACGCGGGCCGGTCACCCTCGTCGGCGAAGGATCCGGCACCGAATCGATCACGCAACGGAGGCGGGCGCCCACGATGCGAAGTCGTCAGTACCCTGAGGTCATGGACTACGCGAAGATGCGCGCGATCGCCGAGCGGCTCGGGGCCCACGCCGAACAACTCGAGGGCGCCTGGAGCGTGGAAATCGGCCCGTCAGGTCCGATACTGGCCATGATGTGCCCCTCGAAGCGCCACGAGGGCACGGTCCGGCGCATCTGCAAGCAGTTGGACGAGCAACTCCTCGCCACTCACCCCGGCTACATCTGCGCGAACGGCCCGGAGATCGAGCACCCCGCGATCGGCCGCATGCGGCGCCCTGACGCCGTCGTCATTCCCGAGGCCGTCCTCGACGAGGAGGGCCTCGCCGTCGACGCCACACAGGCCCTGGCGGCCGTCGAGATCGTCTCTCCGTCCAACCCGAACAACGACTACGGCGAGAAGCTCACCGAGTACCCGGCCATGGGCATCCCGCACTACATGATCGTCGACCCTCGCACCGGCACGATCGAGGTGCACTCCTCCCCCTGCGGGAACCACTACAGCCACAAGGACCCGTACATCTTCGGGGACATGGTCCCGTTCGGCCCCTGGACGGTGGACACCTCCGCGTTCCGCCGCTACGGCCGGGACCGGGACGCCGACTCCCCCGTGTGAGGGGCTGCATACGGAGCACCCTCTGGACAGATCATGAGGTTAGGCTAACCTAAGCCTGTTTCCAGCCAAGGTCGGCTCCGTACGCACGAAAGCAGACGCACCCATGTCGAACGCCGCAACCGCCCGCTTCTCCCGTCGGGGACTGCTCGCCGCCGGTGGCGCCCTCGGACTCGGCGCCGCGCTCACCGCCTGCGGGGGCGACGACGCGAAGAGCGGCGGCTCGGACTCGACGGGGTCCGGCGACGCCAAGTCCGGCCCGTGGTCCTTCAAGGACGACCGCGGCACCACCGTGAAGCTCGACAAGGTGCCGACGAGCATCGTCGCGTTCACCGGTGTCGCCGCCGCGCTGTACGACTACGGTGTCGAGGTGAAGGGCGTCTTCGGCCCGACCAAGACGACGGACGGCAAGGCCGACGTCCAGGCCGGCGACATGGACGTCAGCAAGCTGACGATCTTCGGCAACAAGTTCGACAGCTTCAACGTCGAGCAGTACGCGGCCTTCCAGCCCGAGGTGCTCATCAGCACGACGTTCGACGACGCCGGCACGCTCTGGTACGTGCCCGAGGCCTCCAAGGACAAGATCGCCAAGCTCGCTCCGAGCGTGGCCGTCTCCGTCTACGACCGTCAGATGCCGGAGCCGCTGCAGCGCATGGCCGAGCTGGCCGAGTCGCTGGGCGCCGACATGAAGGCGACGAAGGTCGTCGAGGCGAAGAAGAAGTTCGAGGCCGCCGCCGAGCGGCTGCGCAAGGCCGCGAAGGCCCGCCCGGAGATCAGGGTGCTGGCCGGCTCCGCGGCGCAGGACGTCTTCTACGTCTCCGGCTCGAACTTCTCCATCGACCTGGAGTACTTCAAGGCCCTCGGGGTGAACATCGTGGAGCCCCCGGAGGAGGCCAAGAAGGCGACCGGCGGCTGGTTCGAGACGCTGAGCTGGGAGAACGTCGACAAGTACCCGGCCGACGTCATCATCATGGACGACCGCGCCTCCACCATCCAGCCCGCCGACATCACCGAGGCGACCTGGAAGAAGCTCCCCGCGGTCAAGGCCGGCCAGGTCATCGCCCGCTCGCCCGAGCCGATCCTGTCCTACGACAAGTGCACGCCGCTGCTCGACAACCTCGCCGAGGCCATCGAGAAGGCCAAGAAGGTCGGCTGACCCCTCCGACCGCCCGAACGGGGGCGGCGGGAAACGGATCCGACGCCGGCTCTCCTGATGCAGGAGTGATCACGGTCACGGCAGGGTCCGACTCCGCGGCGTGTTACTTAGGTTAGGCTAACCTAAGTAACACGCCGCCGGCCTTTCCCCGCACCGGATCGTCCCCACCGGAGGACCCCCACATGCGCTCGCACCTGCTCAACGACACCACCGCGGAGCACTACCGCCGCTCCGTGACCGAAGGAGTCGAGCGGGTGGCGGCCAAACTCGCCACCACCGAACGGCCGTTCACCGGAGTCACCGTCGACGCGCTCTCCCCCCGCATCGACGGCATCGACCTCGACCGGCCGCTGCACGACACCACCGCCGCGCTGGACGAACTGGAGGACGTCTACCTCCGGGACGCCGTCTACTTCCACCACCCCCGCTACCTCGCCCACCTCAACTGCCCGGTCGTCATCCCGGCCGTGCTCGGCGAGGCCGTGCTCTCCGCCGTCAACTCCTCCCTGGACACCTGGGACCAGTCGGCCGGCGGCACCCTCATCGAGCGGAAACTCATCGACTGGACGACCGGCCGCATCGGCCTCGGCCCGGCCGCCGACGGCGTGTTCACCTCCGGCGGCACCCAGTCCAACCTCCAGGCACTGCTGCTGGCGCGCGAGGAGGCCAAGACCGACGACCTGGCGAAACTGCGCGTCTTCACCTCCGAGGTCAGCCACTTCAGCGTGCAGAAGTCCGCGAAACTGCTCGGCCTCGGACCCGACGCCGTGGTGACGGTCCCCGTCGACCACGACAAGCGCATGCAGACCGTCGCCCTCGCCCGCGAACTGGAGCGCTGCGCCGAGGCGGGCCTGGTCCCCATGGCCGTCGTCGCCACCGCCGGCACCACCGACTTCGGCTCCATCGACCCGCTGCCGGAGATCGCCGAACTGTGCGCGCGGCACGGCACCTGGATGCACGTCGACGCCGCCTACGGCTGCGGCCTGCTCGCCTCACTGAAGTACCGCGGCCGTGCCGACGGCATCGAGCGCGCCGACTCCGTCACCGTCGATTACCACAAGTCCTTCTTCCAGCCGGTCAGTTCGTCGGCCGTGCTGGTCCGCGACGCGGCCACGCTGCGGCACGCCACCTACCACGCCGAGTACCTCAACCCGCGCCGCATGGTGCAGGAACGTATCCCCAACCAGGTGGACAAGTCCCTGCAGACCACCCGCCGCTTCGACGCGCTCAAGCTGTGGATGACGCTGCGCGTGATGGGGGCCGACGGCATCGGGCAGCTCTTCGACGAGGTGTGCGACCTGGCCGCCGAGGGCTGGAAACTGCTGGCCGCCGACCCCCGTTTCGACGTCGTGGTCGAGCCGAGCCTGTCCACCCTGGTCTTCCGCTTCGTCCCGGCCGCCGTCACCGACCCCGCCGAGATCGACCGGGCCAACCTCTACGCCCGCAAGGCCCTGTTCGCCTCCGGTGACGCGGTGGTCGCGGGCACCAAGGTGGCGGGGCGCCACTACCTGAAGTTCACCCTGCTCAACCCCGAGACCACGACGTCCGACATCGCCGCCGTCCTCGATCTGATCGCCGGCCACGCCGAGCAGTACCTGGGAGAGTCCCTTGACCGCGCTTCCTGAAGCCCATGGAACCACCTACGACTTCGTGGGGATCGGACTGGGCCCCTTCAACCTCGGCCTCGCCTGTCTCACCGAGCCCATCGACGAGCTGAACGGCGTCTTCCTGGAGTCCAAGCCGGACTTCGCCTGGCACGCCGGGATGTTCCTCGACGGCGCCCACCTGCAGACCCCGTTCATGTCGGACCTGGTCACCCTGGCCGACCCGACGTCCCCCTACTCCTTCCTCAACTACCTGAAGGAGAAGGGGCGGCTGTACTCGTTCTACATACGCGAGAACTTCTACCCGCTGCGGGTCGAGTACGACGACTACTGCCGCTGGGCCGCCGGGAAGCTGAGCAGCATCCGCTTCGGCACGACGGTCACCGAGGTGACGTACGACGAGGGCGACGGGCTGTACGCCGTGGCGACGGCGGCCGGCGGGACGTACCGCGCCCGGCACCTGGTGCTCGGCACCGGGACCGTGCCGTTCGTGCCCGAGCCGTGCCGCGGACTGGACGGCGGCCTGTTCCACAACGCGCAGTACATGCACCGCAAGGCGGAGCTGCTGGACAAGGAGTCCATCACGATCGTCGGCAGCGGACAGAGCGCCGCCGAGATCTACTACGAACTGCTCTCCGGGATCGACGTCCACGGCTACCGGCTCAACTGGGTCACCCGCTCCCCGCGGTTCTTCCCGCTGGAGTACACCAAGCTGACCCTGGAGATGACCTCCCCCGACTACATCGACTACTTCCGCGCGCTGCCCGAGGAGACCCGCTACCGGCTGGAGAAGCAGCAGAAGGGCCTGTTCAAGGGCATCAACTCGGAGCTGATCGACGCGATCTTCGACCTGCTGTACCAGAAGAACGTCGAGAGCGGCGACCGCGGCGTCCCCACCCGGCTGCTCACCAACTCCTCGCTCACGGACGCCCGGTACGAGGACGGCGGGTACACGCTCGGCTTCCACCAGGACGAACAGGACAAGGACTTCGAGATCCGCACCGAGGGCCTGGTGCTGGCCACCGGCTACCACTACGAGCCGCCGGCCTTCCTCGACCCGGTCCGGAGCCGGATCCGCTTCGACGGGCACGGCCGCTTCGACGTGAGCCGTGACTACGCCGTCGACGTCACCGGCCGCGGCATCTTCCTGCAGAACGCCGGCGTCCACACGCACAGCATCACCAGCCCCGACCTGGGCATGGGCCCGTACCGGAACGCGACCATCATCCGCGAACTGCTCGGCACCGAGTACTACCCGGTCGAGAAGACGATCGCGTTCCAGGAGTTCGCGGTATGAGCGGTACGAGCGGTACGAGCATCGGTACGTTCACCGTCCGCCCCCTGGACCCGCTGAAGGACGCGGAGCTGCTGCACCGCTGGGTCACCGACCCCAAGGCGGCGTTCTGGATGATGCAGGACGCCAGGCTCCAGGACGTCGAACGCGAGTACATGCGGATCGCCGCGCACGAGCACCACCACGCCTACCTCGGCCTGCACGACGGCACACCGGCCTTCCTGATGGAGAAGTACGACCCCCGGTACGTCGAACTGACCGGCCTGTACGACCCCGAGCCCGGCGACGTCGGCATGCACTTCCTGGTCGCCCCCACCGACCGGCCGGTCCACGGCTTCACCCGGGCCGTCATCACCGCCGTGATGGAGGAGCTGTTCGCCGACCCGGACACCCGGCGGGTGGTGGTCGAACCGGACGTGACCAACAAGGCCGTACACGCGCTCAACGAGGCCGTGGGCTTCGTGCCCGAGCGTGAGATCGACAAGCCGGAGAAGCGCGCGCTGCTGAGCTTCTGCACGCGCGAGCAGTTCGAGGCCGCCCGAGGAGTAGCCGTATGACCCTGTCCGACGCCGTGGCGCACCTGTCCCCCCACCGCTGGGCGCGGGCCAACCGCCTGCTGATCCGCAAGGCGCTCGCCGAGTTCGCGCACGAGCGGCTCGTCACGCCGGAGGCCACCGGCGACGGCGGGTGGGTCGTCCGCAGCGACGACGGCCTGACCCGGTACACCTTCACGGGGACGAAGCGCGCCCTGGACCACTGGCAGGTCGACGCCGACTCGATCACCCGCCACCGCGACGACACCGAACTCGAGCTCGCGGCCCTGGACTTCTTCATCGAGCTGCAGAAGTCGCTGGGCCTGAGCGAGGAGATCCTGCCGGTGTACCTGGAGGAGATCTCCTCCACCCTCTCCGGCACCTGCTACAAGCTCACCAAGCCACAGGTACCGGTCGCCGAGCTGGTCGACGCCGGCTTCCAGGCCATCGAGACCGGGATGACCGAGGGCCACCCCTGCTTCGTCGCCAACAACGGGCGGCTCGGCTTCGGCGTCCACGAGTACCTGGCGTACGCGCCGGAGACCGCGAACCCGGTGAAGCTGGTGTGGCTGGCCGCCCACCGCTCGCGGGCCGCGTTCACGGCCGGCGTCGGGATCGCGTACGAGTCGTTCATCCGGCAGGAGCTGGGCGAGGAGACCGTCGAGGGCTTCCACGGCGTCCTGCGCGAGCGGGACCTCGACCCCGACGACTACCTCCTGATCCCCGTCCACCCCTGGCAGTGGTGGAACAAGCTGTCCGTCACCTTCGCCGCCGAGGTGGCGCGCGGGCACCTGGTCTGCCTGGGCGAGGGCGACGACGAGTACCTGGCCCAGCAGTCCATCCGCACCTTCTTCAACACCTCGCACCCCGAGAAGCACTACGTGAAGACGGCCCTGTCCGTCCTCAACATGGGCTTCATGCGCGGGCTGTCCGCCGCCTACATGGAGGCGACCCCGGCGATCAACGACTGGCTGGCCCGGCTGATCGACAACGACCCGGTGCTGCGGGCCACGGGGCTGTCCATCATCCGGGAGCGGGCCGCCGTGGGCTACCGGCACCTGGAGTACGAGCAGGCCACGGACCGCTACTCGCCGTACCGGAAGATGCTGGCCGCGCTGTGGCGGGAGAGCCCCGTGCCGTCCCTGGCGGACGGCGAGTCCCTCGCCACCATGGCCTCGCTGGTCCACGTCGACCACGAGGGGAGGTCCTTCGCGGGCGCGCTGATCGAGCGCTCGGGGCTCGCCCCGGCCGCGTGGCTGCGGCACTATCTGCGGGCGTACTACGTCCCGCTGCTGCACAGCTTCTACGCCTACGACCTGGTGTACATGCCGCACGGCGAGAACGTGATCCTCGTCCTGGAGGACGGCCTCGTGAAGCGCGCGGTCTACAAGGACATCGCCGAGGAGATCGCGGTGATGGACCCGGACGCGGTGCTGCCGCCGGAGGTCTCCCGCATCCGGGTGGAGGTCCCGGACGACACGAAGCTGCTGTCGATCTTCACGGACGTCTTCGACTGCTTCTTCCGCTTCCTCGCGGCGAACCTGGCCGAGGAGGGCGTCCTGGAGGAGGACGGCTTCTGGGGCACGGTCGCGGAGATCACCCGCGAGTACCAGGCGTCGGTGCCCGAACTCGCCGACAAGTTCGCCCGGTACGACATGTTCGCCCCCGAGTTCGCCCTGTCCTGCCTCAACCGCCTCCAGCTGCGCGACAACCGGCAGATGGTGGACCTCGCGGACCCGTCGGGCGCGCTCCAGCTGGTGGGCACGCTGAAGAACCCCCTCGCGGGGCGCTGACCCACAAACGGACGGGCGTCCCGGAGTACGGTCCTCCGGGACGCCCGTCAGCACGAACACCCTTCAACTCCGTTGTCTCGCAAGGGAATCCGCACGAGGTACGGGCGACTCTCCCGCGGATCCGGTGGAACAATCCCCCCATGGCGGAAATCATCCAGAAGGACGGCACCTGGGCCTTCGACGGGGACACCCTGCGGCTGACTCCCGGACGGGACAAGAACGTCGGGCTGCTCCGCAGAGCTCTGGGTGAACTGGTGCTGCCGCTGCGGGCGCTGGCGGGTATCTCCCTGGAGCAGGGCAAGAAGTCGGGACGGCTCAGGCTGCGGCTGCGCGACGGCGCCGACCCCCTGCTGCACGCGGCCGGCGGCCGGCTCACCGAGCCGCACGACCCCTACCGGCTGATCGTCGACTCCGACCGCTACGGCGTCGCCGAGTACTTCACGGAGGAGGTCCGCACCGCCCTGCTGCTGGACCAGGTCCCCGCCGACCCGGTCACCGAGTACCTGCTGCCCGGCCCGTCCGTACCGCTGTCCGTCTCCGCCGGGGACGGCACGGTGAGCTTCGACGGCGAGCGCATACGGCTGGAGTGGAACTGGAAGACGGAGGACGCCAAGGCCGCCGCCGGTGCCCGCACCCTCGCGGTGGCGGACCTGGCCGGCGTGGAGTGGCAGCCGGCGGTCGGACTGGAGAACGGACACCTCCGCTTCCTCGTGCGGCACTCCCCCACCAAGGCGCCCGCCAAGTACGACCCCAACGCGGTGGAGCTGTGGGGCTTCAAGAAGGACCCGCTGATGGCGCTCGTCGCCGCCGCCGTCCAGGCCCGTCTGCCGCACCCGGCCGCACCCGTCGACGAGCGCCCCCGGGAGCCCGGGGACGCACAGCCGCAGGCGGCCCCCGCTCCGGCCGAGGACGATCACGACGCCCTGCTGCGCCGCCTGCGGGAGCTGGGCGAACTGCACCGTTCCGGGGTACTGACGGACGAGGAGTTCACCCTCGCCAAACAGGCGGTCCTCAAGCGCATGTGAGCCGATCCTGAACCCCGCCGGTGAGTCCTGCCCGAAATCGGGCACGATTCTTGCGAAACCGTGGCCGGTGCCCCAGGATCATCGGGTGCACGACGAACTTGTTGATCATCTGACGCGGTCCACGCCCCTCAGCCGGGGCGAGGCGCTGCGCGTGGTCCAGGACGTGCTCGCCTACTTCGACGAGACGACCGAGGAGTACGTCCGTCGCCGCCACCGCGAGCTCCAGGCCCAGGGCCTGGTGAACGCGACGATCTTCGAACGGATCGAGGCGGACCTCAGATACCGCGCGGTGGCCCCGCCCGAGCTCTCGCTCCGGCAACTGCGCCGCATCGTCTACGGATAATCCCCTACGGCTAGGAACATACTCACATGTGCGGAATCGTCGGATACATCGGCAGGCGTGAGGTCGCTCCCCTGCTGCTCGAGGGCCTGCAGCGGCTGGAGTACCGCGGCTACGACTCGGCGGGCATCGCCGTCACGTCGCCGAAGGCGTCCGGCCTGAAGATGGTCAAGGCCAAGGGCCGGGTGCGCGACCTCGAGGCCAAGGTTCCGGCGCGCTTCAAGGGCACCACCGGCATCGCCCACACCCGCTGGGCCACCCACGGCGCACCCTCCGACGTGAACGCCCACCCGCATCTGGACGCCGGGGGCAAGGTCGCCGTCGTCCACAACGGCATCATCGACAACGCCTCCGACCTGCGCCGCAAGCTGGAGGCGGACGGGGTCGAGTTCCTCTCCGAGACGGACACCGAGGTCCTCGTCCACCTGATCGCCCGCTCGACGGCCGAGAAGCTGGAGGACAAGGTCCGCGAGACCGTGCGCCTCATCGAGGGCACCTACGGCATCGCCGTGCTGCACGCCGACTTCCCGGACCGCATCGTGGTGGCCCGCAACGGCTCGCCGGTCGTGCTCGGCATCGGCGAGAAGGAGATGTTCGTCGCCTCCGACATCGCCGCGCTGGTCGCCCACACCCGCCAGATCGTGACGCTGGACGACGGCGAGATGGCGACGCTGAAGGCCGACGACTTCCGCACCTACACCACCGAGGGCACCCGTACGACCGCCGAGCCGACCACCGTGGAGTGGGAGGCGGCCTCGTACGACATGGGCGGCCACGACACCTACATGCACAAGGAGATCCACGAGCAGGCGGAGGCCGTGGACCGCGTGCTGCGCGGCCGGATCGACGACCGCTTCTCCACCGTGCACCTGGGCGGCCTCAACCTGGACGCCCGCGAGGCGCGCCGGATCCGCCGGGTGAAGATCCTCGGCTGCGGCACCTCGTACCACGCCGGCATGATCGGCGCGCAGATGATCGAGGAGCTGGCCAGGATCCCCGCCGACGCCGAGCCGGCCTCCGAGTTCCGCTACCGCAACGCGGTCGTGGACCCCGACACCCTGTACATCGCGGTCTCCCAGTCCGGTGAGACGTACGACGTGCTGGCGGCCGTGCAGGAGCTGAAGCGCAAGGGCGCGCGGGTGCTGGGCGTGGTCAACGTCGTCGGCTCCGCGATCGCCCGCGAGGCGGACGGCGGCGTCTACGTCCACGCCGGTCCCGAGGTCTGCGTGGTGTCCACCAAGTGCTTCACCAACACCACGGTCGCCTTCGCCCTGCTCGCCCTGCACCTGGGCCGCACCCGTGACCTGTCGGTGCGCGACGGCAAGCGGATCATCGAGGGCCTGCGCAGGCTCCCGGGCCAGATCGCCGAGATCATGAAGCAGGAGGAGGAGATCAAGAAGCTGGCCCTGCGTTACGCCGAGGCCCGCTCGATGCTCTTCATCGGCCGCGTGCGGGGCTACCCGGTGGCCCGTGAGGCCTCCCTGAAGCTCAAGGAGGTCTCCTACATCCACGCCGAGGCGTACCCGGCCTCCGAGCTGAAGCACGGCCCGCTGGCCCTGATCGAGCCGGCCCTCCCCACGGTCGCGATCGTCCCGGACGACGACCTGCTGGAGAAGAACCGCGCGGCCATGGAGGAGATCAAGGCCCGCAGCGGCCAGATCGTGGCGGTCGCCCACCAGGAGCAGGAGAAGGCCGACCACACGCTCCTCGTCCCCAAGAACGAGGACGAACTCGACCCCATCCTCATGGGCATCCCCCTCCAACTCCTCGCCTACCACACGGCCCTGGCCCTGGGCCGGGACATCGACAAGCCGAGGAACCTGGCGAAGTCGGTAACGGTCGAGTAGGGCTTCCAGGGGCGCGGGCAACCGCGCGGCCGGCCCTCACGCGCCCGCGCGGGCCGACGAAACAGAACGGGCCCCCACGTGTTGCCACCCAACACGCGGGGGCCCGTACCGACTTACGGGATGACAACAACCGGCCGCTGCGCCCGCTTCGCCAGCCGCCCGGCGACGGACCCGAAAAGCCGCCCCACGAGACCGTGGGTGGAACCCACGACGATCGCGTCGGCGGCATACTCCCGCCCCACCTCCTCGAGTTCGTGGCAGATGTCCCCACCACGCTCGACGAGGATCCACGGCACCTCGGCCAGATAGTCCGCACAGGCGAGCTCGAGCCCGAGCACCTCCGTGCGATGGTCGGGGACGTCCACGAAGACCGGGGGCTCGCACCCCGCCCACACCGTGGTGGGCAGCCGGTTGGCGACGTGGACGATGATCAGGCCCGAGCCGAGGCGCCGCGTCATGCCGATGGCGTACGCGAGGGCCCGTTCACTGGAGGTGGAGCCGTCGAAGCCGACGACGACACCGTGCCGGAACGCGGGGTCGCAGGGGTGGCGTGGCTCCTCCGCCGCCAGGGGTTCGGCCGCCGTGGGATCGGCGACCGGCCGCTTGCGGTCCGCGGGTTCGAAGAATTCGTGACCGGCCATGGCTGTCTCGGGGGTGTGATCCTTTGTGGGGGACGACAGTGTGCGGCGGAGCTGTGTCCGGGAATTACCTTCCCAACCCCATACCCCTCAGGGTACGGCGGCACGCCTCCTAAGCCCAGATCCCGCGCATACCGGCAGGCGGGTTCCCCGGAGCATGCACGAGGGTCCGCCCGTCACGCAATGGTTGCTGTCCTGTACAGGTGGTTTGCTCAGGGTTCACTTGCCGGTGGGAGTGAGCCGTCGTGCGCGGTCCGCCGCGGATCCGCGGTGACCGACGGCCCGGCCGTGTGCCGAGCCCCGTGAGCCATGCCACAGGGCGCTTCGCGCCGACCGTCCGGGAGGGCCGGAGCCCTTGCGGGGCCGGCGCGGGCGGGCCGGAACCGGGGTGCGACGGGGCCGGCGGCACAATGGCGGGGGTACACCGGTCAACTGACCGGTTTCCGCGCCCTCGCCCGTATCTTTTCAGCCAACTTCTGGCTTGTGTGCGTCCCCCGCCGCAACCACCCCCCAACCCCCGTTCGACCTGCGCGGAAAGGGTCCGACGGACCCTGCGTGCCCTACGGGGATTGGCCACCGCGACAAGGCGCACTTCCCCGCACGGCCCACGAGTGCAACGCTTCGTGATCGAATGCTTCACGCCAAGTTGCCAAGTCGACAATGCGCCGGGGGCGAACCGGCCACCGGCGCTCGACGGGACGCAGTAGATTCGATCTTGATGTCTTACGGCGGGGGACTCGTGCAGGACCGAGGGGAAACGTGCAGGAGCGACAGACCCGAAAGGTAAGGGTAGAGGGCGCCGCGACCACCGAGGGGGGCTTAGCAGCATGAGCCACGACTCCACCGCCACGCCGGAAACGGCGGCCCGGAAACTCTCCGGGCGCCGCCGCAAGGAGATCGTCGCGGTGCTGCTGTTCAGCGGCGGCCCCATTTTCGAGAGTTCCATACCGCTGTCGGTGTTCGGGGTTGACCGCCAGGACGCCGGCGTACCGCGCTACCGCCTGCTCGTCTGCGGAGGCGAAGAGGGCCCGCTGCGGACGACGGGAGGCATGGAACTCACCGCGCCACATGGCCTGGAGGCGATATCCCGGGCGGGCACCGTCGTGGTGCCGGCCTGGCGTTCGATCACCTCGCCACCGCCGGAGGAGGCCCTGGACGCACTGCGCCGGGCCCACGAGGAGGGTGCCCGCATCGTCGGGCTGTGCACCGGCGCCTTCGTCCTCGCGGCGGCGGGCCTGCTGGACGGCCGTCCCGCGACCACACACTGGATGTACGCGCCGACGCTGGCGAAACGCTATCCGTCGGTGCACGTGGATCCGCGGGAGCTCTTCGTGGACGACGGCGACGTGCTGACGTCCGCGGGCACCGCGGCCGGAATCGATCTGTGCCTGCACATCGTGCGCACCGATCACGGCAACGAGGCGGCCGGCGCGCTGGCCCGCCGCCTGGTGGTGCCGCCGCGTCGCAGCGGAGGCCAGGAGCGCTACCTGGACAGGTCTTTACCGGAGGAGATCGGCGCCGACCCGCTCGCCGAGGTCGTCGCCTGGGCGCTGGAGCACCTCCACGAACAGTTCGACGTGGAGACGCTGGCGGCACGCGCGTACATGAGCCGTCGTACGTTCGACCGCCGCTTCCGCTCGCTGACCGGCAGCGCGCCGCTGCAGTGGCTGATCACGCAGCGGGTGCTCCAGGCGCAGCGCCTGCTGGAGACGTCGGACTACTCGGTGGACGAGGTCGCCGGCCGCTGCGGCTTCCGCTCACCGGTGGCACTGCGCGGCCACTTCCGGCGCCAGCTGGGTTCGTCCCCGGCCGCCTACCGGGCCGCGTACCGCGCGCGGCGCCCGCAGGCCGACCGGAACCGGGACACCGAGGGCGCCCCGAGCACCGCGGGAGCCCTCCCACCGGGCCAGCAGGGCCACGCGGGACCCCAGGTGCCGCCCGCCCCGCACCCGGACAGCCCCCTCCCGCACCAGTCCCGCCGCACGGCGGCGGCCGGCGCCCTGGGCCCGTCCCTGACGGCCTCGGCCCTCCCGGGCCAGCGCAGCGCGCCGTGAGGTGACGGCGACGTCCGACGGGCCGGAGGCACCAGCTTCCGGCCCGTTCGCCGTGTCCGTCCGCATGTCCGGCCCCGTGACGTTCACACCGGTACCGGCACATCACGGAAACCCGCGCTTCACCACCCGGCCCCGCACGGCGCGGCGCCCCGTAAGGTTAGACACATGAACGATCGCATGGTGTGGATCGACTGCGAGATGACCGGCCTCTCGCTGTCGGACGACGCGCTCATCGAAGTGGCCGCCCTCGTCACCGACTCCGAACTGAACGTGCTCGGCGAAGGCGTGGACATCGTTATCCGCCCGCCGGAGCGGGCCCTGGAGACGATGCCGGAGGTGGTGCGGGAGATGCACACCGCGTCCGGGCTGCTCGCCGAGCTGGAGGGCGGCACGACGCTGGAGGAGGCCGAGCGGCAGGTCCTCGACTACGTGAGGGAACACGTCAAGGAGCCCGGCAAGGCCCCCCTGTGCGGCAACTCCGTCGGCACCGACCGCGGTTTCCTGCTGCGGGACATGCCGACCCTGGAGGACTACCTCCACTACCGCATCGTGGACGTGTCCAGCATCAAGGAGCTGGCCCGCCGCTGGTACCCGAGGGCCTACTTCAACAGCCCCGAGAAGAACGGCAACCACCGCGCCCTCGCCGACATCCGCGAGTCCATCGCGGAGCTGCGCTACTACCGCGAGGCCGTCTTCGTACCGCTGCCGGGGCCCGATTCGGACACCGCGAAGAAGATCGCCGCGAAACACGTCCTGCCTGCTCAGTAGGCGGATCGGGGGTCGTCGGGGGCCGCTGCCGAAAGTCGTGCGCGAGCACCCCTTCGGACCCTGTACACTTTTTCTCGGCCGGTCGGAGAAGTCACTGACCTCAACCGACAAGGCCATGGTGGGTGTAGCTCAGCTGGTAGAGCACCTGGTTGTGGTCCAGGATGCCGCGGGTTCGAGTCCCGTCACTCACCCTCACCAGTCAGCCGGTGACCTCGTACGAGGTCACCGGCTGTACTCGTTTCCACCACCGGGATGTCAGTGGGCCGTCCTATGGTCGTCGGCGAACGGGCAGGGGGTCTGCCCATCGCTGTAGGGGAGGGCGCGTGGGCGACGGTGTGCGGTGGATGGTCGGCACGGTGACGAGTTCCGGGTACATGTTCGACGTGCACTTCGCCCGCGGCATCGACGCCGAGGAGCTGGCGGTCCGCATGGGGGCGCGGCGCGGAGCGGCCGCCGGGCCGATGACCGACGCCGAGATGGCCGACGTCGACGTCGACGGTTACCCCCGGACCGGGCCGGGCAGCGCCGCGGTCCGCGTCGGCGAGCACGCCGGCTGGGCGTTCGCCGTCCTCTACGGCCGCTACCTCGAACGGCGGGAGGAGGTCTCGCGCGACGGCGTGGAGGCCGTCCACTACCACTACAACTCGGAGCACCCTCCCACCACCGTCCTGTACGCGCGCGACGGCCGCACCGTCTGCGGACACGGACTGGGCGAGGAGGGCGTCCGCTGGGGCGAGGAACCCGATCTGCTCCTGCCCGACCTGGTGGCCGCCGGGCTCCTGCTCCCCGACGGCGTGAGCGACCCCGTCCCCGAAGAGGAGTACGACGACTACGACATCCACGACTACCACGAACGCGACCGCCGCAGCCTGGCCGTCTTCGAGGAGCGCCTCGGCCTCTCCCTGCCCCGCACCGTGCTCACCGACCGCCTTCCCGTGTACGCGGTCGCGGGTTCACCGGCGGGCGACTTCGAGGAGATCAGCGCCTGGGCGGAGGCCGGCGGCAGACCCCTGCCGGACCGGCGCCTGGGCCTGGTCCCGGTCGGCCTGCGCAGGGAATACGAGCAGGCCACCGATCCCCGGTGGGGGGAGCGCGGGGCAGCACACCGCGTCGCCGCCGGCACGCTTCACGCCGAAGCGGTCCGGAAGGACCCGGCCCCCGGCACGGAGCACTGAGGCGTCACGACGAGGCGCGGCCCACCAGCTCCGTCGCCAGCACCATCTGACGCCGCTCCAGCTCCCGGGACACCGAGGGACGGCGGTCGGCGACCTCCGCGAGGAGGAGGTCGATCATCGCGCGGCCCATCTCCTCGATCGGCTGGCGCACGCTGGTCAGCGGCGGGTCCATGTGACGGGCGATGGCGGAGTCGTCGTAGCCGACCAGGGCCACGTCGTCGGGGATGCGGCGGCCCGCGTCGCGCAGGGCGTGCCGGGCGCCGGCCGCGGTGACGTCCGAGGCGGCGAAGACGGCGTCCAGGTCGGGGCGGCGCTCCAGCAGGGCCGCCATCGCGCGCCGGCCGCCGTCCTCGGAGAAGTCACCGGCCTCGATCAGCAGCTCGTCCACCTCGTGGCCCGCCTCACGCAGGGCGTCGCGGTAGCCGTCGATGCGCCGCTGGGCGCCGTACACGTCGAGGCGGCCGGTGATGTGGGCTATGGTGCGCCGGCCCCGGCCGATGAGGTGCTCGACGGCCTGGCGGGCGCCGCCGTAGTTGTCCGAGTCCACGGAGGCGAGCGTCTCGGCGGCCGAGCGGGGTCCGCTGATCACGGCCGGGATCTCCAGCCGGGACAGCATGTCGGGCAGCGGGTCGTCGGCGTGCACCGAGACCAGCAGCACCCCGTCCACCCGGTGGGCGGCGAGGTACTCGGCGAGCCGCTGCCGTTCCCGGTCGCTGCCCGCGAAGATCAGCAGCAACTGCATCTGGGTGTCGGAGAGCGCCGCGCCGACACCCCGGAGCATGTCGGAGAAGTACGGCTCGGCGAAGAACCGGGTCTCCGGCTCGGGCACGACGAGGGCGATGGCGTCCGTGCGGTTGGCGGCCAGGGCGCGGGCGGCCGTGTTCGGGACATAACCGAGCTCGGCGACCGCGGCTTCCACGGCGGCGCGTGTGGCGTCGCTCACCCGGGGCGAACCGTTGATCACCCGGGAGACCGTGCCGCGGCCGACACCGGCGCGCGCGGCCACCTCTTCGAGGGTGGGACGGCCGCCGCTCCGGCCCCGCGCTCCGTGGCTTGCCATCGGCTCCGCCTTCCGTCGTGTGTCACGCTGGCCTGGAATGTAACAGCCCCGTCAGTGACGGTGGCCACCGCCGGGAGCGCCTCCGGCGGACTCCGGGCTTCCGGGGGCGGGTGTCCGGCGTCAAGTTAACAGGCAGATAACTGAAGGCACTTTGCCGCGTCTGTTCCCTTGACACCCCCGCTCCGACCCGCGACTCTTCAACACATCACTTGTGGGAGCGCTCCCACGGTACCTGACACATACACAACCCGCACGTTCCCCGCCCGAGCCGCAACGCGCAAGATACGGGTCCAACAAAGCCGTTGGCCGGGGGGTCGGCACGTCAGGGCAACAGGAGGACGCAATGCGAGCACGTACCCTCCCCCTCTCCCGTCAGCGGTCGGGCGGGGGGAAGCCCATCGCCCGTAAGGCGCTGGCCATCGCGGCCGTGGTGTCGCTGGGCACCGGGCTGCTGGCCGGCTGTGCCGACGACGGTGGTGACGGCGGTTCCGGATCCTCGTCCGACAGCGAGGGCAAGACCAAGATCACGCTTGGCCTGTTCGGCACCATGGGCTTCAAGGAAGCCGGCCTCTACGCCGAGTACGAGAAGCTGAACCCGGACATCAAGATCGAGCAGAACGTCATCGAGCGGAACGAGAACTACTACCCCCCGCTGCTCAACCACCTCACCACCAACAGCGGTCTGATGGACATCCAGGCCATCGAGATCGCCAACATCGCCGAGATCGTCGGCACCCAGGCGGACAAGTTCGCGGACATGTCCAAGGCCGAGGGCGTGGACAAGAACAACTGGCTCAGCTGGAAGTGGCAGCAGGCCACCACCAAGGACGGCCAGACCGTCGCTCTCGGCACCGACATCGGCCCGATGGCGATCTGTTACCGCAAGGACCTCTTCGAGAAGGCCGGCCTGCCGACCGACCGCGAGGAGGTCGGCAAGCTGTGGGCCGGTGACTGGAACAAGTTCGTCGCGACCGGTGAGAAGTACAAGAAGAAGGCCGGCAAGGACACCTTCTTCATGGACTCCCCCGGTGGCCTGCTCAACGCCGTCCTCAGCAGTGAGAAGGAGAAGTTCTACGACGCCTCCGGCGAGGTCATCTACAAGACCAACCCGGCCGTCAAGGACGCCTTCGACCTGACCTCCGAGGCCGCCGAGAAGGGCCTGGTCCAGTCGCAGACGCAGTTCCAGCCGGCCTGGGACACGACCATCGCCAACAGCAAGTTCGCCACCGTCGCCTGCCCGCCGTGGATGCTCGGCTACATCAAGGGCAAGTCGCAGCCGGAGGCCGCCGGCAAGTGGGACGTGGCCGTGGCGCCCAAGTCCGGCAACTGGGGCGGCTCCTTCCTCGGCGTGCCGAAGAGCGGCAAGAACGTCGAGGAGGCGCAGAAGCTGGTGGCCTGGCTGACCGCGCCCGAGCAGCAGACGAAGCTGTTCAAGGTGCAGGGCAGCTTCCCGAGCACCCCGGGCGCGTACGACAGCGCCGAGGTGAAGGGCGCGAAGAACGACATGACCGGTGACTCCCCGATCGGCGAGATCTTCTCGGCGGCCGCCAAGCAGATCCCGGACCAGGTCATCGGCCCGAAGGACCAGATCATCCAGCAGGGTCTGACGGACAACGGCGTCATCCTGGTGACCAAGGGCAAGTCGGTCGATGAGGCCTGGGAGACGGCCACCAAGACCATCGACAACAGCCTGGACAAGTGACCCGCATGACCACCCGCCACGACACCGCCGCGCTCCCCGTCAAGGGGGGCGCGGCCCCGGGCCGTCCGCCCGGGAGCTCCGCGCCCGCGGACAAGGAGCAGCGACGCCGGGCCAAGCTGTCCCGGCGCTGGCAGCGCGACATGCGCTGGAGCCCGTACGCGTTCGTCTCGCCGTTCTTCCTGCTGTTCATCGCCTTCGGCCTGTTCCCGCTGATCTACACCGGCTGGGCCTCGCTGCACCAGGTGGAGCTGACCGCCCCGACCGACATGAGCTGGGTCGGGCTGAAGAACTACACCCGGATCTTCGACGACGAGTTCTTCTGGAACGCCGCGCAGAACACCCTGACCATCGGCATCATCGCGACCGTTCCGCAGCTGCTGATCGCGATGGGCATCGCCCACATCCTCAACTACAAGCTGCGGGCCTCGACCTTCTACCGGGTCGCGATGCTCGCGCCGTACGCCACCTCGATCGCCTCCGCCTCCCTGGTGTTCGTGCTGCTCTTCGGTTACGACTACGGCATGATCAACTGGACGCTCGACCTCGTCGGGATCGATCCGGTCGACTGGCAGGGCGACAAGTGGCCCTCGCAGTTCGCCGTCTCGGCGATCATCATCTGGCGCTGGACCGGCTACAACGCGCTGATCTACCTGGCCGCGATGCAGGCGATCCCGCAGGACCTGTACGAGTCGGCGGCGCTGGACGGCGCCAGCCGCTGGAAGCAGTTCCTCCACGTGACGCTGCCCTCGCTGCGTCCGACGATCCTGTTCACGGTGGTGGTCTCCACCATCGGCGCCAGCCAGGTCTTCGGGGAGCCGCTGCTGTTCGACGCCAACAAGGGCGCGTCCGGCGGCGCGGAGCACCAGTTCCAGACGCTCGGCCTGTACCTGTACGAGCAGGGCTGGGTGAACCAGCACCTGGGCCGTGCCTCGGCCATCGCCTGGACGATGTTCGCGATCCTGATCGTCATCGGCATCATCAACCAGCTCATCTCGCGCCGGCTGCGCGCCAGCAGTTAAGGAGGTGTGGCCGTGACGACGACTGTGACGCCCCCCGAGACCACGCCCGCCAAGGAGTCCAGGCGCCCGCGCCTGCCGAAGTCGGCGCGGGCCGGCGGGACACTGCACGGCGGTCCGATCGCGTACGCGATCCTGATCGTGTTCACGATCGTGTCGCTGTTCCCCCTGGTGTGGACCGCGATCGCCGCCTCCCGGGACACCCAGCGGCTGGCGCAGAACCCGCCGCCGCTCTGGTTCGGTTCCAACCTGTTCAAGAACCTGGAGATCGCCTGGAAGGACGCCAACCTCGGTGAGGCCTTCCTCAACACCACGATCGTGGCGGGCATCTCGGCGGTGACCATCGTCGTGCTGTCGACGATCGCCGGGTTCGCCTTCGCCAAGCTGCGCTTCAAGGGCCGCAACGCGCTGATGCTGATCGTGATCGGCACGATGATGGTGCCGCCGCAGCTCAGCATCATCCCGCTGTACATGATGGTCGCCAAGCTCGACTGGTCCGACCAGCTGCAGGCGGTCATCTTCCCGTCGCTGGTGAGCGCGTTCGGCGTGTTCTTCATGCGGCAGTACCTGCTCCAGGCGCTGCCGGACGAGGTCATCGAGGCCGCCCGGGTGGACGGCGCGAGCAGCTGGCGCGTGATCTGGCACGTGGTGTTCCCCGCCGCGCGGCCGGCGATGGCCGTGCTCGGCATGCTGATGTTCGTGCAGACCTGGAACGACTTCCTGTGGCCGTTCCTGGTGCTGACCCAGACCGGCAGCCCGACCGTGCAGGTGGCGGTCGCGGGCCTGGGCCGCGGGTACACCCCGGACCAGTCCCTGATCATGGCGGGTGCGCTGCTGGGTACGCTGCCCCTGCTGCTGGTCTTCGCGATCTTCGGCAAGCAGATCGTGGGCGGCATCATGCAGGGTGCCGTCAAGGGCTGACGCCCGCTCCACGTTCGTACCCTGGGGGCCGGGTCACCGCCGCCTCGGCCCCCTCCCCTCCCCCTCTTTCCGTACTCGTCGGTCTTCCACGACCTCCTATGGGAGCGCTTCCATGTCTGACTCCGCAACGCCGGCGACCCCGGTGACCTTTCCTCCCGCCTTCCTCTGGGGCGCCGCGACCTCCGCGTACCAGATCGAGGGGGCGGTGCGGGAGGACGGGCGCACGCCTTCCATCTGGGACACCTTCAGCCACACGCCGGGCAAGACGGCCGGTGGTGACACCGGTGACATCGCCAACGACCACTACCACCGCTACCGCGACGACGTGGCGATGATGGCGGACCTGAACCTGAGCGCCTACCGCTTCTCCGTCTCCTGGTCTCGGGTGCAGCCGACCGGCCGCGGCCCGGCCGTGCAGCGCGGTCTGGACTTCTACCGCCGGCTGGTCGACGAGCTGCTGGCCAAGGGCATCAAGCCGGCCGTCACCCTCTACCACTGGGACCTGCCGCAGGAGCTGGAGGACGCGGGCGGCTGGCCGGAGCGTGACACCGCGTACCGCTTCGCGGAGTACGCGGGGATCGTCGGCGAGGCGCTCGGCGACCGGGTGGAGCAGTGGATCACGCTCAACGAGCCCTGGTGCAGCGCCTTCCTGGGGTACGCCTCCGGGGTGCACGCCCCCGGCCGCACCGACCCGGCGGCCTCCCTGAGGGCCGCCCACCACCTGAACCTGGCGCACGGCCTGGGCACCAAGGCGCTGCGCTCGGTGATGCCGGCCCGCAACCAGGTCGCGCTCAGTCTCAACTCCTCGGTGGTGCGCCCGCTCTCGCCGAGCGACCCGGCGGACCAGGCGGCGGCGCGCAAGATCGACGACCTGTCCAGCGGCATCTTCCACGGCCCGATCCTGCACGGCTCCTACCCGGAGACGCTGCTGGAGGCGACCTCGTCGCTCACCGACTGGTCGTGCATCGAGGACGGCGACCTGGACCTGATCCACCAGCCGCTGGACGCGCTCGGCCTCAACTACTACACGCCCACCCTGGTGTCGGCGGCCGACCCGGACGCGAAGGGCCCGCGGGCCGACGGTCACGGGGCGAGCGCGCACTCGCCGTGGCCCGCCGCGGACGACGTCGCCTTCCACCAGTCGCCGGGCGAGCAGACCGAGATGGGCTGGTCCGTCGACCCGACCGGCCTGCACGAGCTGATCATGCGCTACCACCGTGAGGCGCCCGGTCTGCCGCTGTACATCACCGAGAACGGCGCGGCCTACGACGACAAGCCGGACGCCGACGGCAAGGTGCACGACCCGGATCGCGTCGCCTACCTGCACGGCCACCTCTCGGCGGTGCGCCGGGCCATCGCCGACGGCGCGGACGTGCGCGGCTACTACCTGTGGTCCCTGATGGACAACTTCGAGTGGGCGTACGGCTACGACAAGCGCTTCGGCGCGGTGTACGTCGACTACGTGACCCAGCAGCGGACCCCGAAGTCCAGCGCCCTGTGGTACGCGCGGGCCGCGAAGTCGGGAGCGCTTCCGGAGACGGAGCAGATCTGACCGGCTCCGGCTCCGGGAGACGGGGGAGCGGGGAACGGGGGGCGGGGCGCGGCACCCTAGGGGAGTGCCGCGCCCCGTTTTCCCGCGCGGATCACTTGTAGGCCGCGAACGCCTTCGTGAAGGCGAACTTGTCCTGGAGGATCGAGCTGCAGGTGGGGTCGGCGGCCGGCTTGGTGCCGCCGGCGCACTGCTGGTCACGGGTGCCGGACCACATGGACAGCCAGCCGAGGCCCTTGGACTCGGCGAAGTTCACCAGCTGGGTGGCGTCGTCGACCTTGAAGACCTCGGTGACGACGTCGTTGACGCCGATCATCGGGGTGACGGCGACCGTCTTCCAGGCGTCGGCGTCGCTCAGTCCGAGGACGCCCTTGATCTGGGCCTGGGTGGCGGTGGCGGCCTGCTCGGCGTAGGTGCCCATGTCGTCGCTGTAGGCGGGGCCGTAGTCCATCGCCATGATGTTGACGGCGTCGATCCGTACCCCGTTCTTCTCGGCGTCGGCGAGCAGGTTCACGCCGTCCTGGGTGAGGCCCTCCGGCATGACCGGGAGGGTGAAGGAGACGTCCAGGTCCGGGTGGGCCTTCTGGAGCTCGGCGATCGCCCGGGCGCGGCGGGTGTTGGCCGCCGCGTCGGGCAGGGCGCCGCCCTCGACGTCGAAGTCGACCTTGGTGAGCTTGTAGGTGTCGACGACCTTGGTGTAGGCGGCGGCCAGCGCGTCCGCCGAGGCGCAGGTGGTGCCCAGTTCGGAGCCGGCCGCGCCGCCGAAGGAGACGCGGACGTCGCCGCCCTTGGCGCGCAGCGCGCCGATCTGGCCGGCCACGGCGTTGCTCCCGAGGTCGCTGACGCCGCCCCACTTGGGGGTGCAGCCGCCGCCGTCGGTGATGAAGGCGAGGTTGTAGTTCTTCACGCCGGTCGCCTCGGCGCTCGCGACCAGGTCGAAGGCGGGGAAGAGGGAGGTGTCGACGTAGGGCGCGAAACCGGCGTTGGTGCCCGTACCGGTGCCGGTGCTCTCGGTGGGCTCGGCGGTCGGCTCCTCGGTCCGCGTCGGCTCCTCGGTGGGGGTCGGCTGTGTGGTGGGGGTGGGGGCGTCGGTGGGACGGCCGCTGGGTTCGGGCGTGGGGGCGCTGTCCGTGCCGCACTCGGCGCCGTCGACCAGGCAGCCGGTCGGGTCGCCGGTGCCCTTGGCGACGAAGCCGATGGTGACGGACTCGCCGGCGGCCAGGCCGTCGGTGTCCCACGTGGCCGACCGCACGGTGACGTGCCGGCCGTCCACACGGGACTCGGCGTTCCACAGCGAGCCGAGTTCGGTGCCGGCGGGCAGGTCGAACTCCAGCTTCCAGTCCTGGTTCCGCTCGCCGCTGTCGTTGGTCACCACGTACTGGGCGGTGTACCCGGTCGACCACTCGCTGGTCCTGGTGTACGCCGCGCCCACGCCGGCCGCCTGGGCGGTGCCGGTGAACAGGAACGCGCCGCCGCCGGCGACGGCCGCGGCGGTCACCACGCCGATCGCCTTGTTCCTGCCGCTGACCCTGCGCCGGTGCGTGCTCATCGCGTGCCTGCCTTCGTTGCCGTTCGGGGGTGTGCGGCAGCACGCTAGCGAGCCGGATTCGGACAAAGTTCTTGATCCGGGAGGCCTTTGAGGATCTTAGGGTGCGCTTAAGGAAGGGATCGGGGCCGGTTAAAGGACGCCACCAGCCGGCCCGGTCCGCGACGCCGGCGCACGCTCCCCCGGTGCCCGCGCCGCCGGGGTGCCCGCTCGCGTCCGTCGAGCTGGATCCAGATCCGCACCTCGGTCCCGCCGAGCACGGACGAGCCGATCCGTACGTCCCCGCCGGTCGACTCCGCGAGCCGGCGCACGATGTCCAGACCGAGCCCGGTGGAGCCGTCGCTGCCGGAGCCCCGGCCGCGGGCCATCGCCGCCCCGGGGTCGGGTATGCCGGGGCCGGCGTCGGAGACCAGCACGATCACCGCGTCCTCGCCGTTGTGCACGTCGACCGCGAACGCGGTGCCCTCGGCGGTGTGCCGGAAGACGTTGCCGAGCAGTGCGTCGAGGGCGGCGGCCAGGTCGGTGCGGGCCACGGGTATGCGCACCGGCCGGTCGGCGCCGGCCACCCGCCATGTGCGGCCCTCGTCCTCGGCGAGCGCCGACCAGAACACCATCCGCTCCCGCACCACTTCGGCCGCGTCGCACCCGGCGCCGGGTCCGGCGGCGGCCGTCTGCGGCTTGGCGTCGCGGGCGGTGCGGATGATGGTGTCCACCTCCCGCTCCAGCTGCTCGACCGCCGCCCGGGTCTGCTCGGCGGCCGGACCGTCGCCGAGGGAGGCGGCGTTGAGCCGCAGCACGGTCAGCGGCGTACGCAGCCGGTGGGACAGGTCGGCGGCCAGTTCCCGCTCGTTGGCGAGCAGCTGGACGACCTGGTCGGCCATGGAGTTGAACGCCACGGCCGCCAGCCGCAGTTCGGTCGGCCCCTCCTCCGGTACCCGGGCGCCCAGTTTGCCCTCGCCCAGCTCGTGCGCCCCCTCCACCAGCCGCTGGGCGGGCCGCACCATCCGTACGCCCAGCCGGTCGGCGACCGCGACCGAGCCGAGGATCAGCGCGACACCGACCCCGGCGAGCACCGCCCAGGCGGTGCCGACGCCGTTGGTGACCTCGGACTCGGGGACGAACACCTCGACGATGGCGATCTCACCACTGCTCAGCGCGACCGGCTGGAGCAGGGTCGAGCCACCGGACACGGTGGAGGTGGAGGCACGGCCCAGTTTCCGCACCGCCGCGATGTCCTTCTCGGCGGCCCGCCGCCGCCCTATGCCGAGGGCCTCGCTGCCGTCGCCGGCCGGGATGTGCACGGCCATCGCGGTGTCGGAACCGGCGGAGGCGACGACGCGTTCGAGCTGGTCGCGGTCGGTGGTGATGGACAGCGCGGGGGCGACGGCCGCCGCCTCCCGCTCGGCGTTGGAGAAGGCCCGGTCGCGGGCCATCTCCCGGATGACCAGACCCAGCGGCACCGCGAAGGCGACCACGACCATCGCGGTCACCGCCAGCGACACCTTCACCAGGGCCCATCTCATCGCGGCGGCTCCGCTCCGGGCGTGTGCGGCGTGTGCGGCGTCTGCGCGGCGGGGGGCTCCAGCTTCACACCGACGCCCCGCAGGGTGTGCAGATAGCGGGGCCGGGCGGCGGTCTCCCCCAGCTTCCGGCGCAGCCAGGACAGGTGGACGTCGATGGTCTGGTCGTCGCCGTAGGACTGCTGCCACACCTCGGCGAGCAGCTCCTTGCGGGGGACGACCACACCGGGGCGTCCGGCGAGGAAGGCCAGCAGGTCGAACTCGCGCCGGGTCAGGTCGAGACGTACGCCGTCCAGTTCGGCCTGGCGGCGCAGCGGGTCGACGGTCAGGCCGCCGACCCGAATGACGGCAGAGGGCGCGGCCTCCCCTCCGCCGGCCCGGGCCCGGCGCAGCACGGCCGCCATCCGGGCCGAGAGGTGCTCCACCGAGAAGGGTTTGGTCAGATAGTCGTCCGCGCCGGCGTTCAACAGCCGCACGATCTCGGTCTCGTCGTCCCGGGCGGTGGCGATGATCACCGGTACGTCGGTGATGCCACGCAGCATCTTCAGGGCCTCGGAGCCGTCGAGATCGGGCAGTCCGAGGTCCAGGACGACCACGTCGAAACGGTGGTGGGCGACCTCGCGCAGCGCCTCCAGCGCCGTGCCCACGCTGCGCACGGTGTGCGAGGCGTCGGTGAGCTGCCGGATGAGCGCCGAGCGGACGAACTGGTCGTCCTCGACCACGAGAACACTTGCCATGCGCCGCACCGTACGCCATGGCGGACGGGCCGGGTGCGGGCCTGTGGACAACTCCGGATGCCTCCGCCGGCGCGACACCCCTGAGGCCGATGGGGCAGTATGGGCCGACGATACGCAGAGGACTCGTACACGTACTGGCTTGGCTGCTCGCCACGGGCGCGGCGGTCACACTGTCGTGGTGGGGTGTCAGCACGGTGATGGCGGGCACCGCCTACGACCCGCCCCGCGCCCTGCCCATCGCGGCGGCCGACGTGGCCACCGAGCAGTCGAAGCCGGTGTCGTCGTCGACACGGCGGCCCTCCGGGACGGCCGGTCCGAAGGACGCCGGGGAGACGCGGAGACCGTCGGCGAAGCCCGACACGGCGTCCCCCGAACCGGAGCCGGAGCCGTCCCGGACCACCACTCCCCCGCCCACCCCCTCCCCCGCCGTTCCGGCCGCCTCCGGCCGGGTGAAGAGCTACGACACCAAGGGCGGCCGGGCGGTGTTCGACCTCGGCGAGACCTCCGCGTCGCTGGTGTCGGCGACACCGGGGGCCGGCTGGTCGATGCAGGTGTGGAAGACGGAGACGTGGATCCGGGTGGAGTTCTCCTCGGGCGCGGACCGGGTGTCGGTCTTCTGCACCTGGCACGACGGACCGCCGCGGGTGGAGATCGGAACGTACTGACGCCACCGCCACCGCCACCGCCACCGATGGACGGACGCGGTGACGGTGGCGTCGGGTCCGTATGCGCCGAGAGGTGCGCGGCCGTTGCCGGGTCAGCCCTCGGCGGGTTCGGGCAGTACGAGGGCCGTGTGGGCCGGGCGCCCGGTCTCCGGTGGCGAGGCGGTGAGGCCGCGAAGCCTGTCGTTGCGTTTTTCCAGGGCTTCGGCGGTGGTGGGGAAGAGCGCTGTGTCGCCTTCACCGGCCCGCGCCTGGTTCAGTTCGACGAATCCCCACGCGGGCGGTGTCCGGCAGCGGGTACGCGGATTCCTCGGGACCGTCGATGGTGTCGGCGACGAGCCGCGCGGACTGGTCGGCCGCCGCGACGACCGGCGCCTTCGCGTACCGCTCCGCCGGCACCGAGGCGCGGACGCCCGTCTCCAGCAGGATGCCGCAGGCCGCGACGATCAGCGCCGACATCATCAGCGCGACGAACGTGCCCGCGAACGACGCGGGTTTGAAGCGTACGGCCGCGCGCGCGAGGCCGTACGGGGCGAAGTACCGCGCGGGAGGCCGAGGTCGACGCCCGCGAGGGCGTGCACGGCGCCCGCGCCCCGGCCGTACTGCCGCCGGACACCGCGCAGTTCGACGGCGGGACCGGGTGCGGCGGCCGGGGCCTCCGGTCGGTCGTCCGCCTTCTGCCGCTTGCCGTTGCGTAGCCTCATGTTCCGCCCTCTCGCGATGTTCTCGTGCCGATGGGGTGGAGAGTGCGGGCACGGCTGCGCGCCGGGCGTCATACCCGGGAGCCAATGCGGAGGTGCTACCGCGGTAGGGGGTGGATGAGGGGCCGCCCTACTCGCCCGGGGTCACCAGCCCCGATTCGTAGGCGAAGACCACCGCCTGGGCGCGGTCGCGCAGGTCGAGCTTGGTGAAGACGCGGCTCACGTGTGTCTTCACCGTCTGCTCGGCCAGCACCAGCGTCGCCGCGATCTCGGCGTTGGACCGGCCGCGGGCCACCAGGGTGAGGACCTCGGTCTCGCGTTCCGTCAGGGCCTTGAGCCGCAGCGCGGGCCTGCCCCGGGCCGCGGGACGTTGCCGGGCGAAGTCCGCGATGAGGCGGCGCGTCACGGAGGGGGCGAGCAGCGCGTCGCCCGAGGCCACGACGCGTACCGCCGCGATGAGGTCGGCCGGCGGCGCGTCCTTCAGCAGGAAGCCGCTCGCGCCCGCCCGCAGCGCCTCGTAGACGTAGTCGTCGACGTCGAACGTGGTGAGCATCAGCACGCGCGGCCGGTGAGTCACACCCGGCGGAGGCGCGAGGAGGCGGCGCGTGGCCTCGAGGCCGTCCATCTCGGGCATGCGGACGTCCATCAGCACGACGTCCGGATGGGTGCGGCGGCTCAGCTCGACGCCCTGCGCGCCGTCGGGGGCCTCGCCCACCACGTCGATGTCGCTCTGGGCGGCCAGCAGCGCGGCGAAGCCGGCCCGCACCATGGCCTGGTCGTCGACGACGATGACGCGCGTTGTCACGTGAAGTCCTTTCCGGTCAGGGGGAGTCGGGCGGCCACCCGGAAGCCGCCGTCCGGCAGCGGTCCCACGTCGAGGGTGCCACCGGCCAGCCGCACCCGCTCGCGCATGCCGACGAGGCCGTGCCCGGTGCCGCCCTCCTCCAGCGGCGCGGCGGGCGGCTCGGGCGGCGGCCCGTTGACGACGAGGACGGTGAGCCGTGTGTCGTCCTCCGTGACGGACTCCGACACCGACACCTGCGTCGGAGCACCCGGGGCGTGCCGCACGACGTTCGCGAGGGCCTCCTGGACGATGCGGTACGCGGAGAGGCCCACCGTCTCGGGCACGTCGGCGTCGCAGGGGGTGAACTCGACCGGCACGCCCGCCCTTGCCGTCGCCTCCACCAGCTGCCCGATCCGCTTCAGGCCCGGCTGGGGCGCGAGTTCGCCGTGCCCCTCCTCGTTCCGCAGCACTCCGAGGAGCCGCCGCATCTCGCCGAGCGACTCGCGCGCGGTCGCCGCGACGGACGTGAACTCCTCCCGCACGTCCGGCGACAGCCCGTCGAGGCGGTACGCCGCGGTGTCCGCCTGCACGGTGATGACGGACATGTGGTGCGCCACCACGTCGTGCAGCTCGCGTGCGATGCGGGCGCGTTCCTCCAGCAGCGTCCGCCGGTCGCGCTCGGCCTCGCTGATCGTCTCCTGCTCCGCCAGCCTGCGCTGCGCCTCGTACCGCTCGCGGAGCGCGGCGGCGAGCAGGAGCGCGACGCCGCTGAGTATGGTCAGCAGCACCTCCATGGCGCTCGTGCCGTGCGGCGCGGCAAATCCCAGGCCGACGTTGGCGCCCGCCGTCGCCAGCCACACCAGCACCAGCGTCCGGCGCGGCTCGCGCAGGCCGAGGGCGAGGCAGAGGCCGATGTACCCGACGATCTCCATGGGCGGGAACGGCCACAGAAGCCGCTCCTCGAAGTCGACGCCGAGCAGGGCGAGCGCCCCAGCCACATCCGCGACGAAGATCACGTACCAGGCCCGCAGCGGGTGGACGACGGCGAGCAGCAGCGGTGCCGCCTGCGCCACGGCCAGCGCGCTCGCGATGCCGCCGTTCAGGCCGTAGTCGACGGTGAGCACCTGGATGGTGGTGGGCAGGAGGGCGACGCACAGCACGAACGCCACGCCCCAGGGCAACACCCGTATCCACCGACGCGAAGCCCCCGCGAGCAGCGCACGGGGGCGTTCCTCCTCCACTGGGGTCATGGGCCCCAGCCTATGCGCGGCGGGGCGGCGTCAGGAGACGCACGACCGTCGGGCGGACTCAGGCCGTGCAGGTCTCACCGGCCCGCCCGGTCGGACCTCACCGGCCCGCCCGGTCACCGGAAGACGGACGCGGGTGGCGCCGGTGAGGCGACCGCCGCCCGGTCCGTCACGGGGGCGGCCCCGCCGGTGAAGTCGATGAGGTCCCTGCCGTGCTGGACGCGGCCCGGGTGCGGGTCGGAGGCGGCCCGGCGGGTCAGCTCGGCGATCGGCAGGGGGCCGTCGGAGGCGACCAGGACGGCGTTGCCGAAGCGTTTGCCGCGCAGCATCGCGGGGTCGGCGATCAGCGCGAGTTCGGCGAACCGGGCGGCGGCGGTGGCGATCTGGCCCCGCAGGTGCGCCAGCGGCGGCCCGTCGGCGAGGTTGGCGGCGTAGACCCCGCCGGGGGCGAGTGCCCTGCGGACGTCGTCGAGGAACTCGGTCGAGGTGAGGTGGGCGGGGGTGCGGGCCCCGCTGAAGACGTCGGCGACGACGAGTCCGGCCCAGCCGTCCGGCACCTTGGCGAGTCCCTCACGGGCGTCCACGGAACGCACCCGGATACGGGCTCCGGCATCCAACGGCAGTTCCCGCCGGACCAGTCGCACCAGCGCCGCGTCCCGTTCGACGACCTGCTGGGTGGAGCGGGGGCGGGTGGCGGCGACGTACCGGGCGAGGGTGAAGGCGCCGCCGCCGAGGTGCACGGCCCGCAGGGGCTTGCCGGGCGGGGCGACGAGATCGACGACATGGCCGAACCGGCGCTGGTACTCGAAGGACAGATACGCGGGGTCGTCGAGGTCGACGTGCGACTGCGGCGCGTCGTCGATCAGCAGCGTCCGGCCCCGCACCCGCTCCCGGTCCGGGACGAGCCGGGCGAGCCCACCGTCGACCCGCTCGACAACGGCCTCGACGGATGCCTGGTGACGCCCGCTGTTCCTGTTCCTTCCCATTCCCCCATGTTTTCAGCCCCTCCGGAGTTCGGGGAGCGGGGGTCCGGGGCGGAGCACCCGGGGGGAACGGGGACGGGAAGGGGCAAGGGCGGCGGGGGCGGGAGAACCCCACCCTTCACGCACACCCGTCCGCGGCCTCGATCATCCGCCGGGCCGCGTCCAGCGCCTCCCGCAGCACCGCGGGATCCGTCGCCGGCTCCGCCTCCCCGGGCGGCAGCAGCCAGACCGCCCCCGCCACAGGGAGCCCCGGCGCCGGTCTCGGCCCGCAGCCGTCCGTCTCCGTACAGACACTGCCCGGCACGTCCCAGGCCGCGGCCGTCCCCGGCGGCACCAGGAAACCGAGTGTGTCGCACCCGTCGTCGTGCAGCACCGGCCCCACCGCGTCCCCGGCTCCGCGCCGCAGGATGTCGACCGCCTCCAGGCCCTGTCGCACCGGAACCGTGACCACGTCACAGTCCGTACTCGGCAGTTCCAACGGATCCTTGCTCCGCCTGGTCGTCATCCCGGCCTCCAACGCGCACATCGGGCCCCCGGTCTGTAGGGCTCAACGAGTCGGCACGTCAACGGCTACGACGAAAGTCCGCCGCAAAGGATGGCAGTTCATGGCGGAACGCGGATGACATATCCGGATTGTTGCCAAACTTCGCGTAGTGACTCCGTCACAACAGGTACGTTCTAGCCCGCCGGAAACAGGGCTTCACACGGACAAATCGCCCCGATTCCGGCATGGTTCGACGGTTCGCAGAGAGGACCCGGCCATGGCGTCGTCAACGGTGCCCTCGTCCCAGCCCCCTCGGCCCCCGCGGCCGAACCTCGTCTTCCGGCACCTGCGCGGACCGCGCTCGCCGGCCGAGTTCGCCGCGGCGGTCCGGCGGGCCGCCCGCGAGATCGGTGAGCGGGTCAGCTGTGACGCGCGGTATGTGCACCGGGTGGAGGCGGGCGAGATCCGCTGCCCGAACTACGCCTATGAGCGGGTGTTCCTGCACATGTTCCCCGGCCGCACGCTGACCGACCTGGGTTTCGCGCCCCGTTCGTCGGTGCGCGGGCGCGGGGCCCGGGCCGCCGGGGGAACGCCCCCGGCTCCCACCGAGAACCCGGCGGACGCCACGAGTGAGAACAGCGGGGCGTACGAGCCGTATGAGACGCAGAACCGGTACGACACGTACGACACGCACGACTACGAGGAGAGCGACGTGCTACGTCGCGCATTCATGACCGGCGGGGGCGCCACGGTGGCCGCCGCCTCACTGAGCCCGTACGGGTTCGCCTCGGACGCCTCGGCGGCGCAGCGCGCCGTGCGCCGCGCGGGGGCGAGCGACGCGGGCGCCCTGGAGGAGGCCGTCCGCCGCATCCGGCTGCTGGACGACCGGCACGGGGCGGACGGGCTCTACCGCCGCGCGGCGGCCCCCTTGCGTGCCGCCTACGCGCTGCTGGACGCGGGGACGACCCGGCAGCGGACGGCGGACCGGCTGTACTCGGGCGCCGGTGAGCTGGCCATCTCGGTGGGCTGGCTGGCGCACGACTCGGGCCGCTTCGACGACGCGCGCTCGCACTACGCGGAGGCGCTGGCGACCGCGCGGGTGACCGGGGATCCGGGTGTGGAGGCGCACGCCTTCTGCAATACGGCGTTCCTCGCGCGGGACGCGGGCCGGCCCCGGGAAGCGGTGCGGGCGGCGCAGGCCGCGCAGCGGGCCGCGCGTCCGCTCGGCTCCCCCCGGCTGATGTCGCTGCTGGCGCTGCGGGAGGCGGGCGGCTGGGCGGGGCTCGCCGACCGCACGGGCTGCGAGCAGGCGCTGGCCCGGGCGGGGGCGTACTTCGAGCGCGGGACCTCGGAGGCGGACCCGGAGTGGATGAGCTTCTACGGGGAGGCGGAGCTGGAGGGCCTGGAGGCGCAGTGCTGGTCGACGCTGGGCGACTGGCCGCGCGCGGCCCGGCACGCACGGCGGGCGGCGGAACTCCAGGACCCGCACTTCACCCGCAACATCGCCCTGTACACGGCGGAGCTGGCGGACGACCTGGCCCGCGGGGGCCGGCCGGACGAGGCGGCCGAGGCGGGTATGCGGGTACTGGACCTGCTGAACGACGTGCAGTCGTCGCGGGTGCGGACGATGCTGGCGGGCACGTCCCGCGTCCTCCTCCCGCACCGGCGCGCGTCGGGGGTTTCGGCCTTCCTGGACCGCCACGCCTCACTGCCGCGCGCGGTGTGACCGCCTGCACGGCTGCGGGCGATCGTGCCGCGTAGCTGCGGGCGATCGTGCCGCGTAGCTGCGGGCGATCGCGCCTCCCCCAGTGCCTTGAGGGCCTGGGAGGTTCCCCCAGGGCGGCACGGGTGGGCGGTGGGGGCACCTCCCGCTCATGGGGGTCCCTCCCGCTCGAGCGAAGTCGAGAGTGGGGGAGAAGCCGAGAATGGGGGAGAAGCCGGGAGCGGGGGAGGCACTCCGCGAGCGCTGGGCCGCGCGACCCACCCCGGCCCGGCACCCACGCGGGGCACGTCGTGAGCACCGGGCCGCGCGACCGGTGCCCAGGCGTCAGGCAGCCGCCAGATGCCCCGTCTCGTTCCAGGACTCCACGGCCGGCTCGCCGTACGCCCAGCCCAGCACCGACAGGGACGTCGGATTCAGCCGGATACGGGCCGCGAAATCGAGCGACAGCCCCAGCCAGCGCGCGCCGATCGAGCGAAGCATGTGTCCGTGGGCGAAGACCAGCACGTCACGGTCGGCGGACCGGGCCCAGGCCACCACCTCGTCCGCGCGCGCCGTCACCTCGGCCAGGGACTCCCCCTCGGGAACCCCGTCGCGCCAGATCAGCCACCCGGGCCGCACCGCCTGTATCTCCGCCGGGGTCATCCCCTCGTACGCCCCGTAGTCCCACTCCATGAGCGTGTCCCAGATCTCCGCGCGGTCGCCGAAACCGGCGAGCTCGCAGGTCTCCCGCGCGCGGGACAGCGGGCTGGTGCGCACCTCGACGCCGGGCAGCCCGTCGTACGGCGCCCGGCGCAGGCGCTCGCCGAGCAGCTCGGCGCCCCGGCGGCCCTCCTCCAGGAGCGGCACATCGGTCCTGCCGGTGTGCTTGCCGGACAGCGACCACTCGGTCTGTCCGTGCCGGGCCAGCAGGATGCGCGGTGCCATGGGAGACCTTCCGGGTGAAAATTCGCAGGCGGAACTCCCCCATCATCGCGCACCCTGGTCGCGGGCAACCCGAAGGGCGATCTCGACGTCTCTCAGTGCCGAGGGCATGTCACGGGGGACGCGCGCGCACCGTAGAGTGGCTGGCCGCCGACGGAGCGCCGCGCGAGAACAAAGGGGGAGCGATCGGATGCCGCACACCGAGACACCGGGCACCGAGGTTGCCCCGGCGACCCGGCTGCGCTGGTGGACGGAGCTGCCGCTCATCCTCCTGGTGTACGCCTGCTACTCGGCGGGACGGCTGGTCGTCCGGGGCGACGCCTCCGACGCCGTCGACCACGGCCTGGCGATCCTGCGCATCGAGAAGGCGCTGTACCTCAACGCCGAGCACCCGCTGAACCGTCTCTTCACCCGCGAGCCGTGGCTCGGCATACCGGCCGACTTCTGGTACGCGTCGCTGCACTACCTGGTGACCCCGGCGCTCCTCGTCTGGCTGTTCCGCTCCCGCGCGGCGCACTTCCGCGCCGCCCGCACCTGGCTGATGACCTCGACCTTCATCGGCCTGATCGGCTTCACCCTGCTGCCCACCTGCCCGCCCCGGCTGCTCGACGCGAGCCACGGCTTCGTGGACACCATGGCCCACTACAGCGCGTACGGCTGGTGGGCCGGCGAGGCCAGCGCCCCGCGGGGCCTCGGCGGGCTGACCAACCAGTACGCGGCGATGCCTAGCCTGCACGTGGGCTGGGCGCTGTGGTGCGGGGTGATCCTCTGGCGGTACGGCCGTACGCGCCTGACGAGGACGGCCGCCGTCGTCTACCCGCTGGTGACCGTGATCGTGGTGATGGGCACCGCGAACCACTACTTCCTCGACGCGGCCGCGGGCGCCGCCGTCATGGGCGCCGGCCTGCTGCTGGCCCCCGCCGTGACGCGGTGGGCGGACCGGGCCAAGTCCCGCTTCCTGCCCCGTCCCGCGGTCGCCCCGGCGGACTCCTCCGGCGCGAATTCCCCCATTGTCAGTGCCGGATGCCAGACTTCCGCGGGTGAGCGATTTCCACGGCAGCGGCACCCCGAGTCGCGGTACGGATCAGGAACCGAATCGGGTGCCTCCCCCTCGGGCGCGGGAGAAGGCGCTCCGGCACCGGCTCGCTGAGCTGCGCGGCCCGGAGGTGCAGGCCAAGGCGCTGGACGCGCGCGCCCTGGCCGCCCTCGCCGCCAACCCGGGCTGCAGACGGCGCGCGATCCTCGACGGCGCCGGGGTGAACAAGGCGCTGCTGGCGGACGCGTTGGGCTCGCCGTCGGTCTTCGGCCAGTCCCAGTTCGCGTTCGTGCGGGGCAACGCGTTCGAGGCGAAGGTCAAGGCGGACGGCGGTACGGAACTGCTGCGTCTCGCCCACGAGAAGCTGGACCGCGGAGCCGAACCGCCCGCCGGCGCGCGAGTGCCCGACCTCACCGCCCAGGGCCCGCAGGGCCGCACGGCCCGTACGGAGCTGGCGCTGCGCGAGGCCGGCGAGGCGCCCGGCGCGTGGACGCTGCTCGACCACCCCATGCTCGCGCTCGACGTCGCGAGCTCCCCCGCCTTCCTGGAGCCGGACGCGGTGGTGGTGCACCCGGACGGCAGCTGGACGGTCGTGGAGATCAAGTCCTTCCCGATGCTGGACGGCGCCGCGGACCCGGCGAAGGTCGGTGCGGCGGCGCGCCAGGCGGCGGTGTACGTGCTGGCCCTGGAGCGGGTCGCCGCGCGGCTGGACCCTGCCCCGCGCGTGCGGCACCGCATCCTGCTGGTGTGCCCGAAGGACTTCTCCAACCTGCCCACCGCGTCCGCCGTGGACGTGCGCAAGCAGCGCGCGGTGACCGCCCGTCAGCTGGACCGGCTCACCCGGCTCGAGGAGATCGCCGACACGCTCCCCGAGGGCACGTGCTTCTCGCCGGAGCTGCCCGCCGAGCGGCTGGCCGAGGCCGTGGAGTCGGTCCCGGCGGCCTACGCGCCGGAGTGCCTGTCCGCGTGCGAGCTGGCCTTCCACTGCCGGGACCGTTCCCGCGCGCAGGACGCGGTGACCCGCCTGGGCCGTCCGGTACGGGCGGAGCTGGGCGGTCTGACGACGGTCGGGGACGTGCTGGCGGCGGCCCGCGGGGAGGCCGGTGACCCCGACGATCCGGCGGTGGCGGCACTGCGCAGGGCGGCGGCCCTGCGCGCGGAGGCACTGGAAGCGGCCGCCATGGAGGTGGCCCCTTGTCGCTGATCGCCACCCTCGCCCGGCTCGAGGCCGTCAGCACCGGCCGTGCCCAGCCCGCCGCCACCGTCCGGCACCGGCACCTCTCCGAACGGCCCCTGGTCCTCGTGCCGCTCATCACCGCCGGTGAGGCGGGCGCCCCGCTCGGCGCGCTGGTGGGCACCGACCGGGACGCGCCGCGGCTGCTGGTGGTGCCGCAGCCGCGCGACCGCGATCTGCGGTTCGCGTTCCTGGCCGAGCTGGCCGACGTGGTGCTGCCGTACGTCGACGGTTTCGCGGACGCCGTGGAGGCCGCCGAGCGCTCCGAGACCGACCCGGAGACCGGCAAGCGGGTCAAGGTCGAGGTGGAGCTGTGCGCGGACGCGCCCCAGCTGATCGTGCCGTCCCGGGCCGGCATCGACCTCGTACGGCTCCTGGGGCGCTCCATGCGTTTCCGCCGCACGGCGGAGCAGGACCCGGAGGCCCCCTTCCCCGCGCCGCCGCGCGTACCGCTGCTCGGGCGGTGGCTGACGCACTTCGGGGAGCGGGCCCGGGTGCCCGGCTCCTCCCTCCTCCTGGCCATGAGCGACGTACTGGCCCGGCACTGGGCGACCGGACAGTCCTCCCTGGAGGATCAGCATCTGGGGGCGCTGCTCGCCTGGATCGACCCGCCCGAGGGACGCTCGGGCGCGGAGGCCGCGCAGGAGGCGGAACTCGCGCGGGACGCCGACGGCCAGTTGGTGTGCCCGCCCGCGGGCCCGGCGACCGACCCGGCGTTCGACAACAAGCTGCTCGCCCCGGCGATCGAGCGCTACGACCGTGCCCGCAGCGCGCTCGCGGCGGCGGAGGACGGCCTGGAGGCCGACGACCACCTCGGCGCGCTGACAGGGGCCGAGCGGGAGATCCGCGCGCTGGTGGGGAGTCGTACGCGACCCACGTGGGACGCGGTGTGGCGGGGCCTCGACCTGCTGGCGGAGCTCCCGGAGGGTGCGCGCGTCGAGGAGCGGTGGACGCGCGACCGCTGGTCGTTCACCGGTCACCGGGACCGGGTCCTGTCCGGTGAGCCGCCGCAGCCGCGCCGCGACGACGCGGTGACCGCGGCCAACAAGCTCGCCGTGCGCGAGCGGGAACAGGCCCGCCTTGAGGCGCAGGAGGCGCTCGACGACCCGCTGGTGATGGCGGCCCGGCGACTGTCCGGGGAGGCGTTCGCGGGCGAGGTGGTCGACGTGGTGATGGCGTACAGCGAGAGCAGGCGGCCGAGCCCACGCCCGCTGGTCACCGTGCTCACGGACGACCGCCCGCACCTCGGCGAGCGGACGAGGGTGTACCGCTCGCTGGGCGGGAAGCCGCAGGCGGCGGAGTTCGTCGGCTACGAGGACGGTCCGGAGGGCGGCCTGCTCGTCCTCCGCGTCATGGACAAGATGGGCCGCGGCAAGGAGCCGGAGGAGGGATCGGTCCCGGAGAAGGGCGACCGCGTGTGCTTCACGCTGTTCGAGCACGAACCGCGCGGCGGCGCGAAGTTGCCCGACCCGGAGGAAACCCCGTGGACCCATGGCGGTCCACCCGGTGAGGAGGCCGCACCGGAGCCCGCCGACCCGGTGACCGAGGAGGACGTACTGTGACCGCCCCTGCCCGGCAGGCCGTGTTCGACCCCGGCGCGGCGGCCGGCCGCGCCACCGACGCGATCCTCCGCGACACCCTGCGCGGCACCGCGCGCGGTGTCGTCGTCGACTCCCCGCCCGGCGCCGGCAAGTCCACGCTGGTGGTGCGGGCGGCGCTGGAGCTGGCGGAGGCGGGGCGTCCGCTGATGGTGGTGGCGCAGACCAACGCGCAGGTCGACGACCTGGTCCTGCGCCTCGCCGAGAAGAACCCGGACCTGCCGGTGGGCCGGCTGCACAGCAGCGACACCGACCCTTACGACAAGGCGCTCGACGCGCTGGACAACGTCCGCACGTCGGCGAAGGCGGCCGACCTCGCCGGCCTGGACGTGGTGATCTCCACGGCGGCGAAGTGGGCGCACGTCAAGGGCGTCGAACCGTGGGAGCACGCGATCGTCGACGAGGCGTACCAGATGCGCTCGGACGCGCTGCTCGCCGTGGCCAACCTGTTCGAGCGGGCGCTGTTCGTGGGCGACCCGGGCCAGTTGGACCCGTTCTCGATCGTGGGCGGCGAGCAGTGGGCGGGCCTGTCGTACGACCCGTCGGCCTCCGCCGTCACCACCCTGCTCGCGCACAACCCCGAACTGCCGCAGCACCGCCTCCCGGTGTCCTGGCGCCTCCCCGCGTCGGCGGCCCCCCTGGTCTCCGACGCCTTCTACCCGTACACGCCGTTCCGCAGCGGCACGGGCCACGGCGACCGCGCGCTCTCCTTCGGCGTCCCGTCGGACGGTTCGGCCCCGGACCGGGTGATCGACGAGGCGGCGGAGTCCGGCTGGGGCCTGCTGGAACTCCCCGCCCGCCACACCCCGCGCACGGACCCGGAGGCGGTCCGGGCGGTGGCCCTGGTCGTACGCCGCCTGCTGGACCGCGGCGGCGCGGCGACCTCCGAACGCTCCCCCGACCCCACCCCCCTCACCGCCGACCGGATCGCCGTCGGCACCGCCCACCGCGACCAGGCGGCAGCGGTACGGGCAGCCCTCACGGAACTCGGCGTGACGGACGTCACCGTCGACACGGCGAACCGCCTCCAGGGCCGCGAGTACGACGTGACGGTCGTCCTCCACCCCCTCTCCGGCCGCCCCGACGCCACCGCCTTCCACCTGGAGACGGGCCGCCTGTGCGTCCTCGCCTCCCGCCACCGCCACGCCTGCATCGTGGTCTGCCGCGAGGGAGTGACCGACCTCCTGGACGACTACCCGTCCACGGAGCCGGTCCAGTTGGGCACGCTGGTGAAGTTCCCGGACGGCTGGGAGGCGAACCACGCGGTGCTGGCGCATCTGGCGGAGCATCGGGTGGCCTGGCGGCGCTGAAACCCGCTGCCCGGCCCGAGGTGCGGGAGTACACACAGGAACTGCCCGGTGGGCAAGGCACCGTGGGACGAGTCCGACTCCGTGATGGGCGAGTTCTACGCGGGTTTCGCCGAGACGCCGCAGAAACTCATCGACCAGCGGGTGGCACGCCGGGCGAGGTTCCTTGCCGCGCAGAAAGCAGAGAAGAGGCAGGTCTCACATGTTCCTGATGGGCGTGTCGCTGGCTGCGAGTGTGGTCTCTGCAGCGGTGGGCATCGTGGTGATCCTCATCCTGCTGAGCCGCCCGCCGCTGCCCGTGCCCGGTGTGTACGCGTTCCTCGCCCTGACCCTGGCTTCGTCGGCGGTGGCGGCGTACTGCTTCGGCTGGTTCTCCGTCACCACGGGGGGCCCTTTCCCCGAACTGTGCACGAGCCGGAACGACACCGGCGCCGGCTTGACGGCCGTCGAGCAACAGTACTGGCCTCTTCGAAACGCCTGCGTGTACTCCGACGGATCGGCCGTGGAGTACGTCTCGATGTCGGTCACCGTGTTCGTGTGCCTGCTGGCAGGTGCCGCCCTCGTCTCGGCCGGCACCTCCGTGTACCTGCGCAAGCGAGTCGGAAAAACTTCTGGAGTGCCCTCATGAACACCGATTTTTCGCCACACCCTGCTCAGAGGATTCACCGGTGTCGCCACCGGAGCCACACTGCTCGCCACGGAAAGAGGGCCTGCGTGGACGTCCGTGAGTGTGCGGGGCCGCCGTCAGCTGACTCGGTTTCCTTCTTGTTCCTGAGTCCGGCGGAGTGTCTGGAGACCTGGGTCAGGTGGGTCGCCGAGCCATACACTGGCCGGTATGACCGTTCGTGAGGAAGCACACCGCCTGCTCGACGCGCTGCCGGACGACCGGCTGATGGACGCCATAGAGTTGCTGCGCGAGTGGGCCGAAGTGGAACGGGGTGAGCGCCCGCGCCGCCGCTTCCGGACGACCGCTTCCTTCGACGGCGACCCGGACCTCGGTGAACGCGCCAAGGACATCGCGCGTGAGGCGTGGAACGATCAGGAGCGGCGCAGCGCGTGATCGTGATCGACACCGGCCCCGTGGTCGCGGCGGCGAACCGTAAGGACGACCATCACACCGACTGCGTGCACCTGCTGGAGAACCACCCCGGACCGCTTCTGCTGCCGTCCCCGCTCGTCGCGGAGATCGGGTACATGCTCTCCAGCCGCGCCGGAGTAAAGGCCGAGGCCGATTTCCTGCGCGATGTCGCCGACGGTGTGTACGACCTGGTGCCGGTCACCTCCTCCGAAGCCGCGCGGGCCGCCGATCCGGTGGAGCGGTACGCGGATCTCCCCCTGGGCACCGCCGACGCGTTCGTCGTGGCCGTCGCCGAGAAGTTCCGTGCGGTCACCATCGCGACACTGGACCGCCGACACTTCGGCATCGTCCGGCCCGTACACGCGCCTGCCTTCACCTTGCTGCCGTAGCGACGCTCACGGCTGCCGCGCTGCTTGAGTCCTCGGCAGGGAATCAGCAGCCCATGCATACGGCCCGGACGGCTGGGAAGCCATTCACGCGGCGTCCGAGGGCGCAGCACTCGGGCCCTCTTGCGGGGGCGCGGGACAATGGACGGTGGCCCGCCTTCCCGGGGGGGTCGACCGCGACGTACGAAGGAGAAGTCATGGCGGAGCACACGCCGCGCCGGGAGCAGCCGCGGCTACGCCCCGCGCCCCTGCTGTTCGAGCCCGCGGAGGCGGCCTCCGATCCCGAGCACTTCTTCGACCTGGAGTCGATCGAGGATCCGCGCGCGCTGCTGGAGCGGGCGACCGAGCTGACGCTCGCGTTCCGTGCCGCGGCGGACCGGGCGACGGAGTTCCAGGCGATGGCGGCGGCGCAGCTCGCCGACCCCCGCCGCTTCGACCGGCTGACGCCGGCGGACATCGCCGAGCGCGCCGAGTGGACCGAGGACTACGCGAAGAAGATGGTCGAGTTCGGCCAGGGCCTGATGCGGGGCGGCGAGGGCGGCTCCGGGCACGCCGACCCCGCGTAGCGCGTACGGCCCGTACGGCCGGGCATATGCCGGGCATATGCCCGGCGGGCAAGATACCCCTCCTTCCGCTCTCGCGTCCCGGATTCCGGCAACCCTGCGGAAGCGTTCCCTCACGGCGGGTAGACGTATCCGTCATGAGCAGCCCACGGAACGCCTCCGACGTCAGCGGTGTCACGCCGGACGGTGCCGCCTGGCTCGCCTCGGCGGGTACGTATCCGCGCAGCACCCTCTCGCACTGGGACGAGCGGCCAAACGCCCCGGTCGTGCTGCCCTGCGGTGCGGTCTTCGACGTGGTGAGCGCGCCCGCGATCTTCGGGCGGCGGATGCTGGACCGGATGTGGGACGAGGGGCCGGGCTCGGGGCCGGTGGCGGAGTTCCGGGGGCGGATGCTGCTGTTCGCCGCGCCCGGTACGGCTCAGCGGCTCCCGGCGCTCATGGAGTGGGAGGAGTGGGGCGCGCACGGCTCGCGCACGGACGGCGTTCCGCCGCTGCTGTGCCACGGCGCCGGCGACGCGGTGACCGTCCCCGCCCTCACCGGCGCGACCGCGCCCGCCCCCCGCTCCGGCTCCCGCTGGCTCGTCGCCCCCGACACCCGTCACCCCTGGCTGCCGGGCCCGGAGGTGCTGCTGTGGGCGGCCGTGCGGGCGGCCCGCGCGGCCGTGCGGATATCGATTTTTCCTCCCGCAGGACGTGATGCTAATGTCTACGACGTCAGCAGGCGCCGCTAGCTCAGTTGGTTAGAGCAGCTGACTCTTAATCAGCGGGTCCGGGGTTCGAGTCCCTGGCGGCGCACGACACGGAGAAGGTCCCTCGTGAAAGCGGGGGGCCTTCTCCGCGTCTACCCCGCGGTGATCCGCACCGTCCATGCCCCCGACGCCGTACGCCCCTCCACCGCCACCCGTACGGACTCCCCCGGCACCGTGAAGCTCTCGCCGAGGGCGACCGGCGCGTCGGCGAGCGGCGGATAGACCGAGTCCTCCCGGCACGCCTCGGTGTGCGGATGGGCGTCGACGACCTCGACGGGGCCACGCCCGGACCGGGTGCCACTGCTCACCCGGTACACCAGCACCCCCTGCCGGCAGGCCCTCGTGTCGTTGCCGACCGGCCCGCGGGCCTCGAAGGCGAGCACGCTGTCGGGCCCGGTGCGCACGACCGCGAGCTTGGTGCCCCGCCCCAGTCCGAAGGACGGCGCCCCGGCGGCTCCCGTGACCGGCGTCCCCGGCCCCGCCCCGAGCGGCTCCAGCGTCAGCCGTACCGGCCCCGCGTCCTGCACGCACCGCACCTGCCGGGGCTCCAGCCAGCCCAGCTTCCACTTGTGCCAGCCGAAGAGGTCCGGCGCGAGGGCGAACTGGCTGCCCATGAGGTCCCAGTCGCCGACATGGGTGTCCCAGTCGCCCTTGCCGTCCACGGGCCGGTGGTAGAGGTCGGGCAGGTCGAAGACGTGCCCGGTCTCGTGGGCGAGGACGAGCCGGTCCGGGGGGTGGTTCTCGAACACGGTGACGACCCGGCGGATGTCGGTGCCGTCGGCGCGCAGCGGACGGTCCAGGTTGACGACCTTCGTGGCGTCGGAGTCCACGCCCGGCGCGTCCGGGTCGGCGACGAAGTACACGATGTCGTAGCGCGAGAAGTCGACGTGCCGGTCGGCCACCGAGAGCGCGTCCCGCAGGTAGGCGGCCCGGTGGGCGACGGTCCAGTCGCGCTGTATGGCGTACGCCGTGGAGGGGCGCGGCATCCGGAACCACTGCCGCAGGGGGTGCGGGCGCAGGGTGAACCTGCCGTAGGAGGACCGCTCGAAGAAGCGGCTGGTGGCGGGGAAGTGGTCGGTGGCGAGTTCGGCGGGCGTGGTCAGGGGGTGGGAGTCGGGGAAGGACAGGAACACCATCACCGCGTCCAGACCGCGGGCGGGGCGGGGGTAGGCGGCGTTCCAGGTGTCCAGGCCCTCGGAGTGGTGGGCGGCGGTGCGGGTGAGGGCGCAGGGCGCCGCCGAGAACGGCTCGGCGACGGAGGGGACGCTCACCATCGAGGTCGCCGCGAGCGCCGACATCGTGGTGCACATCGCGGCGGTGCTGCGCAGCCGGGGCCGTACGCCCGATGCACCCGATGCACCCGATCGGCTCAGTCTCCCCAGTCGCCGCCGAAAGGCCTCACGGCCGAGTCCTCTCGGGGTGAGCTGACGCGGCACGGGGACCTCCGGGAAACGGTTCGCGGGACACCGCACCCAGAGTGTGTGTATTTGTCGTACTACGCCCTGTTCGGCTGCACCGGACGAGTGAGAAGCGCGGGTATCCGGGCGGGACCGGGCGGGACCGACACCCCGTGCACTCACGGAACGTCACAACTGGTCGGAGGCCCGCAGAACCCGTCCACCCGTGGGCAGAAACGATCGGGCAGGGATGCGGATCCGTCCCGGAGACCGGAAAGTGGCTGGAAGGCCCCGGCGCGGGCCTCTATGATCGGCACACTTCCTGAACTTTCTGCACGGACAGCGATCGAGTGCACTGCGGGAGCGAGCGGTGAGCGGAACGTCCGAGGGGCCGGCGCCCGCGGCAGGACTCAACCGGCCGACCGTCACAGAGAGTGAGATCGCTACGTCTCCGCGTACGGAATCACCGCCCCCGCCGTCCCCCTCGTACCACTCCGTCTTCACGGCCGCGCCGCTCGCCATGGCCGTGGTCGACCGCGCGGGCACGGTGACCGGCGCCAACGCGGCCCTCGCCACCCTGCTGGGCCGCGCCCCGGAGACCCTGACCGGTGCCGTCGCCGCCGATCTGGTGGACCTGGCCTCCGACGCCCGCACCTGGCACGCCTACCGGGAGCTGCTGCGCGGACGGCGGTCCGGACTGCGCTGCACGCGCCGGCTGAAGCACCCGGAGGGGCACCCGCTGTGGGTGCGGGTGACGGTCACCCCGCTGCCCGCCGACGACGGGGGCGTGCTGCTGTCGGTCGCCGACATCGGCGACCACCGCGAACTCCAGGACCGGCTGCGGCACCTGCGGATGCACGACCCGGTGACCCGGCTGCCCAACCGCACCCTGTTCTTCGAACGGCTGACGGCCGCGCTGGAGGCGGAGTCGTACGAGGAGGGCGGCACCGGCCGGATCGGACTGTGCTACCTCGACCTGGACGGGTTCAAGGCCGTCAACGACACCCTCGGCCACCGCGTCGGCGACCAGCTCCTTGCCGCCGTCGCCGAACGGCTCACGAGTTGCGCGAAGGACGCGGCCAGGACCGGCACGCCGCTGGTCGCCCGGCTCGGCGGGGACGAGTTCGCGCTGCTGGTCGAGGACTCCACCGGCACCGAGCAGCTCGCCGACCTCGCCGAGTCGCTGCTCGACGCGATCCAGGCCCCCTTCGACCTCTCCGGGCGCCGGCTGTCGGTGTCCGCGTCGATCGGGGTGGTCGAGCGGCACGCCGCCGGGACCACGCCCACCGCGCTGATGCAGGCCGCCGACACCACCCTGTACTGGGCGAAGGCCGACGGCAGGGCCCGCTGGACACTGTTCGACCCGGAGCGCAACGCCTCCCGCGTGACCCGCCAGGCCCTCGCCTCCGCGCTCCGCCCGGCCATCGACCGGGGCGAGTTCGCGCTGGAGTACCAGCCGCTGGTGGGCATGGAGGACGACCGGGTGCACGGCGTGGAGGCGCTGGTCCGCTGGCACCACCCCCGGTTCGGCACGCTGACGCCGAATCGGTTCATCTCGCTCGCCGAGGAGGACGGCTCGATCGTGCCGCTCGGCCGCTGGGTGCTGCGCACCGCCTGCCGGCAGGCCCGCGACTGGCAGGCGGAGCACCCGGACGAGCCGCCGATCTTCGTCAGTGTGAACGTGGCGGTCCGTCAGGTGTGGGACTCCGACCTGGTGGCGGACGTCGCCGAGACCCTGAAGGAGACGGGCCTCGCGCCGGAGCTGCTCCAGCTGGAGCTGACCGAGTCGGCGGTGATGGGCTCCTCCGGCCGGCCGATCGAGGCCCTGAAGGCGCTCAGCGACATGGGCGTACGCATCGCCATCGACGACTTCGGCACCGGCTACTCGAACCTGGCCTACCTCAGCCGGCTGCCGGTGTCGGTGCTGAAGCTGGACGGCTCCTTCGTCCGGGGCTTCCAGTACGAGGAGCGCGCCGCCGCCCCGCCGAACCCGGCGGACGAGGTCATCGTCGAGGCGATGGTGCAGCTCGCCCACCGGCTCGGTCTGACGGTCACCGCGGAGTGCGTGGAGACCTCGGCGCAGGCCACCCGGCTGCGCCGGATCGGGTGCGACACCGGCCAGGGGTGGCTGTACTCCCGTCCGGTGTCGCCGGACCGCATCTCCGAGCTGCTGGGCACGCCCGGGGTTCAGGCGGGCGTGGGCAACCCGTAGGCGTCGGCGATCAGTTCGTAGGAGCGCAGGCGTACGTCGCCACCGTGGGCGTTGGCGGTGAGCATCAGCTCGTCGGCGCCGGTGCGCTTCTGCAGGTCGTCCAGGCCGGTGCGGACCTCGTCGGGGGTGCCGTGGATCACGTTGGCGTTCCAGGAGTCGACGAACTCCCGCTCCATGGGGCTGAAGTCGTACGCCTCCGCCTCCTCGGGGGTGGGCACGAGGCCGGGGCGGCCGGTGCGCAGCCGGACCATGTTGAGCGCGGCGGCCAGCACCTGGCGGCGGGCCTCCTTCTCGTCGTCCGTCGCGAGCGCGGAGACGCCGATGAGGGCGTAGGGCGCGTCGAGGACCTCGCTCGGGCGGAAGGTCTCGCGGTACAGGTCCAGCGCGGGGACGGTGTTCTGGGCCGAGAAGTGGTGGGCGAAGGCGAACGGCAGACCGAGCGTGCCGGCCAGCCGGGCGCTGAAGCCGGAGGAGCCGAGCAGCCAGATGGGCGGGCGGTGCGGGGACTGCACACCGCCGGGTGACGTCGCCTGCACCGGGCCGGGAACGGCGTGGATGCGGCGGTAGGGGTGCCCGTCGGGGAAGTCGTCGTCGAGGAAGCGGGTCAGCTCGGCGAGCTGCTGGGGGAAGTCGTCGGCGCCCTCGTTCAACCGGTCGCTGCGGCGCAGGGCGGCCGCCGTGGCCCCGTCGGTGCCGGGGGCGCGTCCGAGACCGAGGTCGATCCGGCCCGGGGCCATGGCCTCCAGGGTGCCGAACTGCTCGGCGATGACCAGCGGCGCGTGGTTGGGCAGCATCACCCCGCCGGAGCCGAGGCGGATGCGCCCGGTGTGCGCGGCGAGGTGGGCCAGGATCACGGCGGGCGAGGAGGAGGCCACCCCGGGCATGGAGTGGTGCTCGGCGACCCAGTAGCGGTGGAAGCCGCGGGACTCGGCGAGGCGGGCGATGTCCACGCCGGTCCGCAGGGCGTCGCTCGCGGTCCGGCCCGCGCCGACGGTCACCAGGTCCAGCACGGAGAGCGGGACGGGTGCGGTGCCGTGGGCGGTGCCCCGGATCTCCTCTGCGGCGTCTGCGGCCATGGTGGGGTGCCTCCTGTGGGGTGTGACGGTCGCTGCGTGACGTAACAGGAGACAGTCCCCGGTTATTCCCTCCCCCTCCCCGGCACCCGGCGGCGTGCACACCCGACGATCATGCGATACGATCATCTCGCTCGCTGAGGGGGTCGCCCCCGACAGTGATCACGCGTTGGTGGTCCAAGGAAAGACGCCCCGCTTCCTGCGGGGAGATGCAGGTGCAAGGCCTGCCCGGCGCTCGACGAGAACCCCGGCCCCGCTCCAGCGGGACCGGGGTTCTTCCGTGTGCGGAACGACCACTCAGACCTGCACGATCGGTTCCCGCGTGAACAGCGCCCCCAGCCCGGGGGCGTTCACCCTGCGGTCCGCCAGCCTCAGCGCCTCCCAGACCGTGACCTGGTTGGCGGTCAGGACCGGCTTGCCGAGTTCCTTCTCCAGGGCGGGGATGTGGGCGATCGTGTGCAGGGCCGTGTCCGGCAGGAGCAGGGCGTCCGCGTCCGGGGTGTCGGCCGCGCGGGCCAGCGCGAACAGCTCCTCCTCGCCCCAGGTGCCGACCTCCGCCGCCGTGACGGTCCCGGAGCCGCGCGTCCCGGTCACCTCCGCGCCGCCGGCCCGCAGGAACTCGGCGAAGAGCAGGGCCACGTCGTCCGGATAGGTCGCGCCGACGGCGACCCGCCGCGCCCCGACCTCCCGCAGTGCGTGCACGAAGGCGAACGACGTCGACGACGCCGGCATGCCCGCCGCCAGGGCGAGACCGCGCACCTGCTCGTGGGCGCCGTCCCAGCCGTGCACGAAGCTGCCGCTGGTGCAGGCCCACACCACCGCCTCGGCACCCGAGAGGCGCAGCTGCTGGAGGCCGGCCGCCAGCCGCTCGGGCGAGCCCATCTCCCGCAGCACGTCCACCCGGTGCGCGCCCTCACCGATGTCGGTGTGCACCAGGTCCACCCGGATGTCGCTGCCCAGCAACTGCTCGATACGCGGATAGTCGTCCTCTGCCGAGTGGCCCGGATAGAGGAATCCCAGTGCGGTCATCTCCAGCCTTCCTGCTGCTTCTCTTCCGGCACGTCCGGCACGTCCGGCACGTCCGGCAGTACGGGACCGGGCACCTGGCCCGGCAGTACGGTCCCGGAGCGTGCCGACGCGCCGATCAGCGCCTGATACGGTCCCACCGCCCGGGTACCCAATCGGCGCAACGCCGCCCACATGATCACCTGGTTGGCCGAGATGGCCGGTATGGACGGTTCGGCTTCCGGCTGCGGGATGACGTCGTGGGTCGGCAGGTCGGCGCACGGGAGGAACAGCGCGTCCGCCGCGCCGGGCCGGCCGCGCACCGCCGCCCGCCGCGCCGTGTCCACCACCTCGCGGTAGGTGGCCTTCCGGATCTGCCGGGTCAGACCCGTGCGGGCGCACCCGGTGACCGTGCCGCCGGCCCCCGCCGCACAGCTCCCGGCGCCCGGTCGCCGAGCAGTCGGGCCGTGCCGCCGGCCCCGCGCTCGACCACGGAGATCCCGGGAGACCGGTCCGCCGGTCCCCCGTCGACCCACTCCGGTCAGGACCGCCCGACCGCCGAACGGGGCCGGAACTGGCCGGAATAACTCGCATCGCTTCGGGTAGCCGCGCCGCCATGGCTCCACCACTACAACCACTGAGACGATTCCGAGAAGCCTCCGGGCCCTCACGTCGGTCGCTGCTCGCGGGGGTCGCGGCGCTCGGCGCGCTGGGTGCCGCGGGCTGTTCCCGCGTGCCGACGGCGGCGGCCACGGGCGGCGGTGACCTGCTGGACCGGCTCAAGGCGGCGGGCGTCGTCCGTCTGGGCATAGCCGGCGAGATCCCGTTCGGTTACATCGACAAGAACGGCGATCTGACCGGCGAGGCGCCGGAGCTGGCCAAGGTCATCTTCAAACGGCTCGGCGTGGACCGGGTGCAGCCCGTGCCCACCGAGTTCGGCTCGCTGATACCCGGGCTGAGCTCCCAGCAGTTCGACGTCGTGGCCGCCGGGATGTACGTCAATCCCGAGCGCTGCGAGCAGGTCATCTTCTCCGACCCCGACTACCAGATGCTCGACTCGTTCATCGTGCGCAAGGGCAACCCGAAGGACCTGCACGACTACCGGGACGTCGTGGAGAAGAAGGCGAAGTTCGCCACCGGCACCGGGTACGCGGAGATCGCGTACGCCGTCGAGGCCGGGTACGCGGAGAGCGACATCCTGATCGTCCCCGATCAGGTCGCCGGCCTGAACGCCGTCGAGGCCGGACGTGTCGACGTCTTCGCCGGGACCGCCCTCACCACCCGCGAGGTGGTGAAGAAGTCGAGCAAGGCGGAGGTCACGGAGGCCTTCAAGCCGATCGTCGACGGGAAGCCGCATGTCGACGGCGGCGCGTTCGCCTTCCGGCCGAACGAGACGAAGCTGCGGGACGCCTTCAACGTCGAGCTGGCCAAGCTCAAGGAGAGCGGCGAACTGCTCCGTATCCTCCGGCCCTTCGGGTTCACCGAGGACGAGATGACGGATCTGACCGCGAAGGAGCTGTGCGGCGGATGACATCGGGACTCTGGGAACTCGTACTGGGTGGCGTCTGGGTGACGGTCCAGCTGCTCGTGCTCAGCGCGCTGCTGGCGGCGGTGGTCTCCTTCGTGGTCGGCGTCGCGCGCACCCACCGGCTGTGGGTCGTCCGCTTCCTCGCCGGCTTCTACACCGAGGTGTTCCGCGGGACCTCGGCACTGGTGATGATCTTCTGGGTGTTCTTCGTGCTGCCCACGGCCTTCGGCTGGCAGCTGGTGCCGCTGTGGGCGGGCACGCTGGCACTCGGCCTGACCTACGGGGCGTACGGCTCGGAGATCGTGCGCGGTGCCCTCGCCGCGGTCGACCCGGCCCAGCGTGAGGGCGGTGTCGCGCTCAGCTTCACGCCCTGGCAGCGGATGAGGCTGATCCTGCTGCCGCAGGCGGTGCCGGAGATGATCCCGCCGTTCTCCAACCTGCTGATCGAGCTGCTCAAGGGCACCGCCCTGGTGTCGGTCATGGGCATGGGCGATCTGGCGTTCAGCGGCAACCTGGTGCGGCTGGCGCTGCAGGAGAGCGCGGAGATCTACACGTACGTCCTGGTCATCTACTTCGTGATCGCCTTCCTGCTCACCCGGATCATGCGCGGTCTGGAGAGGAAGCTGAAGGCGGGGGCCGGCAAGGCTCCGGTCCGTAATCCGGACGTGGAGCTGAAGCGGCCCGAGACGACCGACGTGGGGGGTGCCGTCCGATGAAGTGGGACTGGAGCGCGGTCTCCGACTTCATGCCGCACTTCTGGGACGGTCTGCTGGTCACCCTGCAGATCCTGGCCCTCGGGTCGCTGATCTCGTTCACGCTGGGTCTGGTGTGGGCGCTGCTGATGCGGGTGCCGACGCGCTGGGTGACCTGGCCGGTGGGCGCGGTGACGGAGTTCGTCCGCAACACCCCGCTGCTGGTGCAGCTGTTCTTCCTGTTCTACGTGCTGCCCGAGTGGGGCGTGACCTTCTCGGCGCTGACCACCGGTGTCTTCGCCATCGGGCTGCACTACTCGACGTACACGATGCAGGTCTACCGCGCGGGCATCGAGGCCGTGCCGGTGGGCCAGTGGGAGGCGGCGACGGCGCTGAACCTGCCGCTGCGCCGGACGTGGACCGCGGTGATCCTGCCGCAGGCCGTGCGCAGGGTGGTGCCCGCGCTCGGCAACTACGTCATCTCGATGCTGAAGGACACACCCCTGCTGATGGTGATCACCGTGCTGGAGATGCTCGGCGAGGCGCGGCTGTTCTCCCAGCAGAGCTTCCAGTTCACCGAGCCCCTGACGGTGATCGGCTTCGCCTTCGTCGTCATCTCCTACCTGGCCTCCCTTGCCCTGCGAGCCCTGGAGCGACGCCTTGTCCACTGACACCCACGCCCCGTTCGACAAGAAGCCCGAGCAGCCGGGAAGGCCCGGGAACCCGAGGAGCAACGGCGAGCTGATCCGCCTGGAGCAGGTCACCAAGCGGTTCGGGGACCACACGGTCCTGGACCATCTGGACTTCTCCGTGGACGCCGGCAAGCACGTCACGCTGATCGGTCCGTCCGGTTCGGGCAAGACCACGATCCTGCGGCTGCTGATGACGCTGCTGAAGCCGGACGAGGGCACGATCACCGTCGACGGGGAGCAGCTGTTCCCGGCGCCCGAGAAGCAGGTCCGCGAGGTCCGCAAGAAGATCGGGATGGTGTTCCAGCAGTTCAACCTGTTCCCGAACATGACGGTGCTGAGGAACATCACCGAGGCCCCGGTCACCGTGCTCGGCATGTCCAAGGACGCGGCCGAGGAGCGGGCGCGGGAGCTGCTGGAGATGGTCGGGCTGACCGACCACGTCGACAAGCACCCCGCCCAGCTGTCCGGCGGTCAGCAGCAGCGGGTGGCGATCGCCCGGGCGCTGGCGATGCGGCCGCAGGTGCTGCTGCTCGACGAGGTGACCTCGGCGCTGGACCCGGAGCTGGTCGCGGGCGTCCTGGACGTGCTGCGGGACATCGCCCGCTCCACCGACATCACCATGCTCTGCGTCACCCACGAGATGAACTTCGCCCGGGACATCTCCGACCAGGTGCTGATGTTCGACTCGGGCCGGATCATCGAGGCCGGTCCGCCGGAGAAGATCTTCAGCGAGCCGGAGCACGACCGGACGCGGGAATTCCTCAGCGCGGTGCTGTAGCCACGGACCGTGAACGGGGCGATGCCCGAGGTCCACACAGTGGAGCATCCCTCTGGCATGTGCCGGAGGGTCGGCGCCGCAGATGAGGGGGCCGGAATCTCGTCAACACCCGCTTCCCCGGAGCCGTTTGACGGCTATCGTGGAGGGGATTCGCTGACCGGATTGCGGCCCCGGGTCCTGTACGTCACCTTCCTGTCCGCCCGACGGCGTCGGGCGGACAGGAAGGTGACGACGGGACCTAAGAGCGAGCGCAGGGGGAAACCGTGGCGCTGAGGCACGAGCCGACCGCGCCGTACCACTCGGTCCAGGACGCGCTGCGCGTCCTGGAGACGGTGGCGCGGCACACCACAGGAGTCACCGACACCGAACTCGCCCGCGGGACCGGCCTCACCGCGGAGCGGCTGACCGCGCTCCTGCGGATGCTGCGCCGCGAGGCCTACGTCGAGCAGATCGCCGACGGCGCGTACGTCACCGGAGCGGCCTTCGCCCGCCTGGGCGCCGCCGAGGGGCACGAGGAGGCGTTGCGCGAGAAGCTCCAGCGCACCCTGGACCGGCTCCGCGACCGGGTGGGCGCCGCCGTCTACCTCAGCCGGTACATCGACGGCGAGGTCAGGGTCACCCAGTACGCCGACAGCCCGGCCACCCCGAAGGTCAACGAGTGGGTGGACTTCCGCCACTCCGCGCACGCCACCGCGGTGGGCAAGAGTCTGCTCACCCAGCTCGACCACAACGGCCGGCGCGACCATCTCGCCCGGCACCGGATGGCCCGGCTCACCTCGCGCACCATCACCAGTGACACGCTGCTGCTGTCCCGGCTGGCGGCGCAGCCGCCCACCGTGCCGGTGCTGGACCTCCAGGAGTACGCGGTCGGCACGGTCTGCGCGGCCGTCCCGATCACGGCCGGCTCCTCGGTGGGCTGTCTGGCGCTGTCCCTGCCCCTGGCGCACGCCCACCGCCTGCGCCAGGCCGCCGACACCCTCAACCGCAGCGCGGCCCCGGTGCTGCTGTCACTGACGATCTAGACGATCCGGACGAGCCGGCGGTGGTGCGGACCACCCCCGGGGACCGGGTATTATTTTCCCTGTCGCCGCCCGCGAAAGCGGACGGCGGGAGTCATGCGCCGCTAGCTCAGTTGGTTAGAGCAGCTGACTCTTAATCAGCGGGTCCGGGGTTCGAGTCCCTGGCGGCGCACCCAGAAGGGCCTCTCGTGGGAGCGAGAGGCCCTTTGGCGTGCCCGGACGGGAATCAGAACGTGACGTCGGAGCAGGCGTAGAACGCGTTGCCCGTGTCGTGGACCGTCCACACCGCGAGGATCACGTGGTGTCCGCTGAGCCCGGACGGCAGCCGGCCGCTGTGCGACAGCGTCTGCGGCGGACGCTGGCCGTTGTAGGGCACCGTCAGGAACGGCGTGAGGTTGAGGTCGGACCGGGTCAGGTTGTGGTTCTGGTTCCAGCCCGGCCTGGTGACGTAGTACGTGAAGTCGGTGGTGGCGTGCATGGCCGTGAACTGCCACCGGAAGGTGTAGTTCTGGCCGCCGGACACCCGGGTCGTGGGCCAGGCGCCGCCCGAGGGGGTCTTCGGGCTGTCGAGCTGGGCGAACGGCGCGTTGCCCGCGGAGCAGAGCCGCCCGTCGGCGGGACCCGAGGCGGGGAAGCCCTTCGGGCCCTCGACGCTCTGCGGCTCCCACTGGATGGATCCGCAGTTGGTCACCGAGCCGTTCTGGCAGAGCTTCTGCCGGCTGACCGGCAGATCGGTGTAGCCGTGGCCGCTGGCACCACCGGAGGAGAGCACAAGCGCTCCGGTCGTGGCCAGTCCCACCGCGGCTGCGTACATCGTGGTCCTTGTGCGCATGCTGCCGCTCCTGGTGAACGTGGGGGGAGTTTCCGTGAGCCGTGCAGGTAGGTCTAGACCAAGTCTGAGATTATGGGCACGGACTGAGCATGTCCATACCAATCGCAGGGCCTGTTCCCCCGGCGTTCACGGACCCGTCTCCCCCCGTCCCGCGCAGAACGCCACCGTCAGGTCCTTCACCAGCGCCTTGCGTTCGTAGTCGTCCAGCTCCACCAGCCCCCGCACGGTCAGCCGGGTCACCGTGTCCTCCACCGAGTCCACGACCGAACCGAGCACGCTCGCCCGGTGCTGGGCGTCCAGCGCGGCGATCCGGCGCCGGTGCATCGCGGCGGCCACCTCGGGCGCGTACTCCACCCGGACCGGCCGCACCGCGAACACCTCCACCCCCACCGGCGCGGTGTCCGCCGCCACCAGCCGGGTCAGCGCGTCCTGCGCCGCCTCCACCGCGCCCTTGCCCGCGCCCGGCGCCGCCACCGGCACCCGCACCAGCGCCGCCTCGACGCACGCGCGCAGATACGCCTCGTGGTCCTCGACGCCCAGCGTCGCCCGCGCGGTGTCCCGCACCCGCCACACCACCAGGACGGCCACCCGCAGCGCGACCCCGCTGCGGTCGACCGCCCGCAGCGGCTCACCGCGCCAGTGCCGCAGCCGTACGTCGACCCGGCGGCGCAGCAGCAGCGGGTTGACCCACATCAGCCCGGTCCGCCGGACGGTCCCCCGGTAGCGGCCGAACAGGCCGAGCACCCAGGCCCGCCCGGTCCGCCCGCGGGCCAGCCCGCCGAACCCGAACAGGCCGAGCGCCCCGGCCCCCGCGTACGCCGCCCACTGCGCGGGGCCGGGCCCCGCGGCACCGGCGCGCGCCACCGGACCGAGCGCCTCCACCACCAGCGGCGGCAGCACGCCCGCCCACCACGAGGTGGCCGCGCAGCCGGCCGCCCCGCACACCCCGGCGAGCACCCCCACGGCACCGGGCAGCACCCGGGCGGGCCGCTCCACCAGCTCGGGATCGATCCACGGGCCGGCGGGCCGGGACCGCCCGCCGGCCGGACCGCGCAGCCGGGGCCGCTCCCCCGTGCCCTGCCCCTGGGGGACCTTCCCGTCCGCGTCCGCCCGGCGGGCGACGACCGCCGGGCGCAGCCGCACCGGCGCCGGCTCGGGGGCGTCGCGGAACAGCAGGTGGACGGGGATCTCGGTGGTGGACTCGGCGTGGATGAGCCGAACCGGCCGGGCGGCCGCCGCGCCGCCGTCCACCGGGCCGCCGGGCTCGGGGAGGTTCTCGGGAAGGGGGGATGTCGTCGTGGTCATGAGTGCCTCCAGCCTCCGCGCCAGATGCGTCACACCGGTCACTTCGAGGGACGTGGGCGCCGGGGAATGCCGCGCGCCCGGGGTGGGTCATGCGAAAAGCCGCCGCCAGGTCTCCGGTCCCGGCAGTCCGTCCGCCGCTCCGCCGCGCCAGCCCTGGGCCCGCTGGAAGGCCTCCACATTGCGGCGGTCGGCCTCGCTCCAGCGCGGCCCCGGCCCCTTCGTGTAGTGCCGGCCGAACCCCTTCTTCACCAGCTGTCTCCCGAGTCGCGTGACATGGTCGTTGACGGCGCCCGGCCGGAACGACGCCCGGCCCGGATAGCCCGGCACCCCGTGCGAGGAGGGAGCGGACGAGGCGGATGAGCCGGAAGCGGAATCTCCGCTTTGGACGTCCCGGCCCTCTCCGGCCACCAGCAGCTCCCAGGTCAGCGGCCCCGGCAGCCCGTCCGCCGCCGCGCCCCGCCACCCCTGGGCTTCCTGGAACGCCCGGGTCGCCCTGCGGTCCGCGTCCGTCCAGCGCGGTCCGGGAGGAGCGGGGTAGAAGCGCCCGGCACCGCGGGCGACGAGCATCCGGCCGAGCTCGGCGACGTACTCGTTCTCCGCGCCGGGGCCGAAATATGCCGCTCCGGGGAACGGGATCCGGACCGCCGGGAGGGACGCCCCCGCCCCCGCCGCGCCGTCACTCACCCCCTTGTAGCGGTACGGGACATAGCGCGCGGAGTTGCTCCAGTAGGCGTACGGGGTGGTTCTCCGGAGGGTGTGCGGTGCGGTCTGCTCGTAGGCGACGTACCGGGAACGGGCGGTGTCCGCCCAGCCGCCGAAAAGAACGGCATGGGATCCGCCGTACGGGTCGGCCGCATTGTGGAACAGCAGTATGTCGCCCGGCTGGAGTTCGTCCTTGGTGATTCTCTCGGCGTAATTCCCGAGGCTTCCGGTCCATTCGTTCCCGGGCAGTCGCCAGGCCATCGAGACATAACCCGAACAGTCCTGCCGGTAACCGTCGGCCCCGTACGAGGTCACGTCGTAGGGGACCTTCCGGGTGACCCAGTTCCGGGCCCGCTCGACGATGTCCGCGCGGGTGATCGCGGGCACCCGCGCGGGGCCCGCGGGCGGGGCCGCCTGACCGCCGGGGCCGTGCAGCGGGGCCCGCCTCCCCTGCGGGGTCGCGGGCCCGTCACCTGCGGGAACGTCCGGATCGGCGGGCTGCTGGGCCTGGGGGACGGCGACCGCGGGGGCGGCGGGCGCGGCGATCACGGCGGAGGTCACGGCGGCCACGACGAGAGCGGTCCGGTGCGCCGGATGGCCGGGGAAGCGGCCGGTCCGGGAATGCGGAAGTACGCGTCGCCAGTGCGCGCAGCCGGGGCAGCCGCAGTCGTCCGCCGGATCGATTTCCTCGAATACCGGAGAATCCATGCGGTTCCCCTCACACTCCCGGTCGATTTCGCCATGTCCGTGCACGACGGTCAGTTTCGCAACTGTCTTCCGCACGCGCATGTTGACGGTCCGAATGATGTACGGGCGATGGACCGGGCCCGTCCCGGGCGTGGACCGCGCGTGGCGGCCGGGTGGCCGGCGGTCGGAAGCATCCGCCGGGGTCCTGTAGAGTGACGCCGTCAGCGCGCGCCGCTAGCTCAGTTGGTTAGAGCAGCTGACTCTTAATCAGCGGGTCCGGGGTTCGAGTCCCTGGCGGCGCACCGACCCGACGGGCTCCTCGTGCACGCGAGGGGCCCGTCGGTTTTTGGCCGGATACCCTCTCGCGCCCGTTGAACGCAACCCACTCGGCGCACGTACTCAACATTGGCCCCCTCAGCCTCCCCCACCGTTCACAATGGACCCCTATGGCCGGTGAACACCGTGTTTCGCATCTTGCGATCATGATGGGCACCGTAGAACCTGGTTCTTCAAGTTGCTGCGGGTTCGCGGCGGTTGGGGGGCAAGAAACCGGTTGCCGACGATGCGGGAGAAGGGGTCCCGTTTCATGAAGCGATGCCGAGGGGGGCATCATGCAACCGGAACAGCGCTGTGCCGTGTCTATAAGGTGTGGGCGACGTGGTGACAGCGGTCAATCACTGAGACGCCCGTGACGGTCGAGGGGGCCGGAGCGGACGTGAAGGAAGCGATGAGACACGCGGCGACCGCCGGGTGTTGGGGGGATGACTCATGACGTCGACGCCGACGGGCGCCGGTAGGGACGACGACCCGTCCCAGACCACCCAGCTCAGGGTGCCTTCGCATCGGAACTGGAACACGGGCGCGTTCCGCCGGATCAGGAAGACGCTGCCGAGATACGACTACGAGCACTACAGCCGGCTCTCGGGTCCCCTCACCCAGCCCGATCCGAACAGACCGTACAAGGTGCAGTACCGCTCGCTGATCTCGCAGGAGCCGCACCGCATCCGGATCGCGCTGATGCTGGCCGCCGCCCCGGTGCTGTCGCTGGTGCTGCTGTTCTGGCTGCTGCAGCCCTCGCACTGGACCGAGCGGGACTACGTGGAGTTCGCGTGGCTGCCCGCCCTCGACATCGTCATGCTCGTCTCGATCGGCCTGATCGAGTTCTTCCGCTGCATGAACGTGCTGTCGAACGCGCACGCCACACTGGTCGCCCGCGACCCGATCCCGGTGGTGCCCGAGACCGGCACCCGGGTCGCCTTCCTCACCTCCTTCGTGCCCGGCAAGGAGCCGCTGGAGATGGTGACGAAGACCCTGGAGGCGGCGGTCAGGATCCGCCACCGGGGCCTGATGCACGTCTGGCTGCTCGACGAGGGCGACGACCCCGAGGTGAAGGAGGTCTGCGCCCGTCTCGGCGTGCACCACTTCTCCCGCAAGGGCGTCGCGAAGTGGAACCAGAAGAAGGGCGCGCACCGCGCCAAGACCAAGCACGGCAACTACAACGCCTGGCTGGACGCGCACGGCGACCACTACGACTACTTCGCCTCGGTCGACACCGACCACGTGCCGCTGCCGAACTACCTGGAGCGAATGCTCGGCTTCTTCCGCGACCCGGACGTCGGCTTCGTCATCGGCCCGCAGGTCTACGGCAACTACGACAACTTCGTCACCAAGGCCGCCGAGTCCCAGCAGTTCCTCTTCCACGCGCTGATCCAGCGCGCCGGCAACCGCTACGGCTCGCCGATGTTCGTGGGCACCTCCAACGCCGTACGCATCAAGGCGCTGAAGCAGATCGGCGGTCTGTACGACTCGATCACCGAGGACATGGCGACCGGCTTCGAGATGCACCGCCACAAGAACCCGGAGACGGGGCGGAAGTGGCGCTCGGTCTACACCCCGGACGTGCTCGCGGTCGGTGAGGGCCCCAACGCCTGGACGGACTTCTTCACCCAGCAGATGCGCTGGTCGCGCGGTACGTACGAGACGATCCTCAAGCAGTACTGGAAGGGCTGGTACTCGCTCCCGCCGAGCAAGCTCTTCAACTACACGATGATGATCATCTTCTACCCGATGTCGGCCCTGAACTGGATCCTGGCGGCACTGAGCTGCGCGCTGTTCCTGGGCCTGGGCGCCTCGGGTGTGAACATCGACCCCGCGGTGTGGCTGATGCTCTACGGCAACGCCTCCGCGCTGCAGATCGGCCTGTACGTCTGGAACCGCCGTCACAACGTCTCGCCGCACGAGCCGGAGGGCTCCGGCGGTGTGGCCGGCATGGTGATGTCCGCGCTGTCCGCGCCGCTGTACGCGAAGGCGCTGATCGACTCCGTCCTGCGCAGGAAGAGCAAGTTCGTGGTCACCCCCAAGGGTGACTCGGCCAGCCCGGACACCTGGTTCGGGACCTTCCGGTACCACTGGTACTTCATTCTGATCTTCGCCGGCTCCATCGCCGCGGGCTTCGTCTACGGGCACTCGCACCCGGCGATGGTGATCTGGGCGACCTTCGCCCTGCTGATCACCGCCGCGCCGATGTTCGCCTGGCGGCACGGCATGCGGCAGGACCGGAAGAAGCCCGGCGCCCACGCCGGGGGAGGGCGGCCGGACGTCGCCGAGGCGCCCCGCACGCAGGAGCTGCCGCGGCTGCCGCAACAGCAGCACGCCCCGCAGGACCGGCCCACCTGGGCCGCCTCGCACGGCGGGCCCGGAGGCCCCGGGGAGACCCCCGGAAACGACCAGACCATGCAGATCGCCCTTGGTGGACTTGGGGGACGTAAGGAATGAAGGACCGTGCAGGCCGCCGTCGGGCCCGTCGGATCGCGATAGGCACGGCGGTGGTGCTGGCGCTGGCCGGAATGAACGGGCCGTGGCTGTACCGCTTCGGCACCGAGAAATACCACCAGTACAAGATCGACCAGCCCGAGTACAAGGCCGAGAACGGCAAGTGGGAGATCGTCGAGTTCCCCGAGGAGTACCGGCAGAACACCATTCACGCGGCGCTGCTGCGCACCGGCAAGGTGCTGCTCGTCGCCGGGTCCGGCAACAACCAGGACAACTTCGACGCGAAGAAGTACGACACCCGGATCTGGGACCCCGTCAAGGGGACCGTCAAGAAGGTGCCGACGCCCACCGACCTGTTCTGCACCGGCCACACCCAGCTCGCCAACGGCAATCTGCTGATCGCGGGCGGCACCAAGCGGTACGAGAAGCTCAAGGGTGACGTGAAGAAGGCCGGCGGCCTGATGATCGTCCACAACGAGAACCCGGACAAGCCGATCACCCTGCCCGCGGGAACGAAGTTCACCGGCAAGGAGAACGGCAGGACCTTCGTCTCGAAGGACCCGGTGCTCGTCCCGCGCGCCGAGAAGAACTTCGACCCGGCGACCGGCGAGTTCCTGGGCAACACCCCGGGCGTCGGCCGTATCTACGTCGAGGCGCAGAAGGAAGGCGCCCGGTACGAGACCGGCACCCAGGACAACTACCGGGTGCGGGGCCTGACCGGCGCCGACGCCCGCAACACGTACGGCATCGCGGAGAAGCTCGCCCTGGACAAGAAGGACTTCCAGGGCATCCGGGACGCCTACGAGTTCGACCCGGTCGCCGAGAAGTACATCAAGGTCGACCCGATGAAGGAGGCCCGCTGGTATCCGACGCTCACCACCCTGAGCGACGGGAAGATCCTCAGCGTCTCCGGCCTCGACGACATCGGCCAGCTGGTCCCGGGCAAGAACGAGATCTACGACCCCGAGACCAAGGAGTGGACCTACACCGAGAAGGTCCGCCAGTTCCCGACGTACCCGGCGCTGTTCCTGATGCAGAACGGCAAGGTCTTCTACTCGGGTTCCAACGCCGGCTACGGACCGGACGACGTGGGCCGCGACCCGGGCGTCTGGGACGTGGAGACCAACAAGTTCACGAAGGTCCCCGGGCTCAGCGACCCGAAGCTGATGGAGACGTCCGGCACGGTACTGCTGCCGCCGGCCCAGGACGAGAAGTACATGGTGATCGGCGGCGGCGGGGTCGGCGAGTCCGAGCTGTCCAGCGAGAAGACCCGGATCGTCGACCTCAAGGCGGACGACCCGGAGTTCGTGGACGGCCCCTCACTGGACAAGGGCACCCGCTACCCGCAGGCGTCGATCCTGCCGAACGACGAGGTGCTGGTCACGGGCGGCTCGGAGGACTACCGGGGCCGCAGCGACTCCGACATCCTCGAGGCACGGATCTACGACACGGAGAAGAACGAGTTCCAGCGGGTCGCCGACCCGCTGGTGGGACGCAACTACCACTCGGGCTCGATCCTGCTGCCCGACGGCCGCATCATGGTCTTCGGCTCCGACTCGCTCTACGCCGACAAGGCCAACACCAAGCCGGGCGAGTTCGAGCAGCGCATCGAGATCTACACGCCGCCGTACCTGTACGGCGACAACGAGCAGCCCGACCTGTCGGGCGGGCCGAAGACCATCGAGCGCGGTGGGTCCGGCACGTTCACCTCCGCGGACGCGGCGTCGGTCAAGAGCGTGCGGTTGATCCGGCCGAGTGCGTCCACGCACGTCACGGACGTGGACCAGCGGTCGATCGCGTTGGACTTCGAGGCCGACGGGGACAAGATCACCGTGACGGTGCCGGAGAACAAGAACCTGGTTCAGTCCGGGTGGTACATGCTGTTCGTGAACGACGGCGACGGGACGCCGAGCAAGGCACAGTGGGTGCAGGTGCCGTAGCGCCGCGCGGCTCGGCCGTTCCTCCGGCCGCGGATCCGTCGTGGCCGGTCGCGCCCACGCGGCGGTAGCCGCACAGGTCAGTTCCCCGCGCCCCTCGGGCGCGGGGAACTCGCCGTCAGTCGGATCCCTCGGTCAGTTCCAGGGCGTACTCGGGCCACCACTCGCCCGCCTTCGGGCCGCCCTTGCACTCGCCGTCCGACTCTCCCGGACGCTTGACCCACAGGTAGGCGTCCACCAGGGGGTCGGACGTCTTGATCGTCGGGGTTTCGCCGAGGGCGCGGCCGGGCGGGTTGCACCAGCGTTCGCCCTCGGCGCCCTCGGTGTAGGGGCCGTTGCCGTTGCGGCTGGTGTCGATGACGAAGGGCTTGCCGCCGGTCTTGGCGGAGAGCCGCTTGCCGTAGGCGACGGAGTCCTCGGTGGAGTAGAAGTTGGAGACGTTCACCGAGAAGCCGTCGGCCCGGTCGATGCCCGCCCGCTTCAGCGGCTCGTGGATCTGGTCGGGGTCGCCCCAGCCGGCGTTGCCCGCGTCCAGGTAGACCTTGGTGTTCTTCAGGCCCTTCAGCTTGGCGACGGCGCCCTTGAGGAGGTCGTAGCGCTCCTCGTGGAACTCGCCCGGGGTGCAGCCGTCCACCAGGTGCAGCACCGCGTCGGGTTCCAGGATCACGGTCGCCGGACGGTCCCCGATGCCCTTGGCGACACCGTCGACGAAGTCGCGGTAGGCGTTGCCGTCGGCGGCGCCGCCCTGCGAGTACTGGCCGCAGTCGCGGTGCGGGATGTTGTAGAGGACCAGCAGCGCGGTGCGGCCTGCCGCGTCCGCGCCCTCGGTGAAACCGCGGGCCTGTTCCTCGGGGTTCTCCGGGCTGATCCACTCGCCGACGGGCTGCTCCGCGATCCTGCGGATCCGGTCGGCCTCCGACTTCCTGCCGTCCTCCACCAGTCGGGCGACCTGCCGGACGGCGTTGCCGTTCGGGTTGACCCAGAACGGGTCGGACTCCTTCGGCTGCTGCGTGATCCCCGCACCGGCGTCCGGCTCGTCCCCCTCACCGTCCGAGGACGAACATCCCGTGATCAGCAGCGCCGCCCCCAGCACCGCTGCGGACGCCCGCCTCCCGGCGAACGCCCCGACCCCCCTGCTGCCGTACATCCAGCCCCCCTTGGGTGCACTTGTTCCATGTGCTCCGAGCCCCAATCCTGACATACGTCCCGCGACGCCCACGAGGCCGAACCCGCCTTGTCCGCCGTCTGTTACAGCCCGGTGGCACGGGCACGCCCGGCCGTGCCGTACGGTCCGGCGCACGGGGCCACCTGCGGTGATCACGGATCGCGACCGGCCCGGGGCCCGGCACCGGCCGGCCCCTGGGTCCGGCCCGCCCCCCGCTCCGGATGCGTGCCCGCCGACTCCGGCCGGACCGCCCCGGCCGGTGCTCCCGCGCACCGAGTGCCGTCGCGGCCTCCCGCGCCGGTCGCCGGGGCACTCCCGCGGCCCGGACCCCGCGCGGTCGAGGGCCGGCCCGGTCGGCGGGCCCCGGGGAGCGGGTCGCCGACCGGGCCGGGTGGTGCGGGCCGGATGGTGTGCGAAGCAGCCGGGGTGTGCGGGATTCAGGGGCCGGTTCCGGTCAGATACGCCGAGACGATCGCGTCGGCCGTGCAACGGCCGGTGACCCGGTCGGGTTCCTCCCCGCAGACGACCAGCCGGAGTTCGGCCCGTCCCGCGCGGCGCGGCTCGTGGGCCCGCCGGGCGTCGAACCGTTCGTGGGCGAGGACCTGGACGTCCTCCACGGTGAACTCGGCGGTCACGGCGTCCGCGCGGGCCACCCGGATCGTCCGGCCGGGCTCGAGCGCGTCCACGGGACGGAGGGCCGCGGATCCCACCATCAGCGCGGCGCCGGGCTCCCCCGGTGTCACTCCGTCCGCGTACCGGCGGACCGCGCCCGGCCGGCCGTTCCCACCGGCCACCACCGGTACGTGGACGCCGAGGGCCGGGATGTCGAGGCGCCGTGGCACCGCGGCGGCCAAGGGGCGGTGCGCGGGCGGGAGTTCGCTCCTGGGCGGCCGCCCGGCCGCCGCCATGTCACCGGTGGCGGTCCCTGACATCCCGGCGGGCACGCCGGCCCGCTCGCCGCCCCACAGCCACAGCCCGAGCAGCAGCACCACCCAGGCCACACCGGTGAGCAGCCGCCCGGTGCCGGACGGGAGGCCCGTACGGAGAGTGTTGCGCGGGGAACCCATCGTGCACCTCCAGACACCTGGAGGGTCCCGCGCGGGGGTCGGCACCGCATCCCCGTGAACGCGGCGACTACTCCGTACGGGTGAACGGCGTCGGAGGGGTCGACGCGTCAGACGAGGTCGACGATGTCCGCGATGGAGTCCACGACCTTGGACGGCCGGTACGGCCAGTTCTCCACCTGCTCGGTCCGGGTCAGCCCGGTGAGCACCAGGAACGTCCGCATCCCGGCCTCGATGCCGGCCAGCACGTCGGTGTCCATCCGGTCGCCGATCATCGCGCTGCTCTCGGAGTGGGCCCCGATGGTGTTGAGGCCGGTGCGCATCATCAGCGGGTTGGGCTTGCCCGCGAAGTACGGCTGCCTGCCGGTCGCCTTGGTGATGAGCGCGGCCACCGCGCCGGTCGCCGGGAGCGGGCCCTCGGCGGAGGGGCCGGTCTCGTCGGGGTTGGTGCAGATGAAGCGGGCGCCGTCGTTGATGAGACGGACGGCCTTCGTCATCGCCTCGAAGGAGTACGTTCGCGTTTCTCCCAGAACCACATAATCGGGCTCGTGGTCGGTGAGGATGTAGCCGATGTCGTGCAGCGCGGTGGTCAGACCGGCCTCGCCGATGACGTACGCCGAGCCGCTGGGGCGCTGGTCGTCCAGGAACTTGGCGGTGGCGAGGGCGGAGGTCCAGATGTTCTCGATCGGCACCTCCAGGCCCATGCGGCGCAGCCGGGCGTGCAGGTCGCGCGGGGTGTAGATCGAGTTGTTGGTGAGGACCAGGAAGGGCTTCCCCGACTCGCGCAGCTTCTTGATGAAGGCATCGGCGCCGGGGATCGGTACACCCTCGTGGATCAGCACCCCGTCCATGTCGGTGAGCCACGATTCGATCGGCTTGCGGTCTGCCATGTGCGGGATCTCCCTGCCGTACGCGGTCCTGCGTGCGCTTCAGCCTAAACAGACCCGGATCTTGAGGGAACGCCGGATACGGCTCGGCTTGCGGACACAGGGGCTTGCGGGCACGCGGGCGGTTCGGCGGTGGCGGGGCAGGAGCGGTGTTCGCGCCGGGCGGCGCGAAAGTGGCGCAATCACGTGTTGCCGCTGTGCCGTGTGAGCCGCAGTGTGAAGTGGCGGGAGCGCTCCCATGAACGTCCGCACGCCCTCACAGTCCCTTCAGCGCCCGCCGACACCCGGAAAGAAGGAGATCGTGGCTTGTCATATGCATGCTCATAAAGTGCGGCTCCGCCTGACGTTCGTCCTGAGCACCCTGCTCGCGGTGCTGCCGGCCCTCCTGCTGACCGCCCTCACCCCGTCACCCGCCGCGGCGGCGGAGGACGCGTCGTCCGTCCCCCTGCCGTCGATCAGCGCGACCACCACCCAGGTCGCCTCCGGGCTGAGACGGCCCACCGCCGTCGTCGCCCCCGACGACGGCACGGACCGGCTGTTCATCACCGAGAAGCGCGGCACCGTCCGCGTCTACCACCCGGACACCGGCCTGGCCTCCGCCCCGCTGCTCGACATCACCCCGGCCGTCGACGAGTCGGGCAACGAGCGCGGTCTGCTCGGCATCGCGCTCCCGGCCGACTTCGCCGACAGCCAGGACCTGTACCTGGCGTACACGGCGCTGCCCGACGGCGCGGTCACCCTCGCCCGCTACCGGCTCGACGAGTCCCGCCTGGAACCCCTGCTCTCCCAGGAGCACGCCGAGTACAGCAACCACAACGGCGGCCAGCTCGCCTTCGGCCCCGACGGCAACCTGTACTGGAGCATCGGCGACGGCGGCGGCTCCGGGGACCCCTTCAAGTCCGGGCAGCGGCTGGACACCCTGCTGGGCAAGATCATGCGGATCGACGTGAGCCGCGCGTGCGCCCCGCTCGCGTACTGCGTCCCCGCCGACAACCCCTTCGTGGACACCCCCGGCGCCCGCGCGGAGATCTGGCTGTACGGGCTGCGCAACCCGTGGCGGTTCTCCTTCGACGCGGCCGACGGCTCGATGTGGATCGGCGACGTCGGCCAGGGCCACTGGGAGGAGATCAACCACCTCGCCCCCGGGCGGGGCGGACTGAACCTCGGCTGGTCCTGCTACGAGGGCCTGGAGAAGTTCACGGGCGGGGACTGCGCGCCCGGTGAGACGTACACCGAGCCGGTCTTCACGTACTCCCCGTACACCGGCGGCTGCTCGGTCATCGGCGGCCACGTCTACCGGGGCCGGGAGCACGCCGACCTGGTGGGCGGCACGTACATCGCCACCGACTACTGCTCCTCCACGGTCTGGGCGCTGCGGCCCGACGGGCGGGGCGGCTACGAACAGGCCGAGATCGGCAGGACGCCCACGCAGGTGACGTCGGTCGGCACGACCGTCGACGGGGAGTTCTACATGGTCAACGACCTGCCCGGCGGCCTGCACAAGGTGTCCTTCGCACGGGAGGAACCCACCTGCCGGGTGGACCGCACGGTGACGGCCTGGGGCACCGGCATGACGGTCGACCTCACCGTCACCAACACCGGCGACGCCCCGGTGAACGGCTGGACACTGGAGTTCCCGCTGACCCTCGACCAGACGGTCGTCTCCGACTGGAACACGGACCTGATCCAGCTGAGCAACGTGATCAGGGCGTCCGATGCCACCCACAACGCCACGATCGCACCGGGCGCGAGCATCACGCTGGGGTACCTCGCGGAACACACGGGCGGCACAACGGCACCACCGCGGTTCGTACTGAACGGCGACGCCTGCGCGGTGGGCCGCTGAGGCGACGGCGGGGGCTGCGTCACCCGGCTGCGGGCGATGGTGCCGCCCCGGCCGGGCCCCGGAGTCCCGGCTCGGACACCAAGGTCCCGGGCAGCTCGACAGCCCCGTCTGCGCGTCCCGGGCGTCGTCGCCGGCCTGATCGAGTGGTCAAGGCCGAAAGGGCGGATGCGCGGCAGGAGTGGTCGCCGGAGGAGCTGTTGGCGAACTGGACGCCGTCGAGCGGAAGAACGTGCGCGTCCGCGGACCATGGCGATCCCGCCCGGATCGCCGGCCGCACGGGGTGCGGGCCGGAAAACCGTTCGCGGTCCCAGGGGCTTCGAGCCGAGACTGATGGATCGACCGCATCGGACAGGAAGAGTGGCCGGCGTTGACGTACAACCGTGACACCCTGCCCTTCCCCGAGAACCGTGTGCCCTCCCTCGCCTACGAGGGCATTCGGAACTGGGACGAATTCGACCCGGCTCGCCACCCGTTCGCCTGGGACGAGGACGAGGACGCCCGCCTCCGCTCGCTGGTCCGCGAGTGGGTGCCGCCCGTGCTCTCCGGCATGGCCGGCTGGTGGCAGGGCGAGCACTGGTGTGAGCGTCAGGTGGACGCGATCGTCCGGGAGCGGTACGGCACCTGGGCCTGGGGGTGGAGCTGGTGCTACCGCTACGGCGGGCCCATCGGCAACTGGGTCAGCGGGCCGAGGTCGGTGACGACCCCCGACGAGACCGCGGCACGCGTCGTAGCCGCACTGCTGGAGTGGCGGGAGTGGCTGGAGCGGACGGCCCGGCGCTTCGCCGAACTGGCGCCACCGCCGGACGCCTCACCCGAGGATCGCAGCTGGCACCTGGAACGGGCCTGCGTCCGGCTCGTGACCCACACTCTGGACTCGGGCGCGGAGGGCGGCTGGCACGGCCAGGCCTCGATCGTCCTGGGCTGGTTCCTCACCAGCACCGGCATGGACCAGGCCGAAGCCGCGCGAGCGGTGGAGCGCGCGATCGGCGGCAGGTTCGAGAGCTGGGTCTATCCGGAACGGACGCTGATCGAATCCGTCGGCGAGGACCTGGCCACCGGCCTCACCGGCCACGCCCCGTACCAGGACCACCGTGAGAGGGCGGCACTGGAGGATCTCCATGACCGCTACTGACAGTCTTTCGGTCTGGCTGCGCGTGCGCCGAGAGGCCGACTGGCGAAGTGCGCCGGCCCTGCAGCGGGTCCCGCCCGGCCGCGACGGGTTCCGGTCCTGGTGCGAGGGACCGGTGTACCGGCGCGACCCGGTCCGCGCCCGGCGTCTGCTCGCCGCGTACGCTCTGGCCCGAGAAGACGCCGCACGCCGCGCCCCGTTGGATTTCGCCCTGCTCGCCGGCTGGCAGCGTGAGGTCCTCGCTGTGACAGAGGCACCGTTTCGCGTGGGCGGCGCCTACGCGAAGGCCGGCCGCGAGCGCTACGGCCTGACCCCTCACACGCGGGCCGATTTCGATTCCTGCCTGCGCGAGACGACCGACCCGGACCTCCCGCCGGCGGCCCGCGCGGCCCGCGCGTACCTCGATGTGGCGTTCTTCCACCCCTTCACCGACGGCAATGCCCGCGCCGCGCTGCTGACCTTGGTCCATGTCCTGGCCCGGGAGGGCGTCGTCCTTCCCGAGGTCGGTCCTCTCCTGACCACCCGCTACGCGGATGACCCGGCCGGCGCCGCCGACCTCGCCGTTCTCATCGGGGTGCTCGACCGTCGCCGGCGCTGAAGCATCCGGGCCGAGACCGCCGACAGACCTCCGCCAGGATTCGACAGACCACCGTCGAGTGGGGGGAGGCACCCGGCGAGCGCCGGCAAGCACCACCAGCCCCTCACAGCGCGCAAGCGCCGAAGGCACCCGCTCAGGCGTCCCCCCGCCCGAACAGTGGAGCCAACAGCAGCTGGGCCGCCCCCTCCGCGACCCCCTGCACCCCGCCGGGCGCCACCCGCACCGGTACGCCCCCGCCCCCGTCCCCGCCGCCCTCACGCCGGGCACGGGCGGCGAGGACGGCGCCGACCCCGTGGACGAACGCCTCGGGCGCGGCGGCGACGGTGCGCCCGCCGAGAAGCACCAGGTCGATGTCGAGCAGCCCGACGAGGTTCGCCGCCCCCGCCCCCAGCACCCTGGCCGCCTCGGCGAGGTCGCCGCGGGCGACGGCGTCCAGGCACAGGGCCTCGACGCACCCACGCGCACCGCAGGTACAGGGCCGCCCGTCCAGCTGGATGACCTGGTGCCCGAACTCGCCGGCACCGGTCCTGGCCCCCCGGTACACGCTGCCGCCGATCACCAGCCCGGCCCCCAGCCCCGTACCGAGGTGCAGGTAGGCGAAGGAGCCGCCCTCGCCGCCGACCGCCAGCCCCAGTGCCGCCGCGTTGGTGTCCTTGTCGACGACCACCGGCACGCCGAGCCGCCGCGCCAGCGCGTCCCGGAGCGGGAAGCCGTCCCACTCGGGGAAGCCGGTGACCCGGTGCAGTACGCCCCTGTCGTGGTCGAGCGGTCCGGGCAGCGCGACCCCCACCCCGAGCGGGGACCGGTTCGCCCCGGCCGTCCCCGGCGTCCGCAGCGCCCCGGCCGTCCCGGCCACCCGTGCCAGTACCGCCTCCTCCCCCGCGCCCAGGTCCAGCGGGGCCCGCCGCCGGTCCACCACCGTCCCGTCGAGGTCGACCAGCACCGCCCGCACCTCGTCCCGGTCCAGGTGGACGCCCACCGCGTGCCCCGCCTCCGGGACCAGCCGCAGCACCGTGCGCGGTTTGCCGCCCGTGGACGCCCGGTGCCCCGCCTCGGCCGCGAGCCCGTCCGCCCGCAGCCGGGCGGTGATCTTGCTGACCGCCTGCGGGGTGAGCCCGGTCCGCTCGGCGAGTTCCAGCCGGCTGATCCCCTCGGCTCCCGCGGTCCGCAGCAGATCGAGCACGAGCGCGGTGTTGTGGCTGCGCAGGGCGAGCAGGTTCACGCCCAGCGGAGCCCCGTGCGTGCCGTGCGTGCCGTGCGCCCCGCCGATGCCGTCGTTCGTCCTCTTCACCCGCTCATTCTCCCCGCTGCTTGCACTTTGGCAACAGCGTTGCGAAAGTAGGAGGCATGACTGGTACCCCCCTCCGCGTCGGCCTCGTCGGCTACGGCCTCGCGGGCTCCGTGTTCCACGCCCCGCTGATCGCCGCGACCGAGGGCCTCGCGCTCGACACGGTGGTCACCTCGAACCCCGAGCGGCAGCGGCAGGCCCGCGACGGGTTCCCGGACGTCCGCGTCGCCGCGGCCCCGGACGAGCTGTTCGCCCGCGCCGGCGAACTGGACCTGATCGTCATCGCGTCCCCGAACAGGACGCACGTCCCGCTCGCCACGGCCGCCCTGAAGGCCGGTCTCCCGGTCGTCGTCGACAAGCCGCTGTCCGGCACGGCGGCCGAGGCGCGCGAGCTGGCGGCGCTGGCCGAGGAGCGCGGCCTGCTCCTGTCCGTCTTCCAGAACCGCCGCTGGGACAACGACTTCCTCACCCTGCGCAGGCTGGTCGACGAGGGCGAACTCGGCGACGTGTACCGCTTCGAGTCCCGCTTCGAGCGCTGGCGCCCGCAGCTCAAGGGCGGCTGGCGGGAGTCCGGCGACCCCGCGGAGATCGGAGGTCTGCTCTACGACCTCGGCAGTCATGTCGTCGACCAGGCGCTGGTCCTCTTCGGCCCGGTGACCGCCGTCTACGCCGAGGCGGACATCCGGCGCGACGGCGCGCGGACCGACGACGACACGTTCATCGCGCTGACGCACGCCGGCGGCGTCCGCTCCCACCTCTACGTCTCGGCGACCACGGCCCAGCTCGGCCCGCGCTTCCGCGTCCTGGGCTCGAAGGCCGGCTACGTCAAGCACGGCCTCGACCCCCAGGAGGCCGCCCTGCGCGACGGCCTGCGCCCCGGCGCGACCGGCGCCGGCTGGGGCATGGAACCCGAGGAGCTGTGGGGCCGTATCGGCGCCGGGGAGTCCCCGGTGACCGGCGGCGGACAGCCCGTGCCGACCCTCCCGGGCGACTACCCCGCCTACTACGCGGCCGTGGCGAAGGCCCTGCTGACCGGCGCCCCCAACCCGGTGACCGCGCGGGAGGCGGCCGCCGCCCTGGACGTACTGGAGGCCGCCCGCCGGTCGGCCCTGGAGAAGGTGACGGTGACGCTGTGACCACCCCGGAGCAGACCCCGGAGCAGACCCCGGAGCTCACCCCGAGCGTGGAGGAGCTGGAGGCGCAGGAACGCCGCCTGGTCTTCCCCCGGTTCACGTACGACGACGCGTGGGCGCTGGGCTCCCTGCTGGTGGAGATGGCGCGCGAACGCCAGGCCCCCGTCGCCATCGACATCCACCGCGCGGGCCAGCAGCTCTTCCACGCCGCCCTGCCCGGCTCCGCCCCCGACAACGACGCCTGGATCGCCCGCAAGCGCCGGGTCGTCGAGCGCTACGGCTCCGCCTCCTACCTGGTGGGCGCCCGTCACCGCGCCAAGGGCACGACGTTCGAGGCGTCCTCCCGCCTGGACCCCGACACCTACGCGGCCCACGGCGGCTCCTTCCCCATCACGGTGGAGGGCGCGGGCGTCATCGGCGCGGTGACCGTCTCGGGCCTCCCCCAACTCCAGGACCACCAGATGGTGGTGGAGGCCCTGGAGCACTTCCTGACCCGCGCGTAGGCACTTTCGGGCCGCCCCCGGACCCCTCACGGACCGACCGCCGTGCCGGGTCCGGCGCCCCGCGCCACCAGGCCGTCCTCGTCGGCGCGGGGTGGTCCTGCCAGGTCCGTCCGGCGCTCGCCGGTACGGCGGAAGGCGCGGACGTGCTTCCTCCGCCCGACCGCCGCCCCGCCTGCGACGCTGCTCCGGCCGAGTGACACTCGGAGCGCGGTCCGACGTCGCGGCGGCGACGCTGGCGTCATGACACCCTTCATAGCGAGGCGGCTGGCTGCCGTGCTGCTCGTCTGGCTCGCCGTCGTGCCCGGGACGGCCGTGGCGGTCCCGGCCGGCGGGGACACCGGGGCCTCGGACGGACCTTCCACGACCGCCGGCGACGCGCTGTCGCCCCTGACGGAGGCCGCCCGCCCGCTGCGCACCACCGAGCCCTCGGGCCCCTTCGAGGACCTGCGCCCCTTCGGGAAGGCGGTCGGTGACGCCGTGGTGGTCGGTGTCGGCGAGGCCGCCCACGGCTCCCACGACTTCGTCGCCTTCCGGCACCGGGTGCTGCGGTACCTGGTCGAGGAGAAGGGCTTCCGCTCCTTCGTCCTGGAGGCCAACTGGAGCGCGGGGCTCCGCCTGGACGACCACCTGCTCACCGGGCGCGGCGACCCCGCCCGGATCATGTCCGAGGAGTTCCACAACGCCTTCCTGCTGCTGCACAGCCAGGAGTACCTGGACATGATCCGCTGGATGCGCGCGTACAACGTCGCCCACCCCGACGACCCGGTCAGGTTCGCCGGCAACGACAACGGTTACGCCGGCCCGGAACTGTACGACCGGGTCGTCGACCACGTCCGGCGCGCCCACCCCGACCTGCTGCCCGCCGTCACCGGCCTGTACGAGGGGCTGCGCCCCACCCTGCCCGTCGACGCGTGGATGCGCGCCGCCGTGGCCGCGCCCCTGGACGAGCGCCGCGCGCGGGCCGAGCGCACCGGCCGCGTCCTGGCACTGCTGCGCGCCCGCGAGCCCGCCGGGACGGGCGAGGACCACGCCTGGGCGCTCCAGCACGCCACCGTGATCGACCAGGTGGCGCGCCTGTACGCCTTCGACCTCTCCGACCCCCTGGCCGGGCCGAAGGCCATGGCCCACCGCGACACCGCCATGGCGGAGAACACCCTGTGGTGGCACCGCCACACCGGCCACCGGGTGGTGCTCGGCGGGCACAACAGCCACCTGTACACCAGGAGTTCCACGCCCAGCCTCCCCCTCCCCCAGGGATCGGTGCTCCGGCAGCGGCTGGGCGACGGCTACCTGGCGGTGGGGCTCTCCTTCGACCGGGGCGCCGTGCACGCCACCGCACAGGGCCTGCAGAACCCGGCCGACGACGACGTCAGGCGGTTCGCCGTGGAGCCCGCCGCTCCCGGCTCGGCCGAGCACGTCCTGGACCGGGTGAGCCACCGGAACTGGTACGCCGACCTGCGCACCGCGCCGCCCGCCGCCCGCGCCCTGCTGGACGTCACCCGGCCCAAACGGGAGATCGGCACCGACTACCCGCCGACCGGCGACCAGGTCAACCTGCTGAGGTCGATGGACCTGGTGGTGCACCTGGACGAGATCCGGCCGAGCCGCCCGCTCCCGCGCGGCTGAGCTCCGCCGGGCGGACGGGGTCGGACCGGGAAGCCGGAGGAACGCGTCCGGCTTCCTCGGTCCGAGCGGCTCCGCGTCCCCTTCCGGAACGACCGCTCGGGGGCGCGGGGAACCGCGCGACAAACCACAACGCACCCGCACCCGCACCGCAACTCCCCGCCCCCCGCCTCCCCCTCGGAGCGCTACGCCTGCTTGAACTCCTGCCGCTGCCGCCCGAGCCCGGCGATCTCCAGCTCGACCACGTCCCCCGCCCGCAGGTACGGCTTCGGCTCGGGCCGCCCCATGGCCACCCCCGCCGGCGTCCCGGTGTTGATGACGTCACCGGGATACAGCGTCATGAACTGACTGACGTACCGCACGACTTCCCCCACCGGGAAGATCTGCTCGGCGGTCGTCCCGTCCTGCTTCAGTTCCCCGTTGACCCACAGCCGCAGCGACAGGTCCTGCGGGTCGCCGACCTCGTCGGCGGTCACCAGCCACGGCCCCAGCGGGTTGAACGTCTCGCAGTTCTTCCCCTTGTCCCAGGTCCCGCCCCGCTCGATCTGGAACTCCCGCTCGGAGACGTCGTGCGCGACGGCGTACCCGGCGACGTGCGCGAGCCCTTCCTCCGCCGACTCCAGGTACCGCGCCGTACGCCCGATCACGACCGCCAGTTCGACCTCCCAGTCGGTCTTCACCGACCCGCGCGGCACCAGCACCGTGTCCTGGGGTCCGACGACCGTGTCCGCCGCCTTGAAGAAGATCACCGGCTCGGCGGGCGGCTCGGCCCCGGTCTCGCGGGCGTGGTCGTGGTAGTTCAGCCCGATGCAGACGATCTTCCCGATCCGTGCCACCGGCGGTCCGGTCCGCAGCCCCGTCCCGTCCAGCGCGGGCAGCTCGCCGGCGCCGGCGGCGGCCCTGATCCGGCCGAGCGCGGCCTCGTCGGCGAGCAGCGTCCCGTCGATGTCCGCGACGAGACCCGACAGGTCGCGCAGGGTCCCCTCGTCGTCGAGCAGCGCGGGCCGCTCCCGTCCCGCCGTGCCGACTCGCAGCAGCTTCATGATTCCCGTCTCCCTCGATCGCGGGTCCGCCCGATGGACACGGCCCGGTTGCGGCGGGGCGCAGCCATCGGAGGACTGGTCGATCCTCCGATCCGGCGTTCCACTCCGCAAGACCCCGTTCACGTACTGGACCGCGGAGAACCGCGCATCCAGCCCTCCAGCTGCCGACCGACGGCAGCCACAACCCCCAGGGGCGCGGGGAACTGCGCACCCAGCCCCCACACCCCCACAACCGTCAGCCCACGGCACCCCCGACTCGCCCCGCCCCGCGCTCAGCGGTACAGCACGGCCCGCTCCGCCACGCTCCACGTCGTACTGGTCACCATGTAGAGCGCGGCGGCCAGCGGCATGACGGCGACGGTGACGAGCGTGAAGAAGGACATGAACGGCATCACCTTGGTCACCGCCGCCAGCCCCGGCACCTGCTCCCCCTCACCGGCCGCGGGCATCGCGGGGCCGGCGGCCATCATCCGCCGGGACAGCCGGTAGCCGAACCAGGCGACCACGGTGACGACCGCGAACAGTCCGACGTACACGAGTCCGGGCCCGCCGAACACCCCGCCGTCCCCGAGCGCGTCCGCCCACCTGCCGCCGAGCGGCGCCTCGAACAGCCGGTGCCCGAGCAGCTCGTTGGGCCGCCCGCCGATCGTCCCGCTGGAGAAGAGGTGGTACAGCAGGAAGAAGGCGGGCAACTGGAACAGGCTGGGCAGGCACCCGGAGAGCGGCGACACCTTCTCGCTCGCGTGCAGTTCCAGTACGGCCCGCCGCAGTTTCTCGGGGTCGCGGCCGTGCTTGCGGCGCAGCTCGGCGATGCGCGGCTGGAGCGCGGTCCGGGCCTTCTGTCCGCGGGCGGCGGCCCGGGACAGGGGGTGGACGAGGAGTCGTACGAAGGCGGTGAACAGGACGATCGCGGCGGCCGCCGCGGAGACGCCGAACAGCGGCCGGAGCAGGTCGGCCAGGTGCTCGACCAGGCTGGCGAAGACGGACATGGGTGAGCCCTCCGGGGGTCTCGTCGTGCCGGAAGTACGCGATGGCGGCATGACGACCCGCAGCGGGGCGTGGTGAGCGTACGTGAACGTACGGAGGAAGTGCCCTACGCGGCGGTCGCCGGGAGGGCGTGTCCGGGTGCCCGGGGTCTGGTGCGCCCCCTGGCGTCGGGATCGCGCTGGGGCAGGAAGGCCGTACGCCGGTCACGGTCGCGTATGGCCGTACGCACCCGGGTGGGCGGCACGGCGGGCGCGCAGCGGGCGGCGAGGAGCGCGCAGACGGCGAGCGCGGTACCGGCGGCGGCGGTCGCGGCGAGCGCGACATCGACCACGGAGAGCCCGCCGGCGGCCGGCATCAGGAGCAGGAGGACCTGAACGAGAGGCAGGAGCACGGCGGCAAGCCGGACCGTCCGTCCGCGCATCACTCGCCCCCTCCCCTCAGCACCGTCCCCGGCCCCCACGGGGCCCCGCACCACCTCAACGTCCGGCACCACGCTACGGTTCCGCGGGCCTGACATCCACCGTACGGGCCGGTCCCGGTGCCCCGGTCGGCGTGCCGCCGTTCCCGCGGCGGCTCAGCAATCCGCCACGGGGACGGCGGTGACCGGTCCCTCGACACCGGCATCGGGATCGAGAATCCGGGTGAGGCGGTAGCACTGCTCGACCGGCGCCGACCCGTCGTCCTGGGACCGGTACCGGTCCAGGTGCCGGAAGAGGACGACGGCGACGACCGTCCGCCCCTTCCGGACGACGCTCCGCACGTCGGACCGGCTCTCGTCGCCGGGACGGCCGCTCGGATCGAGAGCACGCCGCAGACCGGCGCGCGTCAGCCCGGCCGCCTCCATGCCGCCCATCCGCACGCGCGCGAACCGCACCCGGTCACCGATCTCTCCGCTCCCCCGGCAGGCTTCGTTGTCCGACTCGGTGGTCGTGGAGGTCCATTCCGAACCGGGGCGCCGTGCGTAGGTGTAGGTGAAGCAGCGCTCCACCGTGCCCGGTCCGCCGGCGAACAGGATGGGCTTCTCCTCGTACACGGCGGACCGCGCGGCGACGGCGGTGAACACGCGCCGCTCCTCGTCGTACGCGATGACGGGACTCTCCGTGTGCTCCCAGATCACGCCCGTCAACGCGTCGGTGCCGGTCTCGCCGCTCCTGGTCAGCGCGTCGGCGGTCCGGTCCGCCGCCTCATGGGCCTGGCGGAGCAGCGAGTCGAGCGCGTCCTGCCGGCGCCGGTCGTTCTCGTGCCCGGTGTGCCAGACCGTGAACCAGAAGTAGGCCACCAGCGCGGCGGGAATCATCAGCAGCACCAGACACCCGTTGGCCAACGTCCTGCGCACGCCCCGCCCCCTCGGTCGCCTGCCCCTTGGAAGGGTAGGTCCGCCACGGCCGTCCCGTCCCCCCGACGACGACGGAACGTTCCCTTCCGGCCCCGGACCCCGCTCCGGCCTGCGGCCGTCTCACCTTTGTCACCCACCGGCAGTACGGTGTCCCCCATGCGCCCCGACACGCCTGCCGAAAACGTCGACCACACCGCCGAAGCCGCCCGCCTGGAGCGGACCGCCGACCTCTACCCCGAGGACGCCGAGGCCCTGCTGCTGCGGGCCGCCGCCCACCGCGAGCTCTCCGGCGACCGCCCCGCCGCGACCGCCCTCTACGACCGCCTGCTGGCCTCCTCCCGGGAACTGGACGACCCGTACCTGGTACGGGCCCTCAAGGCGTCGAACCTCTGGGAGTACGGCCACGAGGCGGAGGCCCGCGCGATCATCACCGGCATCCGCACGGCGGCCCCGCGCGATCCCGCCCCCTGGGTGATCGTCGCGGAGTCCCTGGAGTCGCACGACGAGCTGGAGCAGGCGCACGAGACGTTCACGGAGGCGGTGCGCCTCCTCCTGACCGGTGTCGAGGCGCCCCCGCGCGCCACCCACCCCCTCCTCTTCGGCCGCCACCGCGTGCGCAGGATGCTCGGCGCGGCGCACGACGAGTGGGACGCGCTCGCGGACACCGTCCACACCCTCCCGATCACCCTGGACGAGCTCCACGACCCGAAGCGGGTGTGGTCCCTGGGCTCGGAGAACCCCGTGGAGCTGGAGGCGGAGATCGTCCGCCTGCGCGCGGAACTGGGCGCGTACCGGGAGGCGTTGTCCCGCCCGTTCCCGGTGGCGGTGCTGCACTGGCCGGCCGGCGAGCTGGCGGAGCTGACGGAGGCGTACCCGTCCCTGGCGGAGGAGTACCCCTCCTACGAGGAGCACCTCGTGGCCATAGAGGCGGCGCTGCGGGAGCTGTCGGCGTCGGGCACGCCGAACCTGGGCATCGTCACGGGCACGGTCCCCTCGTACGAGGCCTTCGCCGCCTCGGAGCTCGCCTCCCCCGCAGACCCGGCCCTGCTGCCCCAGTACGCCACGACGCTGGCGGCCCGGGGCCGGGCGGTGGCGTGGCCCCCGGAGCGGTCGGCGGCGTGCTGGTGCGGTTCGGGGCGGGCGTACGGGGAGTGCCACGGCGCGGACTGACGACCGGCCGTGCGCCCGGGAAGCGCCACGGGGAACCACCCCGTGACCGCGCCCGTCTCCATGGAGACCTGAAGTCGGCTCCGGGGGGCGCCACATGGATCAGCCGTGGCTCACGATCGCACTCGTCATGGCCGCCGGTGCGCTGGCCCTGGGCATCTCGGTCCTGCGCGACGCCCTCCGCCGGCGCCGCGCCCTGCACCGCCTCGGCGTCCGGGGCGTCCGCACCCGCGGCGAGGTCGCCCGCGGCGCCCGCCGCGAGGGCCCGACCGTCCACCCCCCGCAGGTCCGCTACCAGGCCCCACCCGTGAACAACCTCGACGCACCGCCCACGCAGACCTACCGCAGCGTCCCCCTCAACCACGAGTCCCACCCCCTGCACGCCGGCATCCCGGTCGTCCTCCGGTACGACCCCAGGGACCCGCGCAGGACGGTGGTCGTCCACACGAAGGACGGGCGCCCGGGGAAGGTGTCGTACTCGGCCACGGCGAACCTGACCTGGGGGATCTTCTTCGTGCTGTTCGGGGTGGCCATGGGGGTGGGGGCGTTCCTGTAGCGGCCGCGGGGTGTGCGGGTCAGGCCGTCGCCCGGTCGCCGACGGTCACCCGCTCACCCGGGGCGCACCGCACCAGGCGTGCGTCGTGGCCCCGGCGCCCCGCCTCCGCGAGGAAGTCCTCCAGCGGGGAACGGAAGACCGTGTAGTCGCTGTGGTGCACGGGCAGCGCCCGTCGCGGGCGCAGCAGGTCGAGCAGGTCGGCGCCCTGCCCGGCGTCCATGGTGACCACCAGGCCGCCGGGCAGGGTCGTACCGCCGAGGTGCAGGACGGCCAGGTGGATGTCCGGGTAGCGTCCGGCGATCTCGCGCAGTCCGTCGTACATCAGGGTGTCGCCGGAGAGGTAGAGGACCAGCCGGATCTCCCCCGAGCGGTCGCCGAACTCCAGCATGCTCCCCATCACGGGCGGCAGCAGGACCCGCAGCGGGCCGGGCGCGTGGCGGCCCGGCAGCGAGGTGACGCGCACGGAGGAGTCCCCGTGCCGCAGGGTGCGGCTCTGCCAGGTGCGCAGCCCGGTGGCGCGCCGGAACCCGTACAGCCCCTTCAGCATACGGGCACCGTGCGGGGTGGTGACGAACGGCAGCCCCCGGTCCAGCCCGCGCCGCGCCACCCGGTCGAAGTGGTCGCCGTGCAGGTGCGAGAGCACGACGGCGTCCAGGTCCCCGTGGGGCAGCTCCGCCACGCCGACGGCGGGCTCGGTCAGCCGGCGCGAGCGGAGCCCGTAGCCGAGGTGGGCGTACTGCCCCCGGTGCAGGAAGTTCGGATCGGTCAGCAGCGTCAGCTCCCCGTAGCGGATCAGCAGGGTGGCGTTGCCGATGAAGAGGATCTCCGCAGTGCCCTCGGGCGGATGCTGCCGCACGGCCGGCTCCCTCCGTCGTTCACGGGTCCCGTGGGGGCCGGGTGAGCGGTGGGGGCGGTTCTACACCTCCCGGGGCGTGTGGTCCGGGGCCGACCGGTGTTCAGGGCGAAAATGAGGGTGGGGACGTTCCCGCAGTGGCTTCGGGGCGAGGCGTCCAGGAAGCGGACCCGGCCGACCGCCGTACCCCCGGAGCCGCCGCGCGTCCCCGCGCCATGATCCGTGCCGGTGCCTTCGGGAGTCACCCGGAGGCCGCTTCCCCCTTGGCTCGTCCCGGCGGAGCCCTCCCGGCCCGAACGCGTCCGCCGGGTCCGGTCAGTCGCCCGCGCGCAGCACCAGCCGCACGACCCCCTTGACTCCTCGCCAGAGCCAGCCGAACAGACCTGCCCCCGAAGCGAGGTCGACGGCGTCCGCGGCAGGCTCCTTCCAGTCCCTCCCCGAGCGGCACCGGGAGCAGGAACGGGGCCAACTGCGCTTGCGCGCACCGCACTTCTTGCACATCGCCATGCCCTCATTCTCCCCTGCCGCCGCACCCCTCCCGCAACGTGGCCGACCTCGCGACCCTCAGCCCGGCCGGCCATGGGAGCCCGCCTCGAGGGCCACGCGAAGGGTGGCCAGGGTCGAGGCGACGCGGGCCAGGTCGTCAGGGGGAACCGTCGCGGTCAGCGAGGCGAGTTCGCTCTCGACGACGGGGCGGGAAGCGGCCAACTGCTCCTCGCCCTCGGGCGTGAGGCGGAGGACGGACGAGCGACGGTCCTGGGGGTGCGCGACCCGCAGGCACCAGCCCGCCGCCACCAGCCGGTCGACCGCCTTGCTGACGGCCCCCACGGTGATCGCCAGCTCGCCGACGATGTCGAGCACGCGACACCCCGGCACGCGGTCGATGACCTCCAGGAACTCGAACTGCCCGAGCCCCAGGCCCCGTTCGGCGCGCAGCCGGGCGTTCACCGCGTTGTAGAGCCGGGTCTCGACACGGACGAGATCGACAAAGACAGAAGTGACGTGGCCCACACCAGCCTCCAATGGATTCCTGGGAATCGTCTTCCTCGGAATCCGGTTGGCGTCGGACAGATGGATTCCCAGGAATCCATCCTCGCACTCGACTCGTGGAGGCCCGCATGTCCCGACAGCAGCGCAAGGCCCTGGACGCCGTACTCCGTTCCGCCCCCCGCGGCGAGACACAGCCCACTCCCGAGAAGCAGCGCGACGATTTCAACGCGGTGCTCACCCGCCCCGCGCCGGAGGACGTGGTCACCCGCAGGACCGTCCTGGGCGGGCGGCCGACCCTGGAACTGGAGCCGACCGAAGCCTCCGGCCGTGGTCGGCTGCTCTACCTGCACGGCGGCGGCTACGTCGTCGGCTCACCGGACACCCACGCGGGGCTGGTCGGCGAACTGGCCCGTCGCGCCGGGCTGCGAGCGCTGTCGGTGGACTACCGGCTGGCACCCGAACACCCCTTCCCCGCGGCCGTCGACGACGGGCTCGCGGCCTACCGCGAACTGCTGGCGGCGGGCACCGACCCACGGGACCTCGTCATGGCCGGCGACTCCGCCGGCGGCGGCCTGACCCTCGCCACCCTGCTCGCGGCCCGGGAGGCCGGACTGCCGCAGCCGGCCGCCGTGGTCGTCTTCTCCCCCTGGACCGACCTCACCCTCTCCGGAGAGAGCATCCGCTCCAAGGAGGACGCCGACCCCATCTTCACCGAGGCCGACATACGCGCCTACGCCGATCTCTACGTCGGCACGGGCGACCGGACGCACCCCCTGGCCAGCCCGGTCCTCGCCGACCTCACCGGACTGCCCCCACTCCTCGTCCAGGTCGGGGCGAACGAGGTCCTGCTCGACGACGCGGTCAGGCTGGCCGCCCGCGCGGGCGCCGCCGACGTCGAGGTCACCCTCGAAATCGGCCCCGGCCTCCCCCACGTCTTCCAGCACCACTACGGCCGGCTCGACGAGGCGGACGCCGCACTCGACCGCGCCGCCCGCTTCCTGACCGCCCACCTGAACGCCGACCGCCCCGAACCGGCCCACTGACGCCGGCCCCGACGGCCTCCGCACGGATGTCGGCGGCACCGCCGCCCGCGTAAGCACCGCCGCCGACATCACGCGTCCCGCTCCCCGTATCCGCGCGCCTCATGTCCCCGTGGACCGACAGCGCAGGACCTCAGTCCCCGACGTCGTCCAGGGCCGACCGGGCCGCCACGGTGAACTCGCCGATACGTTCGGAGAGCCGGGCCACTTCGACGGCGTGACGCTCCACGAAGCGGACGTTGCCGTCCGGGGCGTTCGCCGACGCGTCACGGAAGGCGAGCAGGTTCGTCTGCGTCGACTTGAGCGTGGTGTAGACGTTCCGGGCGGTCTGCTCCACCGCCTCCGGCCCCTCGACGGCAAGATTGGCCCACGCGGCCTGCGCGAGCGCCAGCTGTCCTTGCGCCTGCTGCAGTCTGCGATCGACCTCCTCGGTGTCCCGTTCGCCGATGAACGCACGCCCGGCCGTCTTCAGAGCGTGCTGGCACTCGGACGCCGGAGCGAGGAAGGCACTGTAGGCGTCCCGACGCACCTGCCTGCGCCAGTGCGCATGCTCGGCCCTCGCCTGGGCCTGCACCTGCTGCCGCGCCGACCACCCGGTGATCGCCGAGGCGAGGACGGTCCCTGCTACACCGACCGTCGCTCCTAGCAACGCCGCTAATCCTTGATCCACGAGAGGTGTGTCTATCGCATACGCCAGCGGTAGACCATGGGGTCACCTGGATCAATGACCAAGCCTGGCGCACAGGTCCGCCGAGCAGCACCAGGTCGTCCGCCACTGCTTCCACTGCGCCGGCAGAATGCTTGTGTGCCCGGTGCTGTCCCATCCTCCCCCAGCGTCTCCGCCCGCATGAGTCGCCAGAGCTCCCGCGACACGGCTCCCGAGGTGGCTGTCCGGAAAATCCTGCATGCGGCAGGTCTGCGGTACCGGGTGAACGTGCCCGTCCCCGGAATGTCTCGCCGCACGATCGACATCGTCTTCCCCAAGGCCAAGATCGCGGTCTTCATGGACGGTTGCTTCTGGCACGGCTGCCCTCAGCACGCAACCAGTCCCAAGGCCAACGCGGAGTGGTGGCGAGCAAAGCTGGACAAGAACATGGCGCGGGACATTGAAACGACTGAGCATTTGCGTGCCACAGGATGGACAGTGCTGCGTTATTGGGAGCATGAGGCGCCAAACACCGTGGCACAAGAGGTGCGCTCGGCCGTTCTACGGCACAAGCCGCGAGGATGAGTATTTGGTCCGGAACTGAAGGTCGCAGCAGGGTGCCCACCATCGACATCGCGGCCCACTACACCTATTGTCGGAACCCGTTTCGTTGATCCACTAGGGTGGGGAGGCCCTCCATGGGGAGACTGACATCTGTCGACTTGTGTTCTGGCGCGGGGGGTCTCGCGTTGGGCCTGGAACGCGCCGGCTTCGACCCCGTGCTTCTCTTGGACAACAAGCCGGTCGCCTGCGAGACCTTGCGCCGCAACCGGCCGGCATGGAATGTCGTTGAGCTGGATCTCTTGGATTTCGACCCCGTTGAGTACCCAGTGGCTTACGACGTCGACCTTCTGTCCGCAGGCCTGCCCCGAGTGAAGTCGCCGGCAACGACGAAGCGCGTGGAAACCGGTCTCGAGCTGCGTCTGCTCAAGGCCACAGTTCTCCTCGCCCACGCGATCCAGCCGAAGGCCGTACTCATCGAGAACGTGCCGGACCTGGTGGATTCCGTACAGTTCGAAGAGGTTCGCAACTACATACAGAGCGAACTTTCGCACCTTGGCTACCGATTTCGCTGGTTCATCCTGAACGCGGCAGACTTCGGCGTACCCCAGGACCGCAAGCAGGGCTTGCTGGTTGCACTGAAGGAACCGCACTTCGACCGCTTCCACTCACCTGCACCCACGGTGACCGAGCACACAACGGCAGGCGAGGCGCTGCTTCCGTCGATGTCCTCTCGCGGATGGACGGGAGCCGCAGAGTGGGCCCTTCAAGCCGGCCGCGTGGCTCCAACACTCGTCGGCGGTTCCGACAAGCGCGGAGGCGCAGATCTCGGACTGACGGGAACTAAGAGCCTTTGGGCGCAAATGGGCATAAATGGATCAGCCTTGAGTGACGAGGTGCCAGGACCGAACGGTGTCCAGGAATCGGACACATCCGGCTCCCCCCTCAAGAAGCTGACCGTGGAACAGACCGCCGTGCTCCAGTCATTCCCCGAGGACTGGGTTTTCGCAGGCAAGAAGACCGCGCGGTACCGTCAGATCGGACACGCGTCCCCACCTCCGGCGGGCGAGGCGGTCGGCACCGCAATCGCCGCAGCCCTGCGAGGGGACTGAGCAACCGACCAAGGTCGTTCCAACCGTTTTCGAAGCTCGAACAAGACCACCGCTCGTCGCCGGCTACACTTCAATGCCATGACCCCCGTAGAGCCTCGATCGCCCCACCCTGCGCATTTCCGCATCGTCGACCTGTTCGCGGGCCCCGGTGGTCTTGACATCGCAGCCGAGGCCCTTGGAGTGCCGAGCGTCGGCGTCGAGTGGGACGCCGGCGCATACGCCACCCGGACGGAGGCAGGGCTACTCACGGTTCACAAGGATGTACGCGAGTGCAAGCCCACTGATCCCGAGTTCAAAGGTGCCAACGTGCTGGCCGGGGGCCCGCCGTGCCAGACGTTCACCGTCGCCGGCCACGGCGCCGGCCGGCGTGCCCTTGACACCGTGTTGCAGTTCGTCCAGCGTCTCGTGGACCGCGAGAAGTGGGCCGACATCGCGGCAGATCTGGATGCCCTGGAAGACGAACGGACCGGCTTGGTCCTGCAACCCCTGCACTGGATCCTGGAAGCCATCGACAATCCCGATCTCGACCCTTTCCACGCGATTGTGCTGGAACAGGTGCCTGCGGTCCTCCCTGTATGGGAGGCGTATGCGAAGGCGCTCAGCGACGAGTACGAAACCGACTTCGACATCCTCCACACCGAGGAGTTCGGAGTTCCTCAGACGCGTCGACGCGCCGTACTGATCGCACGACGTCGCGACCACACTGCGGTTTCGACCGGTGTGCCGCCACTCAAGCTTCCCGAGCCAACCCATCAGCGCTACCGCAGCAGGGCGATCCCCGTGGGCGACGGCCTCCCCCTGGACGGCACAGCGCGGCAGAAGTGGGTGAGCATGGGAAAGGTGCTTCCGGAGCGTCCCGCGCCCTTCACCGTCATCTCCAACTACGGCACCGGAGGTGACCCCAAGGCCCGGGGTGAGCGCACTTCCGACCAGCCTTCCGCGACCGTCACGGGCAAAATTTCCAGGAACCGGGTGGTCGGGCCTACCGGAACCGACCGTTTTACCTTCTCCGAGGCAGGTCGCCTACAGACGTTCCCTGCGAAGTACCCCTGGAGCGGAAAGGATATCTCGCAACAGATCGGAAATGCTGTACCACCCAGGCTCGGAATGCACATCATCAGTGCGGCACTCGGTCTCGGTCGCCCGTCGGATGAGGCATTGAACCTGCTCGCTTCCTGGGAACCGAAGAATCCACGCTCCGGAACAGCTGCTGAACTCCCATCCGGGTCGTAGAGCGGCACACGTCCTGAACGGACGCCAACCACCGCTGGTTCATCCTTTTCCGCTCACCGAAGCAAAATCATCGAAAAGATCCTCGAGAGCATCCACAGCTTCCGGGGGGACAGGCCCGTCGTCGGGCCCTTCCGGGAGAATCTTGCGAGGGACGGGGGGCGCCGATTCGGCCTCCTCGATCCACTCCTCCAAAAGACTGCCGTCCCACGCCTCGTCCTCAGCGAGAACGTCGTACAGCAGTGTGCTCGCCGAGGTGTTCACCGCTCGTGCCAGGGCGTTCACCTCTCGCCCCGTCCGGGCCTTTCCCCGTTTCACCAGACGTATCAGAGCCTGTGCGGTAGGGCGGTGGTCGATGATATCGAGGCGGAGAACCGTGTTCAGGACGTCCTGGTTTCCACAGGCGACCTGCACCGGGCCATAGTCGTTCCCGTCCCTGAACAATTCGGCGGCCCACCACAGACGGGAGAAGGCCTGGGTATAGTGCGGCCCGCGAAAACGGCTCGCGGCGACCATGGGAGGAAGGTCGCCCCTCCCTTTCTCCGGCAGGTGCCTCCAGACCACGTAGTCGGGAGCGACGGCAAGGGCGAGGAAGTTCCACAACCTGCTGTCAGCCGCTTCGCTCCTCCTCAACCTCAATATGGAGTGCAGCCTGGGAGCGAGCCAGGCATCCGCCTTTGTCGGAGTGTCGTTCCGAAAAAGGTGCATCACGTCGTCGATGAGGTCACGCACCGGAACGACTTCCGAGCGTGCCCCCATGTCTCCGAGCGGCTCGGTGAGCTTGTTCAGCGCGATGTACGGCGGCGCCTCCTGCCCGGAGAGCACCTCCATACTGAGGTACTTCGCCGCGTTGATGTCGGAGAGCCATGCCAGTCGCTCCGGCAGGTGCTCAGGTTTGTCGGTCATGCTCAGCTCTCCCGCTGCGACACATCGAGGGTACGGATAGCCGTTCCCAGGTTCCTTGCCACCTTCGCACGACGGACTGCCGCGTAGTTGATGCGCGGTTGCAGCTCGTTCCAGGCGGCCTCGGAGCGGCGGAGGTGGATCTCGCGGAGGGCGTCGGCCTCGGAGCGGTCGGGAAGGACGTCGGCGAGCATTCCGCTCAGTACGCCGTCCCGCCAGCCGCCGGGCCATTGCGGACCACCACGCTCGTCCACTTCCAGATCGCTGACGAGAGAATGGAAGACGGCCGTCCACACGTCGGCGGCGATCTGGGCCGCGAGCATGTCACGGACCGCCCGCTCCAGCGGACTGCCGGCCGAGTTCAGGAGTTGCGAGACGCCTTCGAAAGCCGTGTTGAGGTGCACGGTGGGCAGGTCACCCGAGATTTCCACGATCCAGGGTGCGTCCTTGAAGGGGCGCAGCCACTCCGGTCCGACAGTGAAGTCGACCTCGTTGACGACCATCTCCCGCTGACGCGTGGGGGCGGTGGCCATCAGGTCGACGATCCAGGGCTCCTCGGACTCGCCGATGATTCGTCCCTGCACATCGCCCACCGTGGCCACGGCCACGACCGACAAGTCGGCCTGGTTGCGATGAGCCGATCGCCAGAAGCGCAGATGTCCGGTCCAGGTCTCCCCGTCCGTCCCGCTCTCCCTCACCAGTCGGGCTGTCGTACGGGAGTTGGTGGTCTTCTCCGTCAGGACCGCGACGACCGACACATCGGTCCACGGGCCTTCGGCAAGCTCCTTGACCGGCAGGGTGGCCGAGATCGTGAGACGGGCACTCTCCCAGTCCTGCCGATCGGTCTGGTGGAGGGCGACAATACGCTCCTGAGTGGAGAAGCTCCTTGTGTCCAGGTCGTGTTGGTAACGCCCCTCCAATTCCTGACGTACACCTGTCACCTGAAAAGTGAGTTCACCGGTCAGTCTCCGGTACGGGTAGACCTTCACGCGGCTCCTTCCCCGGTCCTCTGCAGCTCGACGATCAGACCGGCCAGCTCCGCCCGGATGGGGTGGGTGTACACATCGGTCACTCCACTGAAGGATGCGGTGCGGGCGCCCGCCTTGAAACGCAGTCTGCCGTCCACGAGCTCACAGTTCTGCCCGGCGACGATCTCCGCCCACCGGACCGAGGGGCGTCCTCCCGAAAGGACGTCGAACTTCGCCACGGGAGTCATCAACCAGGGGTCTTGGCTCGCTGGCAGTCTGATCTCCGCCCTGACTCGCCACGCGCCCGTCTCGTCCAAGTCCGCGTCCAGGCCACGGATCGTCGGCGCCTTTCCTGCGCGTGCGGGAGGAGAGGTCGACCCCGTGTCGAGTCCCAGAAGGTCGCGCAACACCTTCGATCCCCCGGATCCCCTCTCCTTGGCGCACCCGACGATCTCCCGTACGGCGATATTGGTCGCGCGGGTGAACTCGCTAATGCGGCGATGGGCGGTGGACGAGTAGAGCGCCCTCAATTCGTCGGTCTGACCCCACTTGTTGTGCTCGGGCGGCTCCGAGGCCCGGAGGAATGCCTCGGCGAGGTCCGCGTTCTCCGCGTCCTCACCGGCTGCGTGGCCGGCGAGCAACACCGCCTGAAAGGGGTTCGTTCCCCATGGCAGATCGGGCACTCTGGCCGTCCTGATCACCATGCGGTTGCCCCTCATCGTGGTGACCTGGTTCGGCTTGCCGTCTAGGTCCTCGGCGGCCGTGACCAACAGGACAGCTTCGTGCTCGACGATTCCCCTGCCGCCACGCAACGGCGGGACTCTCAAAGGCACGCGCGCCAGCGCGACCTGTCCCGTCTCCGTCATACGGTCCACGGTTTCGCCGTCGAGGTATGCCTTGAGCGCCCGGGTGCGGGACGGCTGCACGCGCTGGGGTTCGACACGTTCCTCGTCGATGACCACGTGTCCGTTGCGCAGAGTGCGAACGGACGCCTCCAACAACGGCGTCCTGTTCCTGCCGGCCGTCATGGCGGCCCAGAAGTTGCGACCGAGGGCCTCCACCAGGCGCTCGTGCATCGCCTGAACGGTCTCCTCCTCATCGGCCCGTTCCCCTCCTCCCGACGCGTCGGCCGCCAGGCTCGCCACGTCATGCGCACCGACGATCAGGAAGGACGTGCCGGGGTCGGAACTCTCCCGGGTGAGGTGGAGGCTCTCGACGGTCGCCCCGTCCGCCCACCAGGAACGGGCCACATTCTCGCTGCCGGGCGTCGTATCGGGTTCACCGAACCAGGCCGGTCCCGCCCACGCCTTGTCATCGACGACACGCCACGGCAGTTCGAGGCGCCCGACGAGACGTCGTTCGGTCCGGCCTTCGTGCGGCACGGAGAGCGTGGAGTTGATGAGCACCATGCCGAGCCGGCTGCTGGCCCAGAGCGTGGCCTTGCCCAAGCCGTACGAACCGCCCGCGCCGGCGTCGGACTTGTGACTGTCGAGCTGACGTCGCACGACGGCGGCGAACCTGCCGTCCTCATAGTCGTCCCCGGTGAGACCCGAGGCGTTGTAGTCGTCGATTCTGAGAAGGACGAGCCGATCGCGCTCGTACATGTCGCGCAGCCCCTCGGCGATGACCCGGCCGACCTTCTGCTCCTGCACGGCCGCCGCTTCGTAGTGAGGGAAGAGGGAGTCCCACGCGATGGCCTCGCGGAAGCGGGCGAGGGTCTCTCCGGTCAACTCGTGCAACGTGTAACGGACGCGCACCGCCTTGGTGCGGTCGAGTCGTTCGTCCAGGCTGTTCTGGGTGGCCTCACGGGCGAGAACCTCGACGTCGGCCTCGAAGGCAAAGGTGGCAGCGTTTCCGAAGTCTCGGCCGCCGTCCGCGTAGGCCGGGCGGTGGTACCAGGAGACCGGGCGGTTGCTCATCACGTCGGTCGTCCGGACGTGCACGCTGGCGTGGTCCAACCCGAACACGGCGGCGATGGCGCGCATCGTCTCTTCGCGAGGGGTGGCTCGCCCTGTGATCCACGCCGAGACCGCCGCTCGGGTGAGCCCCACTCGCTCAGCGAGGTCGGCCTGGTTCATGCCCGTACGACGCAACTGCCGGGCGAGCCATGGACCGAAGTCCTCTCCGCTTCCGTCGTCCATGTGCGGCCCCCACTCGTTCGATTGCAGGTCAGGCGTCAGCCTAGCATGTGAATTTGACAGTTGAATCTTGAGACAATTTCCTTTGACGTTGAGCTCGTCGACCACTCATGAACAGCTTCCGCATGACTTTTTCTCACTTAAGTCAACTTCTGCGCACTCTTGGGTCCACAAGTCTTTTTTGTCGACCTTCTCCATGCGCGTGATCGCTCCAGCCCGACATGACGGCACCTCAACTCAGCCGAGATTCAACACACTTAACTCCCCCCTCCCCTTGAACATCACCCATCGATCACATAATCTTGTCGTAGAGTCAGCAGCTCCACCGATGGATACAAAATATTCTTCGATGGGCCTTGTTTTGCATGCCTCCACTCCTTGGCATATCTCCCCCCACGCGCTTTTCCGCAGCATCCGCACATCGCCCATGTCAGCAAACAAGGGGGGCCGCTTCATGCCGTCCATGAATTTTCCCGACCCTAATTCCGACGCGCCCGAAATCGCGCGCATGCGCCGGATCGTCGCCGAATGCGAGTCCTGTGAGGACCCCTGGCTCAAGTCCGAGTACTTGGACGCTCGCGGTTTAACGCGTGACGTCATCATCAACTACCGAAAGATCGTCGCTCGCGCCGATCTTCGCGCCTCCCCCACGCAGCCCATGTCCGGGGAAGGTTTCGTCCGCACCCCCCGCCGGAGGCGTCCGCGACGGGCTCTGTCGTCGCCTTCCTCTCGCACGAATGACACCACCCGGCCGGGTGACTCGCGCCGGAACCGAAGCATCCGCAACCGCGTCGTCTTTTTCGTCATCGTCCTCCCACCTGACTCCCCGGACGGTTCGTAGGACTCGACCCTCCTATCTCGCCGTAAGTACTTTCCCCCACTTCTCACTTGTGACCGGGGCCGGCCGCGCATCGTACGTGACCGCACGGCCGGCCCCGGCCTCCCTTAGGATCGCACAAAGAACGGATTTCCCGTGACCGACCAGCAGTTGTCGAGCGCTCCGTCCACGCGCCCCGTCATCTCCAAGATTCTCGAGCAGTCTGTTCGCGTGCTGGAGACCTACCGTGTCGATCCCGGTCTGGTACAGGAACACGCCAACGGTGAACGTCGCATCACGCAGGGCGGATACGGAGACAGGCAGCTCTTCGAACTGGTGCAGAACGCCGCGGACGAGATCGCGAACGAGCCAGGTGGGACCGTCCACGTGGTTCTCACCGAATCGCATCTCTACTGCGCCAACACCGGAACGGAAGTGACGCCGGAAGGCGCCGAGACCATTCTTCGGATGAGCGTCTCCCGGAAACGAGGCGGTCAGATCGGTCGATTCGGCGTGGGCGTGAAGTCCGTACTGGTGGTGACCGACACTCCTCAATTCTTCAGCAGGTCGGGGAGCTTCGGCTTCGACCGCGAGTGGTCCCAGGCGGAGATCTTTCGAGCCATCGGCGCTCGCCCCGACGACGCCGTCGAGACCCCCGTCCTCCGCATGGCCCGGCCGTTGGACGAAGCCGCGGAGCGACGTGCCGACCCCGTCCTGGACGAGTTGCTGGAGTGGGCCACCACCGTGGTCAGGCTTCCCCTGTTGGAGAGGGCCGCAGACCGGTTGGGCAAGGACATACACCAGACCGGGACCGACGCCGAGCAGGAGGAGTTTCCCGCTCTCTTCCAGCTCTTCTCGCCCCACGTGGGCACCGTGGTCCTGGAAGACCGCCGGGTGGGCAACGGACGACCCAGGATCCGCCGTGTGATCACGGCGGATCAGAACGGGATCCGCCGCACGGTCAAGGAGCAGCGCACCGGCCGGGTGGACGTCACCAGTGACTGGAAGGTTTTCACCGTCACGCACGAACCGACCGCGGAGGCCCGTCGCAGTGCCGGCGAAATGCACGACCGGGGCACCATCGACATCGCGTGGGCGGTTCCGGAGTACACGGGAAAGCCTCCTTTCAGTACGGCCAGGGGCCGCGGAAAGTTCTGGTCCTTCTTCCCCACCAAGTACGAGATGAGCCTGAGTGGCGCACTCAACGGCGCGTGGAAGACGAACGAGGACCGTCAGAACCTGCTCGACTCGACCGTCTTCAACCGTGAGTTGATTGAGGTGGCGGCCCGCCTCGTCGTGGAGTCCCTGCCCCAGCTCGCGCCGCTGAGCGATCCTGCCGCCTATCTGCCCCTCCTGCCGGGACGCCCCCGTGAGTCGGAGACGGTCAGCTGGGCGGACCTGCTGCTCACCCAGCGGATCTGGAAGCTGGCTGCCGACCTGCCCTCCCTGCCGGACCAGGACGGCGTCCTCCGCGCCCCCCGCGACCTGAGGTTTCACCCTGACGGGGGACGCGCCAGCAAGAAGGTGCTCAAGCCCGAGTGGCTCCGTATGTGGAACACCTACCCCGGACGACCGTCGAACTGGGTCCACCCGTCGGTCGAGGCTGCGGAGATCCGGTCCGGCAAGGTGGAGCACATCCTGCACGAGGCAAAGCACCAACGGGCCACGGTACGCGAGTGGTTGGAAGCCTTGGTCGGCATCGGGACCGCCGAGGCCTCGGCCACCGCGATCCGTATCTTCGCCGAGATGGTCGCGTCCGGTTCCCCCTTCGTGGAGGAAGCACGCACGGCGCACTTCGTCCTGACCGAGTCCCACGGGATGGTGCCGCCGGTGGCGGGCGAGGTCTGGCGTCGCATCGTCCAGGACGGTCTCAAGGACGACCTCGTCTACGTGCATCCGAGCCTCGCGGACGACCCCTCGCTCCAGAGCGCCCTCACCACCATCGGCATCCGCCAGGCCGACAACCGCGGTCGCTTCGCCGGCGTCCTGGACCAGCAGGGCTTCGCCACCTACGGCCCTCGGGACTGGACGCGGTTCTGGGAGCTCTTCCGCAGCGCGGGAGGGAGGTCTGCCACCCCCGAAGTGCATTCCAGGATCAAGGAGCCGCTCAAGACGCTGCACGTGCGCACCGTGGACGGTCGCTTCCACCCGATGCGGGACTGCCTGCTCCCGGGGCCGATCGTTCCGGGTGACGGGTCGCGGGACTCCTCCGTTGCAGTGGACACCGCCTTTCACGCGGACGACATGTCCGTACTGCGCGAGCTCGGACTGCACACGATCCCGGCCGGAGGACACCAACCGGACGAGGAACCCTGGTTCAACAGGTACCGGAACGAGCAGTACGAGCAGTACTGCCGAAGCCTCGGCTCCCGTGACAGCCGTCCCCAGATCGCCCGCATGAACCTGAACGGTTCGGCCACGGCGACGTCGCTGCATCTGCTGCTGCGCCTCTCCGACGAGGGGAGGGCCGCGTTCGTCAAACACCTGCCGGACCAGCACGTCGTCGGTTCCTGGACCCTGCAGTTCGGTTCCCAGGCGAGCACCCACCGGGTGATTTCGTCCCCTCTGCGCTGGATGGTACGCAAGTACGGCCTGGTGCCCACCTCACAGGGTGCCAGGCGACTCTCCGAGGCCGTCGGTCCGCAGCTCTCGTCCTACGCGGACGTCCTGCCCGTCGCCGACATCAGTGCCGAGAAGGCCCGCAAGCTCGGTCTGCCCCTGACGGTCGACACCGTCCCCGAGAGCCAGTGGGAGAAGCTCCTGAAGCAGCTCCTGCACAGCGAGGACGACGCCTTCGTCGGCAACACCTACGTACTGCTGACCCGCCTGGACGTCCCGTTCCCAGAGGACTCCCCGACCCGTTGCCGTATCGGTGACGAGTGGAGCACCAAGGAGGACGGCGAGATCGCGGTCGCCGCGACACCCGACGAGTACCGCACACTGAGGGCGGAACGGCTGCCGGCGCTGTTGGCAGGCAGCACGGAGAACGCCGAGCTCCTGGTCAACAGGTGGGGCATGCTCCGCTACACGGATGTCGTCTCCAAGGAGATCCGGTTCGTGGCGAGCGGAGAGCCGACCCCCCTGCGTGACGAGTTCCCGACCCTGCGTCTGCGGGTGGGCAACTCGATCAGCAACCACAGTCTCCTGCGCTGCTCGGAGCTGGAGCAGGTCACCCGTACTCCCAACGGCATCAAGTCCACCCCGCTCAGAAGCGCGGTGCAGGGCACCACGGTGCTCGTGCTCGACCCGAAGTCCCCGTTGGACGCGCTGATCGCCGTGGACCGCGAGCTCCGCCTACGGCTGGGCGAGTCCGGTTGTCGGGCCGTCCTGGAGGCGCAGCGGCAGCAGGAGCAGGACCAGAAAGTGCAGTCCGCCCTGAGGGCGGTGCGGGAAGCCGACAGCGTGGTGGGGAAACTCGCCCTCCTGTTGGGCCCGGAGGCCCTTCGCGACCGTCTTCCCGCCGGTCTCCTGGCCAGCGAACAGAGCGAGTTGGGTGGAGAAGATCCGAGTCCGGAACGTATCGCCCAGATGGCATACAACTCCCACGGTGACGGCGTGCTCCAGGTCCATGTGAAGGATCTCCAGGCCGCCTATCCGAACCACGCGCCGTCGTCCTTCACCGGCATGAGCCCGGCGGTCAAGTTCGTCTCGGACTTGGGCTTCCCGGACTCCTTCGCCGGCTCCCGCGCGCCCTCCCTGGAGCCGCGGATCGACGTGGAAGGGCCGTCGGAGTTTCCCCGCCTGCACGACTACCAGGAGCGACTGGCCGCCAACATCTTCGCCATGCTGGACCGGGTGAGTCCCCAGCGCGGGATGCTCTCCCTGCCCACCGGCGCGGGCAAGACGCGTGTCGCCTCCGAGGCCGTCATCCGCTGGATCAAGCAGGACGGGGACATCGGTGGTCCGGTCCTGTGGATCGCGCAGACCGAGGAGCTGTGCGAGCAGGCCGTCCAGAGCTGGAAGTTCGTGTGGTCCAAGGTGGGCGCCGAAACTCCGCTCGCGATCAGCCGGCTCTGGTCGTCGAACGAGGCCGGGCCGGTGACGGAACGTCCTCATCTGGTGGTCGCCACCGACGCCAAACTGCGCAACTGCCTGCACACGGACGGATACGCCTGGCTGCGCGAGGCGGCTCTCGTGATCGTGGACGAGGCCCATGTGGCGATCGCTCCCCAGTACACGGAGCTGCTGTCGCACCTGGGCATTTCCGCCTCCCGTGCCGATCGTCACCTTCTCGGACTCACCGCGACCCCCTTCCGCAACACCAACGAGGAGGAGACCCGGCGTCTGATCAGGCGGTTCGGCGGCAGGCGACTCGACGAGGGCGTCTTCACCTCCGGCGACCCGTACGCCGAACTCCAGGAGCTCGGCATGCTGGCCCGTGTCGAGCACCGCGAGCTGACCGGTGGAACGATCGAGCTGACCGAGGACGAGATCGCGCGCGCCGATCAGTTGAGCGTCCTGTCCAAAGCCGCCGAGCAGCGACTGGCCGAGGATCACGACCGCAACCGGCGCATCATCGACGAGATCGTCGCCATGCCGCACGACTGGCCCGTGCTGGTCTTCGCCACCTCCGTCGCGCACGCCAAGTTCCTCGCCGCGAAGCTCAATGACCGCAACATCAGCGCGGCGGCCGTCGACTCGGCGACCAGTGCCACCGACCGGACCAATCGCATCGCGGCCTTCCGACAGAAGCGACTTCGGGTCCTGACCAACTACGGCGTCCTCACCCAGGGCTTCGACGCCCCGGCAACCCGCGCCGTGGTGGTGGCCCGGCCGACCTACAGCCCGAACGTCTACCAGCAGATGATCGGACGCGGTCTGCGTGGCCCGCGCAACGGCGGCAAGGACACCTGTCTGATCCTCAACGTCCGCGACAACATCACCAACTACGGCAAGGCATTGGCCTTCACGCAGTTCGAGCACCTCTGGAGCGTCAAGTGACCGACGTGTACGCCGACAGCCCGCTGCTCACCCCGGAGCAGCAGGCTGTCGTCGACCGGCCCTGGGACGCCCGGGTCCTGGTCACCGCCGGAGCGGGCGCGGGCAAGACACACACTCTGGTCCGTCGACTCGATGCCCTGATGAGCCGGGAGGACGACGCCCTGGAGGCCAGGGAGATCCTCGTCCTGAGTTTTTCCCGGGCTGCCGTGCGAGAGTTGAAGGAGCGGATTCGCAAGCACGCGCGGCATGCCCGGCGGGTGCGGGTCCAGACCTTCGACTCCTGGGCCTACAGTCTGCTGACCACCGCCTACCCGGATGAGGAGTGGAGCCGTCACAGCTTCGATGAGCGCATTCGTGCGGCGGACGACGCGATCGTCATGGGCGCCGTCGAGGCCGGTGAGAACGGTGCGCCGGCGCATGTGGTGATCGACGAGGTGCAGGACCTCGTGGGCGACCGACGCAACATGGTCGAGACGTTGCTGGACCACTTCCAGGAATCCTGCGGCTTCACCCTGGTCGGGGACTCCGCGCAGGCGATCTACGGCTTCCAGGTGTCCGACCCGGAGGCCCGGGCCGCCGAGACCGACGCGTTCTTCGCCTGGCTTCGCGCCTCGTACCCCGACGACCTGGTCGAACTGCGACTCACGGAGAACTTCCGGGCCTCGACGGAGGAGGCCCGGACCGCTCTCTCCCTGGGTCCTTCCTTGCAGGCGCTCCCCGGGGAGATGGACGAGACCGCATCGGCCGGAGATGCGTTCTACCAGGACCTGCGGTCCCGGCTGCTGAACCTGCCGTCGTTCGGGGATGTCACCGCCCCGTTCACGATCGACTCGCTCCGGGAGTTCCCCGACACCTGCGCCCTGCTGTGCAGGGACAACCGCCAGGCTCTGGTCCTCTCACAGACGCTGTTCGAACACGGTGTCCCGCACCGTATGCAGCGCTCGCTCAGGGACCGACCGGTTCCCGCCTGGGTGGCCGGTGTGCTGCGTCGCACGGGCACGACGGCGCTCGGGGAGGAACGCTTCCGGGAGCTCGTCAAGGAGATCGGTGTGCCGGACGGCACCGACCTCGATCTTCTGTGGCGTTCCCTGCGAGGTGTCGCACGCGACCGTCGTGGTCTGGTGGACCTCGCCCGGGTGCGCCGGCTGATCGTCGAGGGGCGGTTCCCCGATGAACTGTCCGCGCCCGCCCCGGCACGTCTGCTCGTGTCGACCGTGCACAGGGCCAAGGGCCTGGAGTTCGACCGGGTCGTCGTCGTCGAACCACCCACCATGGCCGAGCTGCACAAGCAACACACGCACGTCGATCCCGCAGCCGAGGCCCGTGCTCTCTACGTCGCCATGACCCGACCCCGGTACGACCTGTTCCGGCTCTCCGCTCCCGACACCTCACGATTGCGCCTCGACCGGGTCACCGACCGCTGGTACGTCGGTGGTTGGAAGACGTACGAGAGGTACGGCATCGAGGCCTCTGCCCGAGACGTGTGTGGGGAGCACCCTCCGGGCACCGACGTGTTCCACGACGATCCCCTCGCCCTGCAGGACCACCTGGCACGCGGGGTCCGTCCTGGCGACTCCGTGGTGCTGCGTCGCGCACACGACCTGCCCCTCGGTCCCGACCAGAGCCCTCCGTACGTCGTCCTGCACGACGAACGGCCCATAGCCGTGGTCTCGGAGTGGTTCCGACGTGATCTCCACGCCACGCTCAAGATCAACAGGACGTGGGAGGTCCGGTGGCCGGACGAGGTGCACGGCCTCCGGGTGGAGACGCTGGAAAGCATCGCGGGCAGCACCGCGTCCGGCGCCCGCGCGGGCCTCGGTGACCACGGGGTTTGGCTCGTCCCCCGTCTGATCGGGCTGGGGCGGTACAAGTCGAACGGGAACGGCCAGAAGGGGAAAGACCGATGACGAACAGCGAGGATCCTCACTCCGCGCACTACACAGCCCGGGAAAGCCTCGTCGAGCAGCTCCGCCGGGACCTGCTCGGGCCGGGAGCCGAGGACGAGGTCCTCACCCGGGACGCGCCCATCACGACGTATCCGATCGGCGTCCTGTTCCCGCGCCCGGCCGACGAGGCCGCAGACCACGAGCAGGTCGCAGACATTCAGGAGGCGGACGGACCGGACGAGGCACCCGTTCAGGCGTACAAGGACATAGAGGACACAGGCTACGAGCTCGGTGTCTCCCTCGCCAACGCCCGGCGGCCGTCCTCCATGGGCCTCACCTTCGCCGTCGATCCCACCGTCTCGTCCACCGTGGTGGTCAGGGCCGAGGCGGCGATGTACGAACCGATCGACGGGAAGGGACGCGTCGTGTCGGCCAAGAGGGCCCAGGCACGCAGCACCGACCAGCAGTCCGAGCACTGGCGTCGGCGGCCTCTGTCTCTGCCTCCCGTCACCCTCGACGTGACCACTTCCGGCATGCGTGAGCCCGAGCTCCTGGCCGACGGAGTTCTGCTGCGTGCCCTCGTGCGCAGGCGGTCCGAACCGTCCGGCACGGTCACCGTCACCCTCACCCTCGTCAACGACAAGCGCGTCGGGGAGCACGAACTCCAGGACGCCTTCAGCCTCTTCCAGCCCCGCCTCACCGTCACCGGCCCGGCGGGCGAGAAGGTGTTCGTGGAGCGCCCGGCTCCCTTGGGCGCCGTCGACGACGAACAGGCCACCAGCCGGTTGCTCCACCGTCACACCCCGACGTTCGCGGTGGGGCACGGGTGCGCGGCGCACTGGGAGTGGACACCACCGCCCATCGGTGCACCGAACACGAGGCGAGCCGTGGTGGCGATGGTCCGCACGGAGTTCGTACCGACACACGAGGTGCTGCTCACCGACTCCAATCCGGAGATCGACAGCGAGGCCCTCGGCATGTGGGATCTCGCCACGCTGCCCGACAGCCGGGTTCTGAGTGCGCTCGAAGGGCTGACGACGGGGTACGCCGGTTGGATCGACGCCAAGCGTTCCGAGGCGGCGAGCCTGGCGGGCACCTCCTTCGAGAAGGCCGCCGGGGAACAACTGGCCGCGTGTGACGACGCTCTCGCGCGCATGCAGCGCGGCATCAAGGTGCTGCGGAGCACTCCCGAGGCGATGCGCGCCTTTCGGCTCGCGAACGAGGCGATGGCTCAGCAGCGGGCGCGGAGCGCCTGGGTCAAGGATGGTCGCGTGGGCTCCCCGGATCCGCAGGCCGGTCGGTGGCGTCCCTTCCAGGTTTCCTTCGTACTGCTGTGCCTCGAAGGGATCGTGGACCCGAACCACCCCGACCGTGAACTCGCCGACCTCCTCTGGTTCCCGACCGGTGGCGGCAAGACGGAGGCGTACCTGGGCCTGATCGCCTTCACCACCTTCCTCCGCCGCATCCGGCGCAAGGAGTGCGGCGCCGGCGTGACCGTCCTGATGCGGTACACCCTGCGACTGCTCACCCTGCAACAGTTCGAGCGCGCGGCCATCCTCATCTGTGCCATGGAGCAAATGCGCCGGGCAGACGAGGAATTGCTGGGTTCCGAGTCGATCTCCATCGGCATGTGGGTGGGGCAGTCGGCGACGCCCAACCGACTCACGGTCGCCGACGACAGCCTCGCGGAGCTGCGCAAGGGCAAGTCCCTGCAGGAGAAGAATCCCGTGCAGTTGCACGGCTGCCCGTGGTGCGGAACCCGGCTGGACGCCCACCAGTACGAGGTGGAGCTCGACGCCCGACGGATGCACGTCCGCTGTCCCGACCCCACGTGCGAATTCACCGGCGGGCTCCCCGTGCACTTGGTGGACGAGGCCGTGTACGACGCCCGTCCCACCTTGGTCATCGCCACCGTCGACAAGTTCGCCTCCATGCCGTGGCGCGAGCAGACGGCCGCGCTCTTCAATCGCGACCGTGAGGACGACACGCCTCCTCCCGAGCTGATCGTCCAGGACGAGCTGCACCTCATCTCCGGTCCACTCGGCACACTCACCGGCCTGTACGAGACGGCGGTCGACGCGCTGGCCGACCGGCCGAAGGTGATCGCCTCCACCGCGACCATCCGGCGGGCCTCCGAGCAGGGGCGAGCGCTGTTCGACCGGAAGGTGAAGCAATTCCCGCCGGCCGGCCTGGACGCCCGGGACTCCTGGTTCGCCGTCGAGACACCTCGCGAGAAGAAGGCGAGCCGCCAGTACGTGGGGCTGCTCACGCCGAGCACGAGTCAGTCGACACTGTTGATCCGCACGTACGCCACTCTCCTGCATCAGGCGCTGCGTATGGACACCACCGAGGAGGTGCGGGACGCGTACTGGACCCTCGTCGGCTACTTCAACAGTCTGCGCCTGCTCGCCGCCGCCGAGCTCCAGGTCCACGACGACGTCGAGGCCTATTTGGAGTACCTGGCCGAGCGGGACGGGACACCCCGGAGGAAGATCCTGGAGTTGACGGAGCTGACCAGTCGTGCCAACTCCAGCGAGATCCCCTCCCGCCTCAAGCAGATCGAGCGCGGGCTCCCGCACGAGGAGACGGTCGACGTCCTCCTGGCCACCAACATGATCTCCGTCGGCGTCGATGTGGACCGGTTGGGCCTCATGGCCGTCATGGGTCAGCCGCAGACGACGGCCGAGTACATCCAGGCGACCAGCCGGGTGGGCCGAAGTCATCCTGGCCTGGTGGCTGTCATGCTCAACTCGGCTCGCTCCAGGGACCGTTCACACTACGAAGGTTTCCAGCACTTCCACTCCGCGCTGTACCGCGAGGTCGAATCGACGTCCGTCACCCCGTTCTCGGCCCGTGCCCGCGATCGAGGTCTGCACGCGGTGGTCGTCGCCCTGGCCCGTCTCCTCATCCCGGACGCACGCCCGAATGACGGGGCCGGGCAGATCCACCTCTTCCGCCGGGAACTGCGGGAGATCGTCCGACCGGTCGTCCTCGCCCGGGTGCGTGGCGCTCTGCCCGAGGAAGACCAGCACACCAGCGACGTCGAATACGAGGCGACCGCTCAGGCCTTCGACGAGTTCGTCGACTGGTGGTCCGGCGAGGCCGCGGCCCACGGCGGCCTGTACTACGAGCCCGTGCGTGGCAGCAGGGTTCCGTCCCTGCTGTGCGCCTTCGACGACGAAATCAACGACGAGGCATGGCGAACACTGTGGAGCCTGCGCGACGTCGACGCCGAGTCCGCCCTGTTCCTGGAGGCATCCCGATGACCCCTCCCCCGCCCCGCCGTCGGCGCGGCTCCGGTGCTCCCGAGCGCAGCTACCCGCGCAAGGGATCCGTCCGACGCGCGCAGATGATCACCACCTACGGTGTCGGTTCGATGGTCGCGGTCGACAGTGAGTCGTTCATCGTCGCGGGGACGGACTCCTGGAACACCGCGGGAGCACCCCGCATTTACGAACCTCGCCTCGCCCGTGTCCTGGGAGTGAAGGACTTCCGGCTCCCTCCCGCTTCCGACGACACGAGCAAGGACGGTGTACGCGTCCGCCGCTTCCCACTCTGGCATTCCTGCCCGAGCTGCAATTCCCTCCAGCACGTGCGGGGTTTCAACTCCCCACCTGGGAAGAACGAGTGCGGCGACTGTCAGGAGGACCTGGTCCCCTCTCGCTTCGTGATCGCTTGCCCCCATGGACACATTGACGACTTTCCCTACTGGAAATGGGCGCACCGGAACAACCGGGATGAGGGCGCGACAGGCCTCTGCGGCGGCGAGCTGCGTCTGCGTACGACGGGCAGGACCGCGTCCCTGCGTTCCATCGTCATCTCGTGCACCTGCGGCATCCCCGAAGTCTCCATGGAGGGCGCTTTCCGGAGCAGGGCCCTGCAGGACCTGCACGTCCGCTGCACAGGGAAACGCCCATGGCTGAAGGACGCCCCGACGGAGTTCTGCACGGAGAGCCCGCGAACACTGCAACGCGGCTCCTCCATGGCCTGGCAGCCCGTCGTCAGGTCCGCGCTGTCCATTCCGCCGTGGAGCGACGGTCTCGCCGCCCGCCTCGCCGACCACTGGGAGGATCTGCGCACCCTCGACCGCGCCGGCATCAAGATATATCTCAAGGCACTCACACTGCGGCAGGCAGAGGAAATCCCGGTCGAGGCGGTGCTCGCCCTACTGGAGGCCGAACGACACGAGGAGGCGCAGGCCGGGGAGGAAGCCGACCACAACAGTCGATATGTCGCCCTACGCAAGCAAGAGTACGAGCGCCTGCAAGCGGGGAACGCGGAACGCGACAACACGCGCGACGAGCAGTTCATCTGCGAGCCTCCGAACTCGTCGTCGACATCGCTCCGGCCATACGGTTTGGCCACTCCCATGCTGGTGAAGCGACTCCGTGAGGTGCGAGCCCTGAAGTCCTTCACCCGCGTCCACACCCCCGACTCGCACACCGACACCCACGAGGCGCCCCTGTCCCTGGCCGAACAGGACTGGCTGCCCGCCATGGAGGTGGAGGGCGAGGGCGTTTTCCTCCGCCTGGAGACGGAGCGTCTGGACAAGTGGGCCGACCAGGTCGGCGTGGCGGCACGCGTGGAGCGAATCCGGAAGAACCATGAACGTCTTCTGCGCGAGAGGGCCTCGGACGCACAGTCGGTTCCGTCGTCACCTGCAACGCCCCGCATGGTGCTACTGCACACGCTGGCCCACGTCCTCATCAACGAGTGGAGCCTGGAGGCCGGCTACCCCGCGGCGTCTCTGAGGGAGCGTCTGTACACCGACGGCTCCATGGCCGGATTGTTGATCTACACAGCGACCAGTGATTCGGCGGGGAGCCTCGGTGGACTCGTCGCTCAGGGTGAACCTCGCAAACTGGTCACGAGCCTTCGGTCGGCGCTGCGCCGGGCCGAGTGGTGCAGCGCCGATCCCCTATGCATCGAGTCGGAGGCGTCCGGCGCGGACAGCATCAACCTCGCCGCCTGTCACGCCTGCGTCCTGCTCCCGGAGACCAGTTGCGAACAGAACAACGGGCTGCTCGATCGGGCCCTACTAGTGGGGGCACCGGAGGGCCCTTCTGTGGGTTTCTTCCGAGATGCGTTGACGTCCTGATCCAACCTCACGACCCGCTACTCGACAAAGCATCGTCAAACCGGCTCTGCGCACGGTCGAGCACCTCGTCCACGTCGCAGCCGTGGACCTGGAGCCAACGGAGGAAGTCCGTGATGACGTCGATCACGGACTCCTCCGCCACCGTACGGCCCACCCTGCCGAACCCGAGTTCGTAGCGGCAGGTCGGCGGCCTCAGCGTCGCGTACATGTCCAGCAGCGCCTCGGCACGCGTCACCGACGGGTCCGTCGTGATGCCGGCCGGTGGCGTGAGCCCGGTGGCCAGTTCGCACCACGTCACCTTGCGGTCCTCGTGGAGCTGGACACCCCAGCGGTCGGTGAGGGCTTCGACGAGTGCCATGCCCCGCCCGCCCTCGGCGTCGATGTCGGCGGTGACGAGGGTGGGCAGGGCCCGGGTGTCGGGGTCGTGGACCTCGATGCGCAGGTACGCGCCGTTCACGGAGACCGCGAGTGAGCCCGGCGTGCCGAGGCCGACGTGGGTGACGACGTTGGACACGAGCTCGCTGACGCACAGTTGGGCCGCGTCGACGAGCCCGTGCAGGTTCCAGGCCGTCAGACAGAGGCGTACGACGCGCCTCAGTGCGGCCACCTCCTCGGGGTGGGCGGTGAACTCCACGTTCCACGGCTTTCGTGTCGGGCACGCTTCCTGGATCAAGAGGGCTCTCCCATCGGTGTTCACACCCGTCGTTCACCAGCGGAGCGTCACGAGTCATCACTCTGCGTCTTCCGCCGGTGTTCAGCATGGAGCCGGCACATCCCGCCATGCAATGTGCACGGCGGGATTCCCACTTCCGTGTGATTGGCAAGTCACCCTCTTGGCACGAGACTGAACACTCGTTACAGGCCCGGGGTTTGAGAGGATCGAAATGGCCGGTTCACCGACGGCACGCCGACGGCGTCTGTCGATCGAGCTGAAGAAGCTCCGGGAGAAGAGCGCACTGACCTGCGTCCAGGTCGGCGAGGCACTGGACTGGAGCGGCTCCAAGGTCAACCGCATGGAGACGGGCAGCGGCAGGGTCCAGCCGTCCGACATCGACGCACTGTGCCGGTTCTACGACACGAGCGACGAGCTGCGCGAGTTCCTCAAGTCACTGGCGCGGGAGGCAAAGACGCGCGGGTGGTGGCAGGTCCATGGTGCGGGCGTGCCCGAGTGGTTCAACATCTACATCGGCCTGGAACAGGACGCCTCCACGCTCCGTCAATACCAGTGCGAGGTGCTGCCGGGCCTCATGCAGACCACGTCGTATGCCCGCGAGTTGCACACGACGGGCGCCTACCTGTCGGCCGAGGACATCGACCGGGCCGTACGTGTGCGGCTGGAGCGTCAGGAGATGCTGACACGACCGGACGCTCCCGAAGCCTGGTTCATCGTGAACGAGGGGGCCGTCCGCAACGTCATCGGCGATCGGGAGCTGATGCGGGAGCAACTCGAGCGGGTCCTCGACTCAGCCGCGTTGTCCAACGTGACCCTGCAGGTACTGCCCTTCGACTCGGGCACCTATCCGATCACTGGCTCCTTCACCATGCTCGGTTTCCCGGCACCGGAAGACCCGGACCTGGTGTACCGGGACGGCATCACGGATGCCGTCTACCTGGAGGGCGAGCACCATGTCCGGGAGTACACGAGGGCGTTCGACGGCCTACGCGCCGCGGCGCTCAGTCCACAGCGCTCCGCCCAGCTCATCAAGTCTGTCGTGAAGGAGTACTCGAAGTGAGCACCACAGCCCCGGCAGGGCACTCTCTGGTTTGGGTCAGGTCGTCGTACAGCAACGGCGCCGGAGGTGAGTGCGTGGAATGCGCGATCCGCGACGACAGGATGCACATCCGCGACTCCAAGAACGAGGAGGGCCCCGTGATCACAGTGGGCCACGCCACCTGGGCGTCCTTCGTACGGACGATCCGGCGGAAGTAGCCGGCACGCTTCCCTGCCCGCTCTCCGGCAATGCCATGTGCCGAGGTCAGAGGACGATGCCCGACCCTCGCGCACCTGCGGAAACCTGAAAGCCGTCCCTTGCCGAGGCCCCCTCCTTCGACCTTGAACGATCACTGCACAGGATGCGGACATGTAGGACACTCTTCGTAAGACGCGGGAGATCAAGGAGTGAAAGATCGTGAGCGCGGAGCACGTAGAAACACCCATCCCTGCGCCATTGCCGTTGAGGACCATCGGCGACATCCGGGCCGCTCTGCGGTCCGGGCATGGCTTCCCTGGCGATCAGGAAACCTTCGAAGCGGATCTCCAGCGTGCGTTGGAGGCCTCGTCGGAGACGGACCTCAATGCGGTCGCTGCAGTGATCGTCGACTACCGGGGACGGATTCGCCTCTACCAGGACCCTGACTTCGACATCGCCATACAGGAGGGCCTCGACTTGGCGGCACAGCTGAAGCAGGAGGATCCACGCACGTGAGTGGTGTGATTGCGGCCGTCACCGTACGGGCTGCCCAGCGAGCGAAGGATTTAGGAGCCGAGCAGGACCTGGAAGCGCTACGGCAGGAGCTTGAACAGGCTCCGCGTCTCGGCGTGCGGCTCGGGCCTCCCCGTCACGACGGTACAGAGGTACGCAAGACGAGAATCGAGCCCCGAGACGGCGTGCCGGGGTTGGCCGTGGCGTACGTGTACACGCCGTCTCCGCCGCCCCCGACCGTGGCGATCGTCGCTGTGACACCGGATGACGGAGGCCGCGAAGAGTAGAAGAGCACATGCGATCGCGTCATACCGCCGCGGCACCGAACACGGCTCCGGCCCGGACACCCGACACTCGGCCGTGGAGCGCGCATTCGCCCACCTGCACTGGTTCCACCGCCTGCGGAGCCATCGGGAGAACCACGACAGCACCCACGAAGTCTTCCTCGCTTCCCGGATACGCACTCATCTGCCGGCGGCAGCTGAACTCATCCCGGTGGGAATCCTTGCTACGCCACGACCGGGGGCAGCGGTTCACGGGCCGCGTGCCATGCGGGAGGAAGGGCGGAAACGCCGGTGCGGGCGGCGATGACCCCGCCCGCGATGGCGCAGGTGGTGTCGATGTCGCCGCGCCCGGCGACCGTGACCCACAGGCCCTCGTGCAGGTCGTCGAGGTGCCCCGCCGCACACCACAGGGCGTACGGGACGGTGTCGGGCCCCGACATCCGGTAGCCGGAGCCCAGGACCTCCGCGGCGTGCCGGACCGAGGTGTGCTCCGGCATCCGGGACGCGATCCGCACTCCCGACCGGACGTCGCTGTCGGGGAGTCGTTCGGCGACTGCCCGGAGGAAGTCCGATCTGGCCGGGGTGGGACCGCCCCGGCTGCGAGTCGCCAGCGCCGCGGCCAGGGCGACCGCCACCGCTCCGGTGACCGCCTCGGGGTGGTGGTGCGAGACCGCGCCCTGGCGGGCGGCCTGTTCGGCGACCGCGTCGAGGTCGGCGCCGTGCCAGGCACCGAGCGGGGCGGCGCGCATGGCCGCGCCGTTGCCCCAGGAGCCCTGGCCGCCGAACTGTCCGGCGACCACCTCCTGCCAGGGCTCGCCCGCATCGATCCGGCGCAGCACGTCGTGCATCGAGGCTCCGTAGCCGCGGTGCGTGTCCTCGGCGTAGGCCGCCGCGAGGCGCAGGGCCAGGCGGTCCTGGTCGACGATGCCCCCGCCCTCGACGAGCTCCCGGACGAGAACCAGCGCCTGAGCGGTGTCGTCGCTCCACCGCCACAGCGGTTCCGGGGGCGGCGTCCGCGCCTCCAGGGCTGCCGGACCGTTCCTGCGCAGGATGCCGAACCAGCGGTCGCCGAACGCGTCGCCGAACGCGAGTCCGTACAACGAATCCAGCACAGCAGCAGGCACGTCGATCATCGGCGCAGTCTCGCAGCACGACGGCTCTCCCGCACTCCCTTTCGGAGCCGCCGGGCTTCTGATCCGGGCGATGCCCGCACAGGGTGCAGACGTGCGGAACGCTCTCCGTGGAACGGGGAGATCGAGGATCCACGCGCGTGAGCGGTGTGACGGCGGACGCCTGGTGGATCTCCCGCACAATTGGCTAGGTTGCCCTCTCCTCGTCCGGCGGGCCATGCGGACGCAGGAGCGGCTGCGCGCCGTTCGCGCCGCGGGTGCGGACGTGGCGGCGATGCTGAAGCCGCCGCTGTACCGATCCGCCGACGAGCAGGGGCCGGGGACGCTCTACACAGCCCGCTACCGGCCCGTCGAGGGCCGTGTGACGTACTACTGGCCCGGTGAGTCCTGGCACCAGTCCTTCGGCGACTTCGCACCCGGCTCCCGCACCGTGGCCTTGGGCCGGGCCGGCTGAAAGGTTTTCCGGACTCCTGCTCACCCCTGCACGGTGATCACGTTCCGAGGCGGCCGTGCCGGCCGCGGTCCTCGACGCATGGTGGTGAGCGGGGCCTTGCCGCAGGGACCGGCCGTCAGTTCGTGGCGGCCGGCGGGTGGTCGGCCGCTCGCTGGAGGCGGAGTTGGCCGATCTCCGCGACGTTCTTCATCAGCTCGGCGTTCACCCAGGCGACCATGTCCGCGACGGTGTGCCGGGGGTCGTCCTGCCACGGGAACGGGGCGGTCGAGTCCAGGTCGGCGGTGGTGAGCCGGTCCAGGGCCTCCAGCCAGTCGGTGCGCAGAGCGCGCAGCCACTCGACGGTCGGCTCGCCCGCGCCCGGCCAGGTGATGTCGCCCCGCTCCCGGGGCGTCCTGTTCCGGGCGTGGTCGATGGCCACGCTCCACCACCAGCCGATGTGCCAGCTCAGCCAGCCGACAGTCGGCAGGGGGACGGGGTCGGGCTCGCTCTCCGCCCAGTCCGGCGCCCACGTCCCGTCGTCGGCCCGACGCACCGTCCAGCAGTTGCCGACGGGCTCCCACAGGAAGTCGTCGGGTTCGAGCCTCTCCAGGTGGTATTCGAACAGCGACCACGTCAGGTCGAACTGCCGGCGCATCAGGTCGAGGGCGTACCGCGAGGCGGATTCGTTTCGGGAGACGGACACCGGCCGAGCCTCGCACACCGTCGGTGCCGCTGGGAATCGGGTGAACGGCCCTCCCGGACGGCGGAGCCCGCGAGACGGCCGTACCGGTGTCTCCTGACCGTCAGCGGTGGAGGCTCTCCCCCGGAGAGGTCTCCACCCGTGGGTCGAGGACACTCGGCGTGCTCCGGCGCTGCTGGAGACGGCGGCTCGGGGCGGTCACCAGCAGGGGCTGCCGTCGTCCTCGCGCCAGGCGATGTCCGTGACGTGCATGGGCATCGTGAAGTAGCTGCCGTGATTGCTGGAGACGCATGCCGTCTCAGGCCCCTGCTCCTCGTGTCCGACGACGACGTACGTCATCGTGACGTCCTGGGACGTCCTGTTGTAGAAGATGTGGCCGAGAGCGCTGCCCGACCATTCACCGTCGGTCACCAGCGACGGCGGCATGTCCGTGTCGCCGTACCAGTACTCGGGCCAGACGCAGAACGTACCCGTCTGGCAGTTCCCGGGAGACCACGCCGACGCGCTGGGCGCGGATGCCATGACACCGAGGAAGGCCGCGGGTATCGCCGCGAGGGCGAGAGACTTCAGACGCATGAAGGACTCCGATCTCAGGACGTCATGCGCATGCTCACAACAAGTATGTTGAACCGTCAAGCACCACTTTTCGGCCTTCCCTCGGCGCTGCCTACGCATCAGGGCCTGAGCAGACCGTTCTTCACAGGGCGTCCGCGCGTCTCGTCAGGTCCGCCGCGATGTGGTCCCAGTCCGGGCCGTGGAGCCGCAGGCTGTCGGCGGCCTCGCGCATCAGGGGCGCGTCGTCGGGGCGTTGCAGCAGCGCCAGCCGGTAGGCGAGGTTGCGGATCCGGACGGGCAGATGGCCGTCGACGAGGTGGGGGCAGAGCTCGCGCAGCATGGTGAGGATCGCGTCCGCGTCGGCGAAGGTCAGCTCCTCGAGGAAGTGGCTCTCGTCGTGGTCGAGGCCGCACTCCGGTGCGGGGCGGTACTCGTCGCCGTACAGGCACCGGGCGTGCTCCGTCAGGGTGCTGTGCATGGCCGGGAGCCTACGGCGTACGGCCCCGTGACCCGCCGGGCGGGCCTGGCCCGGTCTTTGGCCGGTGCGGCGGGGCGTGGGTTCGCCGGCTTCTTCGTTCGCTGTTTCCCGGCGCCCGGTTCGCGGACCGTGTGCACGTCGTGGCGCGGGGCGGGCCGGTTCCGGGGAACCGGTGACAGGCCCGGCAGGTTCGTCCGGAGGGAGGGGCGGAGCGGCATGTCGCCTTGTCGGTGACGACCGAGGCGTGGGGTGGAGCGCGGGCGGGTTTCCCGTTCCGCTTCTCACTCGGCGTCGAAGGCCTCTCGTGCCTTCTCGATCTGGGGCATGTACGTCCGCGCCCAGTCCAGGAGGACGTCGACGGGAGGGCGCATGGTCTTCCCCAGGGGAGTGATCCGGTACTCCACCGCGACGGGCCTGGAGCTCACGACCTCGCGCTCGACGATGCCGTTGCGCTCCAGCCTGCGCAGGGTGGCGGTCAGTGACTTCTGTGTGACCGAGGGGATCGCGCGACGCAGCTCGTTGAACCGGCACGGTCCCTCGCACAGCTCGCTGAGCACGCTCAACGACCACTTGTCCAGCACTTGGTCGAGCAGTTCACGGTGCGGCGCCGGGATGCTCAGCTCATCGTCACGGGAAGCGGCGGTATCGGTCATGAAACCTGGTCTCGTTGAAGTGTCCTTCGTCTCCTAGATATCAAAGCTATACCAGGTCCGTCATCCGAAGGAGAGACCATCATGTCCGTTCGCCGTTTCACCCCTGAGGGCTTGCTGCAGCCCACGCCTTACCATCACGTCGCCGTCGGCACCGGAAGCAAGCATGTCCACGTCAGTGGGCAGATTTCCAGCCTCGCGGACGGGACAGCCGTCGCGCCAGGAGACCTCTCCGGACAGGTCGCGCAGGCGCTGCGGAACACCGCACGCGGTCTCGCCGGGGCCGGCGCGACGTTCGACGACGTGGTGCGGCTGACGTTCTACGTCACCCAGTGGGAGCCGGAGAAGATGGGCGCCTTCATGGCGGGCGTCGAGAGCGTCGCGGACGAGATAGGGCTGCCGCAGCCCTTTCCCCCGTCGTCGCTCATCGGCGTCGACTGCCTCTTCGAGCCGGGCGTCCTCGTCGAAATCGAGGCCACCGCCCTCGTCGACTGACCGGCCGCTCGCACGGGCCCGTCCGCCTGGGCGGGTGAAGGGATCGCGCTCCTCGGCGGCGCGTGTTCGTGGGCTGCGCGTGCCCCGGCCGGGCGAGGACGTCCGGTCCCGTTCTCCCGGTTCGTCACCCGGGGACCTGCCCGACCGGTGACGTGCCCCCGCGGCGCCGGAGCAGCCGTTGCCGAAGCCCTCCGGCGGCCGGGGGTCCGCCCGGTGTGCCGGGTGGCTCCGCCCGGTGTGCCGGGTGGCTCCGCCCGGTGTGCCGGGTGGCTCCGCCCGGTGTGCCGGGCCGCTCCGCCCGGTGTGCCGGGCCGCTCCGCCCGACATGCCGGGCCGCTCCGCCCGGGTCAGGGCACCACGCGCAGGTGGGTCGGCCAGCCGATGCGGTCGAGGAGGCGGAACATCGCCCTGATGTCCGTCGGGTGCAGTTTCACGCAGCCGTTGGACCTGTAGTCGCCGGGGCCGTCCCAACGCCGGGCTTCGGACGTGCCCGCGCTGCCGTCGCGGTTCGTCTCGGAGTGGATGAACATCTCCGTGCGCGTCACCGTGCCCCGGGAGCACGTCATGTCCTGGAGGTGGACGGCGTACCCCTTGACGAGGTTGCCGTCGTAGGTGCGCGTCCTGGACCGGATCCGCCAGTTCCCGACCGGCATCCAGCCCTTGGCGCGGGCGCAGTCGTCCTGGACGCCGAGACCCGATCCGGCCCGGTAGGTGGCCCACGGTTTCCCGCCCCGGTGGACCGAGAGCGTCGAATCGGTGGGATCGTCGGGGTTCTTGTCGAAGACCAGGGTGGTCGCCGGCGCCTCGGCCTCGGCTCCGGCAGGGGCGCCTGTGAAGACGGCCGGGGTGAGGGCCAGGGCAGTCATCACCGCCCACGCCGTCATGAGGTCGCGCAGGGAACCCTTGTCCGCGTTCACGTGCCTGCCTCGTTCCTCGTTCTTTCCTCGCGGCCGGCTCCGTACGGCCACGCATCCGTGGACGGACCCGGAAGGACGGCTGTCCTGGATGCCGCGGTCCGCCATGGCCGGCGGAGGCCGGTTCTCCGCCGGACCGGCGGCGCGCACCGGCCTCCGCCGCCGGTCGTGCCGGCAGGGGGTGCGCACCCGCCCGGGCTCCCCGTCGGGCGGGTGCGCACCTCGGACGTTCCGGGGCGGGCGTCGCGGCCCGCTCCGGAACGGGGTTCAGGCGATGGCCAGGCGCACCTGGGCCTCGCTCGTCCCGGCGAAGGCGAAGTCGAACTGCTCGCGGACCCCGGAGCCGCAGGCCTGCTTCGTGCGGTACTCGCCGTTGCCGCCGACGATGCGGACCAGGGCGCACTTGCCGTCCATGCGGGTGTCCTCGAGCCAGCCGGACACCCGCACGGAGCCGCCCGAGCAGCTCAGGGACCAGCCGGCGATCGCGCCGTCGATCTTCGGGGAGGCCGTGGACGGGCAGGCGGCGGCGCTCGCCGTGCCGGTGGCGCCGACGGCCAGCCCACCGGCGAGGACGATCGTCGACAGCGCGGACAGGACGGTCTTGCGGACAGCGGACATGGAGGTACCCCTTCGGGTGGAGAGTGGTCGGGAAGCGCACCGGCGTGGCGCCCCGGGCACGTCGTCCGCCGACGAGGGCGGGTTGTCCGGGGAGCGCCGGGCACAGCACCCAGACTGACCGCGGGAGCGGGGTGCGGGAAGACATTCCCGGGGGTCTGCACAGGCGCATCCATGCAGCCCTCGTGCAATCCACAGGAAGGAGCTTTGACCTGCTGTTATGCCCGACGGGAGAGGACGTCGCGCATCATGCGGCACGGGGCGGGCGGCGTGCATACGGGCCGCCCGCCCCGTGCGGGTGTCTCACGTGGACGGCCGGGACGGCCCGCTCACGCCGGTGTGGAGGGCAGCGGGCTCGTGGACCCCTGGTACGCGGGGGCGCCGGCCGGCGGACGCTGGAACACCAGCAGGGCCAGCCAGGTGTCGACGTCCGCGTGGCCGTTCGGCCGCAGGCCGTGGCTGTTCTGGAAGAACCTCAGGTCCTCGGCGGTCGCCGCGGTGAACTTCCCCGAGACCTCCGTGCCGCCCTGGCCCGCGTTGTGCAGAAGCTCCTGGAGGGCCAGGACCGCGTGCCCGTCGGCTCCCCGTCCGAAGGGCTTCACCAGTTCGGGCCACGTGTCCTTGCCCACCTTGCCGTCGGACGGCAGGTTGTTCCCGCGCTGGAAGTCCATGACGGCGTCCCGGGTCTCGTCCCCGAAGAACCCGTCCGCCTTCACCTCGTAGCCGTGCGCCCTCAGCAGGTGCTGCAGGGCGCGGCCACGGGTGAACTGGTCCTCCTTCCGCTTCTTCAGCAGCGGCCACTCCAGCGGCGCGCCGCTCGCCGGAACGGCGCCGGCCGCCACGCCGTCGGCCGCGGTCCGGGGGTGGGGGGTGTACTGGTCACGTACGACCGCTCCGGCGACGAAGGCCAGTACCACCGCCGCGGCCACCAGCGTCGGCCGCACCCACCGGGACCGCCCCGGCCGATCCGAGGTGTCGCGCCCGCCCGTGCCGCCCGCGGCGTCGGCCGCGTCGGTGGGCTCCGGGCCGGTGACGGCGGCCGCTTGGCCGCTGTTCTCCTCCAGCACCGCCCGGCACAGCTCACGTGCCCGTTCCAGCTCCGCCGCCGGGGCACGCAGGTGGGCGTGCAGCGCCTCCACCACCCTCGGCGGAGCGGTCGACGCGTGCTTCGGGTTGAGGTAGCGCGAGAGCGTCGTCTGGTCGATGCCCAGTCGCGAGGCCAGTGCCTGCTGTGTGGGGCGTGTGCCGCCGGACACGCTCCCGGCCTCCTCCCACCAGCGTCGCAGCAGCCGCGCCAGCCGTTCCCCCGGCCGTTCCCCCGGCCGTTCCCCCGGCTGTTGCCCAGGCCGTTGTCCCCGGTCCTGCACCTCCGGCTCGTGCGCCATGTGTCCCTCCCCGTCGTCTCGCGGAACGGCCGGGCGTCCACGCCGCCTGCATCGCCGCATAGCAGCAGGTCGATCGCGTGCATGGCGGTAGGTGCGGATGCATCGGCCCACAGCAGCGCAGATCGTAGTGATGCCGGGCGAAGGGTCCGGCACGTCCGTTCCGGACCCTTCGCAGCCCCGCGTGGCCGTCAGACGTTCCGCGGCCCCGCGACCGGGCTGCCCACGGCCCCTTCGGGGAGTCGCGCCGAGAACCGGTGCAAAGAGCACGCGTTCACCCGGACGAGTGCCGGGGCGATGCGCTCCCGGCACACGTCACTCACCCACAGGAAGGACAGCCGGCCCGCGTCGGCGTCCAGCGGGCCCCCATCGGTCCTCACGGAGCCCTACGCCACCGCCCCGGACAGACGGTCGAGGCGCTCGCGGTGTTCCGGGGGCAGGTCGAGGCGGTCCGCGGCGAGGTTCTCCTGCAGGTGGTCGATCCGAGTGGTGCCGGGGATCGGGAGGATCACCGGTGAGCGGGCGAGGAGCCAGGCGAGGGCGACCTGGGTGGGGGTCGCGTCGAGCTCGGCCGCGACGGCGGTGACCTCCTCCCTCGCCCCCGACTCGCCCCAGGCGGCGGGGCGCCAGGGCAGGAACGCGATGCCCGCCGCCTCGCAGGCGGCGAGAACGGGCTCGTGCTCGCGGTCGAGCAGGTTGTACCGGTTCTGGACGCTCGCGATGTCGGTGATCCGGCGTGCCTCGTCGAGTTGGCCGACGGTGACCTCGGACAGGCCGATCCTGCCGATCCTGCCCTCGGTCCGCAGGTCCCGCAGCGTGCCCACCTGGTCGGCGAGCGGTGTCTCGGGGTCGACGCGGTGCAGTTGGAGCAGCTCGATCCGTTCGACGCGCAGGCGGCGCAGGGCCTGCTCGACCTGGTCGCGCAGGACGGCCGGCCGGCCGTCGAGCTTCCACTCGCCGCCGTGGCCCGTCCGGGCGACGCCGACCTTGGTGGTGACCAACAGGCCCTCGGGGTAGGGGTGCAGGGCCTCGGCCAGGAGTTCCTCGTTGGCTCCCCCGCCGTACAGGTACGCGGTGTCGATCAGTGTGACGCCCAGTTCGACGGCCCGCCGGACGACCGCGAGGGAGGTCCCGCGGGCCGGGCCCGGTTCCGTGGGCAGGTGCATCGCCCCGAACCCCAGCCGCCTTACGGGGAGGTCCCCGCCGATGGGAAACGCCGTCGGTGTCATCTCGTGTCCTCTCCCCCTCGCCCGAGGAGGAACGCTAACAGCGCACCACGGCCGGCCGTCCGGCCCGTCAGGTCACGCGGAGACGGGTCAAGGCCGCCGGCGCGCCACCGTGCGGGAACGGCACGGGCGGTCAGGACGCGGAGCGCGTGTTCCGGTCCGGCACGAACCCGTCTGGCAGGTGCGCCGACGGCTGCCCTAGCATGCGGACGACACGTCCGGCACAGCCGACGCATCGGGGGAACGGATGCTTGCCGAGGAGTACGGGTACCAGGTGTCACCGCATCCCGCGGTGGGCACGCCCGGGGTGCGGGCGCAGGTGGAGCAGATCAGGAGAGGCGCGAACCGCGGCTGCCTCTGGCTGATCCTGTTCATGCTGGTCGTCATGGCCGTCCTCAGCGCGGTGCTGGGGACGTACATACCCTTCCTCGTGCTCGTTCCCGTCCTCATCGGCGGCGCGGTGGCCTGGATATCGATGTCGGTGGTGGCTCCGAAGCGGTTGCTGCGGGTCCTGGAGAACAACCGTTGGCAGGTGTGGCCGTGCCGGCTGGAGGAGACCCCGGAGAAGTCTGCCGAGCGCCGCGTACTGCTGCTGGCACCGGACAAGAGCGTCGCGGCGTCGTTCCGGGGGAACGTCCCCGCCGACGTCTGGCTCGGGATGGCCGACGGCCGGGGGGTGCTGTGGATCGCCGGTGATCTGCGTTTCCCGGGCGTCGCCGCCCTCCCCGGCGGTGGTTCGTTGTGGGCCATCAAGCCGGAGGGGCCGCAGCAGCGGGCACCGGAGCCCCGACGCGGCGGCGACGGCGGCTCGGCCCTCGACGATCTGGTCTCCGAGGCCCGTTCGGCGGTCATCTGGAACATGCTGAACTGAACCGAACCGAACCGGCCCGCGCCCGGGGGCACTCGGGTGCGGGTACCGGCATCGGAGCGGTGCGGGCGGCCGATGCGTCATCACCGCCCGCACCGGCCCTCGCACCCTCACCCCGTCCGCCTACCCCTCGATGTCGAGGGCCGTTCCGTACAGCCTGTTCACCTTCAGCCGGATGACCACCCGGCGTTCGGCCACCAGCTGCTTCAGGAACGCGTCCTCGTCCTCGGGTCCCGCGGTCTCCGGGACCAGACCGAGCAGTTCACGGCCGACCTCGTCGCCGGGGACCGTCGTGGGGCCGGAGACCTCGGCCTCGCCCTCGGCCACGGCGAAGGACCACGGGTCGCCGTCCTGTACGTGGAGGGCCGCGCGCGGGTCGTGTCGCAGGTGCTTGAGCTTGACCCGGTCGGCCGTGGTCGAGAAGCGGGCGGTGCGGGCCCCGGGGTCCCAGCTGTACAGCATGGTGGTCAGGTGGGGGTGGCCGCTGCGCTTGACGGTGGCGAGGGTGCCGAACCGCTGTCGGCCGAGCAGGGCGGAGAGGGCTTCGTCGGACAGGGCGCGGGGGGCCGGTTGTCGGGTCATGCAGTCGTCAACAACCTTTTCTCCCGCGGCATTTCAAGGTTCAGGGTGTGAAAGTGATGCGGGCGACCGCCTCGCGGGTGAGTGCGCGGTCGGACGGGGTGTCGTCCAGGGCGCGGTGGAGGGCGAGGCCCTCGATGAGGGCGTCCAGTCGGCGGGCCGTGGACGGGGGGAAGTGGTGCTCCAGGAGGGTGCGGCTGCGGCGCATCCAGCGTGCGCACAGGTCGCGGTACGGCTCGTGGCGGGCGGCCAGGGTGTAGAGCTCCTGGGTGAGGATCAGGTCGCGGCGGGGGCCCTCGGAGAGGGTGTGGATGAGGTCGGTGACCGCTTCGCGGGCCTCGTCGGCGGTGGTGGCGCCGGCGAGGTGGTCCTCGAAGAGGGTCACCACGTGGTCGGCGTAGCCGGTGAAGGCCTGGAGCAGCAGGTCGTCGATGCCGGTGAAGTGGTACGTCATCGAGCCCAGGGGGACCCGGGCGCGGGCGGCGATCTTGCGGTGGGAGACGCCGGCGACGCCCTCCTCGGCGATCAGGTCGAGCGCCGCCGCGAGGATGCGCTCGCGGCGGCGGGGGTCGGTGTGTCCGGTGGCCATGGTCCGCGGCCGGGGCTCAGAGGGTGCGGACCGGGCGGGCCGGGTTGCCCACGGCCACCACGTTCGCGGGGATGTCCTTGGTGACCACCGCGCCGGCGCCGATGACGGAGTTGTCACCGATGGTCACGCCGGGGCAGACGATCGCGCCGCCGCCGAGCCAGACGTTGTCGCCGATGGTGATGGGGAGCGCGGCCTCGAGCTTGTCGCGGCGGGGCTCCGGCTCCACGGGGTGGGTGGGCGTGAGGAGTTGGACGTTCGGGCCGATCTGGCAGTCCTCGCCGATGGTGATCCGGGCGACGTCCAGGGCGGTCAGGTGGTAGTTGACGAAGGTGCGGGCGCCGATGCTGATGTTGCTGCCGTAGTCGACGTACAGCGGCGGGCGTACGTCGACGTCCTCGCCCACCGAGGCGAGGAGCTCGGTCAGGATCGGCCTCGCCTCGGCGGGGTTCTCGGGGTAGGCGGCCTGGTAGCGGGCCGCGAGCCGCATCGCACGCTGCTGACGGCGGGCGATCTCCGGGTCGTCGGCGATGTAGAGGTCGCCCGCGAGCATACGCTCGAGATTCGTGCGCGGATCGTTCGCGAAGTGGTCGTCCGTCGACATGCGTACGATCGTACACTCTCGGACGCAGGGACGCAGGGACGCAGGGACGCAGGGACGCACGCGCGTCCGTGCGCTTCGGTCACCGCGTGTTCGTTTCAGTCCAGGTCGCCGCGCTCTATGCAGAACTCGTTTCCCTCGGGGTCGGCCAGGGTGACCCAGCCTCCGCCGTCGGGGCGGGTGTGGTCGGCCAGTTGGCGGGCGCCGAGCCCGATGGCGCGGGCGACCTCCTGTGCGCGGGTGCGGCCGGTCGGCCGGAGGTCGAAGTGGAGGCGGTTCTTGGCGGTCTTGCCCTCCGCCACGCGCACGAAGAGCAGGCCGGGTCCGCCGGCGGGGTCCGCGATCAGGGCCTCCGGGTCGCCGGGCTTGTCGTCGTCGGCGAGCGGGTTGCCCAGCATCGCGCTCCAGAACGTGGCGAGGTCGTAGGGGTCACCGGTGCAGTCGAAGGTGATGTGGCGGATGGCGGGGTTCAACGGTCCTCCGGGGGCGGGCGGTCGGTGTGGCTTCCGGCTCGCAGGATGGCGCGCGGGGAGGGGTGCCGTCGAACCATTTGAGGGGTGTCGTCGAACCACTCGGGGGTGGTGACGGGAACCCGGACGTGGGGGGGCGCGGGGGCCCGGCCCGGGGGCGCGGCCGCCCGCCGCGG